>JAFTPF010000047.1 GCA_017463445.1 Clostridia bacterium
AGCATCTCATCCTTGGTCAGCTTGTCCGCGCCCTTCAGGTTCTGCAGGGGAAACAGGATGTTCTGCTTGACGGTCATGTGCGGATACAACGCATAGTTCTGGAATACCAGACCCACGCCGCGGTTCTCTGCCGCCAACTCGGTCACGTCGTCGTCGCCGAAGAAGATCTTACCGCCGGAGGGCTTCTGCAGGCCGCTGATCATATACAGCGTGGTGGACTTACCGCATCCGGAGGGACCCAGCAGACCGATCAACTTGCCGTCGGGAATGGTGAAGGTAAAGTTGTTGACCGCAACCACTTCCTCGCCCGCCTTCTTGTTCCGACTGGGGAAGATCTTGGTCAGATTCTGTAGTTCAACTTTCATATGTATTTCCTTTCTCGCAAATGAGAATATGTAATAAGGTAAAGATCAGACAATTGATTTTGGAATAGTGCATAGCACTATTCCAAAACAGGGGTACCCCTGTTTGTGATTTTGAGCTTAGTAATCAGCGTTTTGCGCTCTTGCTGCGTGGATCCTTTGCTTATATGCCAAGAGATCTTCGGGTGTGTCGAAAATCTTCTGACTGGCAAGATCCACCGTCACCGTATGCGCCAGCTTGTCATGGATGGGTGTGCGGGCGCGGGTGGCAAACACCATCACGACCTGCACCACAAGGATCGCCAGGATCAGGATCAGCCCGAGGATGCCCATCGTTCCGAACCAGAACATCAGGAGGATCATCACTGGGATCATAGTCTCCACTGTATATTTGCCCAGCACCGTGCGGATAAAGAGAAGCATTGGCGTCAGTTTTACGCCATCTTCCCGCATCACACCGATGCCGAAGATCTTCTTACCCACCGTCTGCCCGTTACCGAGCAGAAGCGGCACCAGAAATTCCAAGAGCAGCGTGCCAAAGAGAATGGCAAACACCACGATCAGGAAGGTTAGATTGACCATCATCCCGTAAGCGTGAACTGCCTCTTCATCGTGGGAAAACGCCGAGTACGCCTCGTCGTAAAGCGCCCGTTCCTCTTCGGTCTTGGCGTCGTATTCCGCCTCGGAAACGTCCAACTCCACGCCGTATTCTTTCTCACAGCGGAGCTTAACGTCCTCAAGCTGACCGGAGTAGGAGTCGTATCCCAGCACGGCAGACAAAAGAAGCGCCGCTCCGACAGCCGCGATCACCAACAATATGATATCGAATAACCACGCGGAGATCCGTTTCCACAGATCCGCTCTTTGCAAGTCATACATCGGAGGCCTCCTACAGCGGCGGACGTCCCGCCTGAGCGCATTTATACGGTTTCATTATAACACAAATTAAAAAAAATACAACACATTTTACACAAATTTGTCACAAAGTCCTTTTTTTCGTCACACTGCACAATTCCGCAACCGAATTTTGTCGATGATGCCAACCCATCCATGCAACGCGCCCGACCGTACCACGTCAAAACCCGCACAAAGAAAATTCTTCGTGCGGGTTTACCGTTATCGTTGTTGCATTAGCAAGAAATAGAAAATCAGGAGCGCAACACTGATCACCGGAGAAAGGCAGAACGCAATGTTTACATTCAGGAGAGTGCCAACACCAAGCCCCAGTAGCAGAAGCAGGAGCGGCAGAAGCACCCCTCCGCCGAGAATCGGCAGGATCAGCGCGGCAGCCCACTTGCGGATGCCGAGCAGTCCCAAAATCGCACCTGCGGCAACGGCGACAAGCAATAAAACGGCAAGCAGGACGTTTCCCCACTCTCCCAACGCGATGCCCGCGGAAAGCAATTCGCCCCAGAAATAGACGGGCGAGACAAAATCGTGATACCAGCTTCTCTCCAAGAGGATCGAAAGGGGCGCCAGCACCAAAGTCAGCAAAGACGCGGCGGCAACATAGCCAAAATAGATCTTTTGCAGGGTAGTTTTCATTCCGCACTCACCTCCCGGGCGTAGTAGGCAAAGGGCGCGGCGGTGTCGGTCCAAAAACCGCGGAGGTCAGATAGCGGAAGCAGAAACACCACGTCCTCCCCCGTCTGCAAAGGATCGCGATAGACCAGATAGCGCCGCTCTCCATAGCCGATCTTGATGTCATCGTATTTGCGGACGGAGATCGCCTGCCCGAACGTATCCCTGTTGACCCCCTCGGGAATCGGAACGGTCTCGTAAACCGAACCGTCGTCGAATTCAACGGTCTTATCATAAACGAACAGAGAGAAATAATCGAGATTTCGCATCTCTTCTGTCCAGCCGTAGGAAGTGATGGCGTCAACCGAAGCGACGATCGACAGCAATGCACCCGCGATCACGGTGAGCACGATCAGGATCTTCCCGAGAATATCCCGGATGCGTACCATTTTTAACTTCATAACCTGCCTCCTTTGCCAATCGTACAATCTATTTATTTGGTATAATTTCAGTTCATTTATATTATACATTATTCTCAACCGCCTGTCAAGAGACACGGGGAGCGCTCGGTTATTTTCAGATGTTTGCACAAATGTGCAAGAGTATATTTGTGCATTTCAGAGAGAGTGAGTTAGCGGGAGGGGGTTGCGTCCCAGCAATCAAATCCGGCCCCGCAAGTATGTTACGTTGGTGTCCTGTAAACACAACGCCGGAAGAATGGCGAAGCCATTCTTCCGGGCATTCAAAAGTTCTTGGAGTTGCAGGAACCTTCTTTCAAGAAGGTTCCTGCCGGGATCCAAGGGCGGAGCCCTTGGTTAATTCTTCAAACTATGAATCGGTGCGGGAATTCTGCCGCCGCGGTGGATGAAGCGGGCGGGAGAGTCGGTGGAGACGGGCATAATGGGAGCCTCGCCCAGCAGTCCGCCGAACTCGACCGAGTCACCCACGCTCTTGCCGTAGGCGGGGATGATGCGGACGGCGGTGGTCTTGGTGTTCACCACACCGATGGAGATCTCGTCGGCGATGATACCGCAGATCACGTCGGCGGAGGTGTCGCCGGGGATGGCGATCATATCCAGACCTACCGAGCAGACGGCGGTCATGGCTTCCAGCTTTTGCAGAGTCAGCGCGCCCGACGCGGCGGCGGCGATCATGCCCTCGTCCTCGGACACGGGAATGAATGCGCCCGACAGTCCGCCAACGTGGGAGGACGCCATCACGCCGCCTTTTTTGACGGCGTCGTTGAGCAGTGCCAGACAGGCAGTGGTTCCCCAGCCGCCGCAACGCTCCAGACCCATCTCCTCCAGGATGCGCGCCACGCTGTCGCCGATGGCAGGAGTGGGTGCCAGCGAAAGGTCAATGATGCCGAAGGGTACGCCCAGACGGTTCGCCGCCTCGCGAGCAACCAGCTGACCAACGCGGGTGATCTTGAAGGCGGTCTTTTTGACCACCTCAGCCAGCTCGGACAGGTCGCAGTCCCCTGCTCTCTTGATGGCGGACGCCACTACGCCGGGACCCGATACGCCTACGTTAATGACGGACTCGGGCTCGCCCATGCCGCAGAACGCGCCTGCCATGAAGGGGTTATCCTCGGGCGCGTTGGCAAAGACCACGAATTTGGCACAGCCGATGGAGTCCTGATCCTTGGTGCGAACTGCCAGCTCCTTGATAATATCGCCGCAGCGGATGATAGCGTCCATATTGATGCCCGCCTTGGTGGAGGCAACGTTGACAGAGGAGCAAAGCCGCCCCGTCTCGGTCAGCGCCTGGGGGATGGAATCCAGCAGAGCCGACGCGCCGCGGGTCATTCCCTTCTGCACCAGCGCACCGTAGCCGCCGATGAAGTTGACGCCCAGATTCTCCGCCGCCCGATCCAGGGTCTTGGCGATCTTCACATAGCCGTCGGGGGTGGAATTACCGCCGATCAGCGAGATGGGGGTCAGAGAGATCCGCTTGTGGATGATCGGGATGCCGTATATCTTCTCCAGATCCTCGCCGGTCTTCACCAGATTCTCGGCAGTGCGGGTGATCTTGTCGTAGATCTTGTCGCAGAGCCGCCCGTTGTCGTCGCTGACGCAGTCGAAGAGCGAGATGCCCATGGTGATGGTGCGGATGTCCAGATTTTCGTTCCGGATCATATTGATAGTCTCGAGGATGTCCTCGTTACGGTACATTTGCATAGCCTGTGAAGTCCTCCGCTCAGATCTTGTGCATAGAGTTGAAGATGTCTTCGTGCATTGCCTGGATCTCCAGATTGTTCGCTTTGCCCAGCACCTTCATCTGATCGGCAAAATCGGTAAAGCCTACGTTGAGACCGTCGATGTCGGCGATCATGATCATAGCGAAATAGTCCTGCAGAACGCTCTGGGAGATATCGATGATGTTGATGCCGTATTTTGCGCACTCGGTGCTGACCTTGGCAACGATGCCCACGCCGTCCTTGCCGGTAACTGTGATAACTGCTTTCATGGATGTCCTCCGAATATACACTGCCAACGAATCGGTCGCCGTCCGCGGCAGGAGATTTTGTAGATTAACAGACACATTATAACATACTCCCCCTCTTTTTGCAAGAGGGGGAGTTTTGATTTCGATAGAATTTATTCGCTGTTTCGACCTCTAAACCGTTGAAACTCACCAAATCTCGGTCTTATATCCGTTCCACTCGGGAGAGGTGAAGCCGGTGGCGCCTTCGTGGTAGTAGACGGTGAAAGTAGGATCCTCAACTCTCAATATGTCATTAATAAACTTGTCGGGGGCATTCCCTTTGAAAAAAACTTTTTCCAGCGAGGAAGATGCTAATGCCCATTCATTCATTTTTATAACTGTACTTGGAATCATAATCTCTTCGAGCTTTTTGCAGCCACCAAACACACTGTTTCCAATATAAGTTAATCCTTCGTTAAGGGAAACCGACTCCAATTGAGCGCACGCCGCAAACGCCATATAATCGATAGCTTGAATGCTATCAGGCAAAACAATTTTTTGGAGATCGGTATAAGCAAAGGCATGATCTCCAATCGTTTCAAGACCGTCCTCTAAATCTACCGTTATAATACCCGAATTCATAAATGTTCCGCGCCCCCATTCCTTAACACTATTTGGAATATTGATAGCTTTGAGCGCAGAACAGTTGCTAAAAGCTTCCTCACCGAGCTTGCAGAGGGAATCGGGCAGCACAATTGATTCAAGGCTTTGACAATTCACAAATGCACCGTACTCTATCTGTGTCAAATTGTCAGACAAATCAGCAGTTTTTAGAACACCGCACGATTGAAACGCAGATTGACATATCATTATAACCGTATTCGGTATAACTATTGAAACCATTGTGTTGTTATTCAAAAATGCGTTTTCACCTATTCTTGTTACGCTCTTCCCCTCAATCTTCTCGGGAATGACCACATCCGTGTCGGTGCCGATGTATTTAGTGATGGTAATCCCGCCATCCTCGCCTACCTCATATTCAAAATCCGATGCAGGATTAGCCTCGTCGGGGTTGTATTCGGGGATGTTGTCGTCGGTGCCGGCAGGGGTGCTTGCGGGGGTGTCCTTTTCAGTGCTTGCGGTGGTGGTCTTCGCCGTCTCGTCATCGGTGCCGGCAGACTCACCGCATCCCGCCAGCGGCGCGGTCAGCATTGCGGCAAGCAGCAGAAGGGTGAGTGCTTTTTTCATAAATATTTCCTCCGTTTTTCATCTGATGTTAGTATATCACACGATCCAAGATCTGTCAAGAACAGATCTCAAATCTTGCTTATACCCAAAAATCCCCCAAAAGCGGATTTTGTTGCACCAAAACATAATTATTTCAGAATTATTTTCCGAAAAAATCCCTTGACATTCCATAGGCTCTGTGATACAATTAGATTTGTATACTCTGGTGTAGTGTACCCATTCGCCGCAGTCTCCGACTGCAACGGCAGCCCCGACTTTCCGATCCCGTCTCCCTCGCTGCCGCCGCCCCCCGACCCGAAGGAGTGATTTTTGTCTATGGGCAATCCTGCCCGATGTATTCTCATCTGCGTCCTCATCCTGTTCAGTGCGCTCTTTTCTGCCACTGAGACCGCATTTTCCTATTGCAATAAGTTCCGTATCCGCCAGCTTTCGGAGGCAGGCAACAAGCGAGCCCGCCACGCCGAAAAGATCCTGGACCGCTATGACGACGCCATCGTCGCCATCCTCGTGGGCAACAACGTGGTCAACACGCTGATCGCCTCGGTAGGCACCTTCCTGTTCATCGACCTGTTTTCGGGAGACGAGAGCCTCGGCTCCTTCGTTTCCACCGTCGCTATCACGCTGATCGTCTTTATCTTCGGCGAAACGGTGCCGAAAAACATCGCCAAGGTCAACTGCGACGGCTATACTATGGGCATCGCGCGGGTCTTCTCGGTCTACATGAAGCTGGTCTTCCCTCTCACCTTCGTTTTCACCCGATTCACAAACTTCCTCAAGAAACGGATCTCCAAGGAGGATCCCTCCGCCCTGACCGACGACGATTTCGTGGACATCGTAGACAGCGGCGAGGAGGAAGGCATCCTGGAGCCCGAGGAGAGCGAGATCATCCGCTCTGCCGTGGAATTTTCCGATCTGACCGTAGAAACCGTCTACAAACCCATCGAGGACGTAGTGTCGGTATCGCTCTCGGCAGATCCCGAGGTCCTTCGCCGCGAGCTTCTGGAGGTTCACTACTCCCGCGTACCCGTTCGCAAGGCGGACGGCGTTGGATTCACAGGATTTTTGCGCTCCCGCGAATATCTCCTTGCCGTGCTGAGAAACGACGCAAAAGCGGCTGATCCCAAGAAATTCGTCTCCCCTGCAGTCTACGTCACCACCGCCACCCTGCTCTCCACAGCCTTCGAGGAAATGTGCCGCAAGAAGTGCCACATGGTCTTCGTCCGCTCGGCAGAGGATAAGCGGGTGCTGGGTATCCTGACCTTGGAGGACGTGCTGGAGGAGCTGGTGGGCGATATCTACGACGAGTCCGACCGAGTCCTGGGCGGTGGAGAGGAGGTCAAGGTATGACCGTGACTATCCTCATTATGAGCGTTGCCATTGTGCTACTGCTCTTCTGCTCCGCCTTTTTCTCGGGGACCGAGTCGGCGTTTGCCAACTCCAATAAACTGCGGTTAAAGTCCGCCGCCGAAAAGGGTGACCGCCGTGCTAAGATTGCAGAATACATTCTGGATCACTTCGGTGTATCCATTTCTACCATTCTACTTTCCAATAACTTAGTCAACATTTTAGCCTCTACCCTCGGCACCCTGATCGCCGCCATGTTGATCTCCAGCGAGTCTCTGGCGCAGACCGCCGCTACGGTCGTTATCACGCTGCTCCTGCTCATCTGCGGCGAGATCCTGCCCAAGATCATCGCGGCGCAGTTTGCCGACAAGCTGGTCTTGAAGGTTGCCCCCATCCTGCGGATCGTGATGCGGGTATTCTATCCCATCGTCTTCGTGGTGGACTGGGCGCTGAAAAGGCTCGCCCCCATCTGGACGCCCAAGGAAGAAGCGCCCACCGTCACTCAAGAGGAGCTGGTAACCATCGTGGACGAGATGGAGGAGTCCGGCAACTTCACCGAGGAGGAGGGCGATCTGGTCCGCGCCTCCATCGAGTTTGCCGACCTGACTGCCAAGGACATCCTCACCCCCCGCGTGGACACCCTCGCCTTTGATATCGAGGACAGCCCCGCTTCGCTGCTTGCCGACCGTGATCTGCTGGAATTCTCCCGCTTCCCCGTGTACGAGGAAAATCTCGACCACATCGTGGGAATCCTGTCCGCACAGCGCTTCGTGGAAGCCTGCTTCGAGGTGGGCGCCGACAACGTAGACATCCGTGCGCTGATGAAGCCCCCTGTGTATGTGCATATGACCCGCGCTATCGCCTCCATTCTGGAAGAGATGCGGGAAAAGCACTGCGAAATGGTGGTGGTGCTGGACGAATTCGGCGGAACACTGGGCATCCTGACGGTGGAGGACATCGTTGAGGAGATCGTCGGCGACATCTTCGACGAGACAGACGTGTTCGAGAGCGATTTCGTCAAGCGCATCGACGGCTTTGAGGTGGAAGGCTCCATGAACCTCCACGACTTCTTTGATCTGATCGAGCTGGACGACAGCACCGTCGAGAGCGAATACACCACCGCAGGCGGCTGGGTCACCGAGATGCTGGATAAGCTCCCCGAGGAGGGCGACCGCTTCGAGTTCGAAAACTATACTGTCACCATCCTCAAGGTAGATGCGATGCGGGTGGAACGGCTACTCGTTCACGTGCATCCCAAGGTCGAAGAAGAGGACGACGAATAATCAATAAGCAACAAAAAGCCGACGGCATTGCCGTCGGCTCAGAGTATAGACAAAATCGTTTCAAGAACTGGAGGAAGGGGAAAGCCATCTCAAACGCCGAAGTTTTTCCCCTTCCTCCAGACCTCCTACCCCATTCCTTGGCTGGTGCCAACGGAAGGG
>JAFTPF010000048.1 GCA_017463445.1 Clostridia bacterium
ACGAGCTGGACACCTACGCCGAGATGCGTGGGCTGAATACCAAACAGATCATCGAGGGCATCGGGCTGGATCCTCGCATTGGCAGTCATTATAACAACCCCAGCTTCGGCTACGGTGGTTACTGCCTGCCCAAGGATACCAAACAGCTGCTCGCCAACTACCGTGACGTGCCTGAAAATCTCATCGGCGCAATCGTAGAGGCAAATCGCACCCGTAAGGATTTCATTGCAGACCGTATCCTCCAAAAGGCAGGCTATTACGAAGCCTCCGCTTATTACGACAGCGTCAAGGAGAGGGAAGTGGTCATCGGCATCTGGCGCCTTGCCATGAAGACCGGCAGCGATAATTTCCGTCAAAGCTCTATTCAGGGCGTGATGAAGCGCATCAAGGCCAAGGGTGCTACAGTGATCATCTACGAGCCCTCTCTCCCCGACGGCTCCACCTTTTTTGGTAGCCGTGTGGTTAATGATCCCGACCAATTTAAGGCGGAGAGCCAGGTCATCGTGGCTAACCGCTGGGACAGCGCACTCTCTGACGTGGAGGAGAAGGTCTACACCCGCGATCTCTTCGGCAGAGACTGAGTGAGAATACAGGAGAATTCTATGAAACAGTTTAACGGAAAGACCATCCTTGTCACCGGCGGTGCAGGATTTATCGGATTTCATCTAATCCGCACACTCCTTGCCGGCGGCACCGACGCCAAAATCGTAGCGCTGGACAATCTCAACGATTATTACGATCCTGCCCTCAAAGACGAGCGACTTCGTCTCTTGGCGGAGGATGTCCAAGCGTCCTCCTGCACCTACACGTTTATCAAGGGCGATCTGGCAGATGCCGATCTGATCAAAGGGATTTTCGCCGAATACAAGCCGCAGATCGTAGTCAATCTGGCGGCGCAGGCAGGCGTGCGCTATTCCATCACTAATCCCGACGCCTATATTCAGTCGAATCTCATCGGCTTCTATAACATCCTGGAGGCCTGTCGCCATGGAGCTGGGCTGGAGCATCTGGTGTTTGCTTCCTCCTCCTCGGTCTACGGCTCCAATGAAAAGGTGCCTTATTCCGAGTCGGATATGGTGGACAATCCCGTATCGCTCTATGCCGCTACCAAGAAATCCAACGAGCTGATGGCACATTCCTACGCTAAGCTCTACGGTATCCCCGCAACGGGACTGCGCTTCTTTACGGTTTACGGACCGCTGGGCAGACCCGATATGGCGTATTTCGGATTTACCAATCTAATGGTGGCAGGAAAACCCATCAAAATCTACAACAACGGCGATCTTTATCGCGACTTCACCTATGTGGATGACATCGTCCGCGGCATCCTGAGTGTGATGGCGTCGCCCGCAAAGCCCAACGAACAGGGCGTGCCTTATGAAATCTATAACATCGGTAACAACCGTCCCGAGAGTCTGATGGATTTCATCTCCATTCTGGAGAATTGCCTGATGAAGGAAGGCATCATCACCGAGCCGGCGAAGAAGGAGTATCTCCCCATGCAGCCCGGCGACGTCTATCAGACCTATGCCGATACCTCCAAATTGGAGCGCGACTTCGGCTTCAAGCCGGCAACGCCTCTCTCGGAGGGACTTGCCCGTTTTGCCTCGTGGTACCGCTCCTATCACATGGATAAGGAGAGCTCCTCCCAATGAAGGCGGTTCTGATGGCACCTCTTCCTCCCCCCGTGGGTGGAATCGCAAGCTGGGCAGACAGCCTTCTGCACCGAGAGTTTCCCGACGGCTGGACGCTCCTTTCGGTGGATGAGAAGATCCTCGGCCCCCGTGAAGTCTACGGCGAAGGCACCCGTTTCCGCTTTTGGGACGAGGTGCGCCGTACCTTCGGCATCTGGCGTAATCTGTGGAAGACCCTCTCGGACAAAGAAGCGCAGGTCGTCCACGCTAACACCAGCGCTACCGTTCCCGGGATGTTCCGAGAGTGGGTCAGCGCCTCCATTGCTCACCTGCGTGGACGGAAATTTCTGATCGAATACCATTGCACGCTACCGAACGAGATCAGGTCGAGAGGGAAACGGTTCTTCTTCAAGCGGCTCTCCCGAAAGGCCGACGGCGTGATTGTCCTAAACAAAGCCTCGGCAGACTACGCGCGAGCGCGGACGAAGAAACCAGTCTGCCTGATTCCCAATTTCATTGAATCCGAATATATTTCTGAGGGACGAACTGTCGCTCCCCGTGTGAAAAAAGCCCTCTACACCGGCGGCGTTGCCGAAATGAAGGGCTGCCTGGACATCATCGAAGCGGCAAAGTCCTTTCCAGAGGTGGAGTTCATCCTGATGGGCAGAGTCGCTCCCGAGGTGGAGGCGGCTGAGAAGCCTGTCAATGTCACCCTCACTGGAGTGGTGGAGCGCAAGCGCGTGCTGGAGGCACTTACCGAAGCGGATCTTTTCCTCTTCTGCTCCAGAATGTCCAGCGAAGGCTTTTCGGTTTCCCTGACCGAAGCCATGGCGGCAGGGCTCCCCTGCATCGTTACAGACTGGGCGGCAAGCGCCGATATGGTAGAGGGGAAGGGCGGCATTGTCATCCCCATCTCCGACGTGGATGCATTGAAAGCCGCACTTGCCGAGTTAATCGAAGACGCCCTCCGGCGTCAGGCGATGTCCGACTTCTGCATTCGCAAGGTGCGGGAAAATTACACCGATACCATCATTCTGAAGCAGTACGCCGCTGCCTATACGGCGGCTGTCACGAAATAGGAACGATCTATGAAAATTCTCATCGTATTACCCCAGCTGCGCACAGGCGGCGGGCAAAAGCTGGCGCTGGATGAAGCGATCGGGCTTGCAAAGCTGGGTGCCGACGTGACCATTCTCAGCCTCTATCCCCGTGAGAATACCGTTTTCACCAAACTGGCGGAGGACAGCGGCATTCCGCTGATCTTCTTGGAAAAGCAGGCGAAAAAGTCGCTGAAGCTTTTCGGAGAGGTCAAGCGAGTGGTAAAAAAGCTGGCTCCCGACGTGATCCATACCCATCTGATGGCGCTCCCGTACGTCCTGCCCGCCGCCCGCGCTTCCCGCGCCCGCTGCTTCCATACGGTGCACAACGTGGCCGAACGGGAGGCGACCGGTATGATGCGTACCTTTGAAAAATGGGCGTACCGTCATTGCCGCTTCACGCCGATCGCCATCTCTCCTTATTGTCGAAAGACGATCTCCGACCTTTATCATATCCCGGAGGATGCGATCTCCACCGTGGTCAACGGCATCGACACCGTACGCTTTAAGGTCACAATGCCTTATGCTGACCGTCCCGCCTCTCCCTTCACCATCGTCTCTACGGGGCGGATGGAGGAGCAGAAGCGACAGAGTCTGATGCTGGAAGTATTTTCCCGTTTTCACAAACGCCACCCCGACAGCAGACTGCGGCTTTTGGGAGATGGTCCCATGCGCCCGCAACTGGAGGAGCAGATCGCTGTGCTGGGACTTTTAGATGCGGTGGAGCTTCCGGGTATCGTATCGGACGTGGAGACGCATCTCAACGAAGCACATTTGTTTATGCTGACTTCCGAGTATGAGGGACTCCCTCTCTCTGTACTGGAGGCGATGTCCTGCGGACTGCCCGTTGTTGCAACACGCGCGGGCGGAACGGTGGATGTGGTTACGGCAGAAACGGGCTTATTGACCGATATAGGCGATCTAGATGCTCTCGCGAAAGCCCTTTGTAAGTTGGCGGACGATCCTGTGCTGTGCGCCTCCATGTCTGCCGCGGCGGTGAAGGAGGCCCAAAAGTACGATATTTCCGCCTGTGTCAAAGGTTACGCCGATCTGTTCGGCGTGACAAGCGACTAAGTTCAAGGAGTTATTATGAAACTGTTATTGATCGTTGACGCCTTCCGGGGCGGCGCGGGAAACGTGATCCAGATCCTGGCGGGGCAGCTGCGCCGCCGCGGACACCGTGTGACGATTCTCCTGCTCAACGGAGCCATCGATCTGCCCAAGCACGATCTGACCGGCGTACAGGTCATCGAGTATCCGCTGGTGGAAAATGAGCCCGCCAAGACTCCTATCGGACGGCTTCTTCGTTATAAACGGGCGGTAAAACGGCTGATTCGGCAGACCGCGCCCGATGCGGTGCTGTCCTTCCTCACCGAATACAATTGCCTGACCGCCTGGAATATTGGCGGCAAGTTGCCGCTGGTGATCTCCGAGCGGAACAATCCTTTTCAGGAAAAGGCGAAGCCCCAATGGGAGTTTTTGCGCAAGCGATATTATAAAAAAGCCGACAAGCTGGTGGTGCAGTGCAAAGAATTTGCCGATTTCTATCCTCCCCGCGTTCGGGAGAAGATCTGCGTGATCCCCAACCCCATTCTGACTCCCAAGGTCACGGCGGGGGAGCAGCACGAGTATGAAGTGCGGCTGGTGTCTATGGGACGGCTCCATCCTCAAAAAAATTATCCATGGATGATCGAGGCACTCTGTCGCATCCACGAACAAAATCCCACCTGCCGCCTGTCCATCTACGGCTCCGGCGAAGAGGAAGCGCGTCTTAGCACACTGATCGAAGCGCGCGGTGCGGGAGAGTTTATCACCCTGGCAGGCAAGACCGACACCCCCCATGCTGTCCTTTCCGAGTCGGATATCTATCTGATGACCTCTGATTATGAGGGCTTTCCCAACGCCCTCAGCGAAGCGATGGCGGTGGGCCTCCCCTCGGTGTCTCGCATCTGCCACGAGGGACTCCGCGATCTGGTGGAGGACGGTGTTAACGGATATCTGGTGGCTCCTGATGATATGGACGGATTCGTGCAGAGGGTTCTGACCCTTGCCGCCGATCCGGAGCTTGCCAAAGATGTCGGTGACCGTGCAAAATCGGTCACTGTTCGCTACGGGGTTTCGGGCATCACCGACCGATTCGAAGCCGTACTCCGTGATGCGGTGGAGATGCACGCCAAAGGCAGACGCAGAAAGGAACGTACATGAAGCTGTATATCGGAGCCGATCTGGTTCCAACCGAAGCCAATCTAACCGCTTATCGAAGCGGTGATCTGTCTGATGTAATCGATCCCTCGCTAACGGCGCTCCTGAAAAGTGCCGACTGCCGTATTTTCAATCTGGAGTGTCCGCTGACCGAAGGCGGTACGCCTATCGAAAAATGCGGCCCCGCTCTGCGCGCCCCCGCCGATGCCGTCAACGGACTAAAAGCCTTAGGCGCCGATTTCGTGACCCTTGCCAACAATCACATTCTGGACTACGGCGAGGAGGGACTTGCCGACACCCGTACCGCCCTCGCGGACGCGGGCATCGCCTGTGCAGGCGCGGGAGAAGGTGTCCATCGCAGCGGTGTATATAAGTTTACTGCAGACGGTGTAACCCTTGGTATCTACTGCTGTGCCGAACACGAGTTTTCGATTACCGCGCCCGATCTGCCGGGGGCTGTGCCCTTCGATCCCGCCGACAGCCTTGCAGATGTCATCGGTCTGAAGGAGATCTGTGATCGGGTCGTTGTTCTCTATCACGGCGGACGGGAGATGTGGCAATATCCTACGCCTCAGCTGAGAGCGCGCTGTCACGATCTGGTGAAGGCAGGTGCCGATCTGTTGATCTGCCAGCATAGCCATTGTATCGGATGCGAGGAGGTCGTGAACGGCAGTACCGTCGTCTACGGACAAGGCAACTTCCACTTTGATCTACCCGATGAGCAGAGCGATCTGTGGTGTACCGCGCTGTTACTGGAAGTAAATGTCACCGCCGACAGCGTTTCGGCAGATCCCATCCCTCTTCGGCTTGAGGGTCACCGTCTCACGCTTGCCAATGATGCCGACGCTGCCGCAATCCTGGATGGTTGGAGAATGCGCTCTGCTGCGCTTGCCGACGGTAGTTATCTGAAGAAATACGACGAAATGCTGGCTGAAAATGCCGATTATTATCTCTCCTGTCTGTCGGGAAACTACTTTTCAGGCTTTATCCCCCGCGCCATCAACAAGCTGACCGGCGGACGCTACAAAAAACGGAAGCTCGCCCATATGTACGACAGGGAAGCCCTTCTGCGGCTCGTCAATTATATGGAATGCGAGACCCACAGAGAGGTGCTGACCGAAATTCTGCGCCGCTCTCTCCATAAATCCGAAAGGTGACATTATGCGTAAAGTGATCCTTTGCTCGGACGTAGACTACCCCCGCGGGGGTGCCGCGTCCAATTATCTGCAATATCTGGCGCTTGCCCTGAAGGCCGCAGGCTATCGGGTGGAGCTGATGGTCTGGAAGAATCCGGAGTATCTGTCCCGGATCGAGTCTGAGGGCGGCTGGAAGGGAATGCCGCTTCACGATCTGCCTAGACCCGAATCCCAAAACCGTATCGTCCACCACCTGATGAACGTGCAGTTTTATCCCCGTTATTTGCGGAAGGCATTTGCAAAGCTCGATCTGCAAAAAGGAGATGTGGTCTTCGCGTATACCAATTCTGTGGCGATCTTCCGCGTCTTGTTCGGACTGCGAAAGAAGCTCGGGATCCGTATCGCCGCATGTCCCGTAGAACATTTTCCGAAGGAGCATTTTACCGAGAAGCAGTATCGCATCTATCAAAAATACTACGACGGTTGTCTGCCGAAGGCAGATCTGCTCTTTCCCATCAGCAAAGCCATCCGCGACTATTTGGCACCCGCCGGTAAGCCTATGATGCTCCTGCCCCCCATGGCGGATGTTTCTGAATACGCTCCCGTCAAAAAGCCCACGGGAAAGCGGCGCGTCATTTTCCCCGCCAACGGGATGATGAAGGATGCGCTGGGCGAGATGCTGGGCGCGATCATTGATCTTCCCGATGTGCTCAAAGCGAACATGGAATTTCATCTCTGCGGCGTAAAGCCCACGGTGCTGGAAAACTTGCTGACCTCCGCCGAGCAAAGCGAGCTGGCAAAGCTGCTGACCGTCCACGGATGGATGGAGTACGACCAGTTGGTAGACCTCTACCGCTCCATGCATTATCTTTTCATCGCAAGAGAGATCAGCCAGACGACCCTCTCCAATTTTCCCAGCAAGGTGCCCGAGTTGCTTTGCCACGGCGTCGTCCCCATCGCCTCTCGCGTGGGCGAGTACACAGACGGCTATCTCACTGACGGCGAGAACGCCGTCGTTTTCGACGGCTGCGACCGCGCCTCCTGCCGCGATGCATTGATCCGTGCGTTGACGCTGACCGATGACGAATATGCAGCGCTTTCCGCTAGCGCATACGAGACGGCAAAAACTAAATTCGACTACACCGTATGGGCACCCCGCCTGCGGAATGCCGTCGAATCGGTCGTCCGAGAGGAGGGGGAAAAATGAGCGTTTTCTCCCGCATCTTCCTGGCGCTTGCAAGGCGTGATCTCCTGCGCTGGATGCCGGCGCGCCCGTATCTGCGCCGCTATTGGAAGGCTACGATGGGCTATCCCCTCAATCTCGATCATCCCGTTACCTATAATGAAAAGCTCCAATGGCTCAAGCTTTACGATCTTGATCCTGCCTATCCCGAAATGGTTGACAAAGTCACCGCCAAGGAGCAGGCAAGGAAGATTCTGGGCGATGATGCCATCATTCCCACTTTGGGCGTGTGGGAGCGTGCAGAGGACATCGATTGGGATGCTCTTCCCGACCGCTTCGTGCTCAAATGCACCCACGATTCGGGAACGGTGATCGTCTGCGAGGATAAGTCTGCTCTCGACCGCAAGACCGCCGTAGAGAAGCTTTCGGCAGGACTTGCCCGAAATTATTACCACCGTACCCGCGAGTGGTTTTACAAGGATATACGCCCCCGCGTGATTGCAGAGGCGTATCTGTCCGATGAGAGTCGAACCGACGGTGAGCTGTCCGACTACAAGTTCTATTGCTTCGACGGCTCTCCGGTCTTCGTGATGGTTTGTGTCGGAAGAAAGAAGGGATATCCCTCCTTCTACTACTTCGACAGAGAGTGGAACGCGCTCCCATACGACCGCATCACCAAGGACGCGCCTCCCAAATCGCTCCCGCCCCGTCCGCAAAATCTGGGCCGCCTCTTCGAAGCGGCAGAGAAGCTCTCCGAGGGACTTCGCCACGTTCGAGTAGATCTGTACAGCGTGGGCGACCGCATCTATTTCGGGGAATGGACGCTCTGCTCCGGCGGCGGTTACGATCAGGACATTACACCCGAGGCGGATCGCTACTTCGGAAGTCTGCTGAACCTGCCCGAATAAGTAGAATAAGACCGAAAGCCGTGCTTTCGGTCTTATATTCGTCTTAGCCGCCCAATGCGGTGAGCCGTCTGTCGATCTCTTCCAGCTCGGCAACGGTGACGAAGCGTCTTTCCACGCCGTCTCCGAAATCAATTGTTTTTCCCCTTAACAGATAGTTGACGAATAAATCGTTCCAGATCCGAATTATCGCCAATTCGGTCATCTCTACCAGATAATATACCGAGGAGTTGGCCGCGATAGACAAACCGGAAGCCAGCTCTTTGAGTTTTTTAGCTTCGTCTGCGGTAGGAAGTGCGCGTCCTTCAACGTTCAAGCCGTCCAGCAGATTGCGGAAGTCTTCCGACAGTCCGCCCGATGTGCCAAGCGGACGGTAACGGACGTAACCCGTGCAGCTGGATCCGATGCCGATCAGTTTGCAATAAGACGAGTGATCGTCGCTGTCGAAGAAATAGTGATAGCCTGCGGCGTACGCCGAATGTGAATTGGAATACTGTACGCCCGATCCTTCGAACATATAGCAGTCGGTCTGCCACACGGGAGCTACTGCGTGAAGAGAAGGAGAGATCGCTCCCGGTTCAAAGCCGTCAGCAACCTCCACGGTTTCTACGGCGACAGGCACCAGAGCCTGCTTGGTAAGGAAAGTAGCCGCATCCAGCACCTTGGAGAGTGCGGACAGATCGTTTTTGCTGGCGATATCGGACAGCGCAGTAGGAACCACTTCCACATAGAAGGTAGCGGTGGTCAAGATCTCTTCTCCTGCGGTCAGACAGATCTCAGCGCGGACGCATCCGGCGCAGGTCAGCATCTCACGGGGGAAGGTCAGATAGACATAACAGCTCTCGAAAAGACTATCGGCTATCACGAAGTGACCGTCAGGCTTCAGCGCTCTCAACATTACGCCGACGCCGTCGGGAATCCGATAATCCTCGCCGTTCTCCTGCAGTGTGATCCTGACCCTGCGGGTGTTATCCTCCTGCTTGGCGTAAAGTGTCAGATCGGATCGGTTCCCGGGAATCGCCGACAGATCCAGCGTCAGCTGGTCGGTATGTGCAATTGTACTCATTTTTTCATCCTTTCTCATAATAATGGGTAGATATGCTTCGCAGACCTATCATAGCACGGCGCGATCGTATGGAACAGTTGCAATTTGTATGAACATTCGTGAAATGCGAATTTTTTCGAAGTTCCGTTCATCCGATTGACAAACAGACGAAAATGTGCTATACTGAAGCAAATGATAGTGATCATCGGCTAAAAGGGAGGCTACCAATGTTACTTTGCATAGACATCGGCAATTCCAATATCACCCTGGGACTGTTCCGGGACGGGGAAGAGTCTCCCTTTTACCGCGGCAAGCTATCCGCTAAGGTCTCCCGTTCTGCCGACGAATACGCAGTTGCGCTCTCCGGTCTGTTGGCATTGCATAACGTGAAGACAGAGGAGATCACCGGCTGCGTGATAGGATCGGTGGTACCCGCACTGACCGGACTTCTGCAATCAGCGTTGAAGATGCTCTCTCTTCCCCCTGCACTGACCATCGGTCCCGGTGTCAAGACCGGATTCGGCATCCGCATCGATGATCCGACACAGCTTGGTGCAGACCTTGTCGCCAATACCGCCGCTGCCATCGCCGCTTACGGTGCGCCGCTGATCGTTATCGATGCCGGCACGGCGACCACTATCTCTCTGGTGGACGAGCAAAAATACTATCGCGGCGCCTGCATCCTCCCCGGACTTCGCGCATCCGCAGAGCTTCTGAAGGAATCGACCGCTCTGCTTCCCTCGGTCTCGCTTTCCCCGCTGACAGAGGAGGAGCCTGCCATCGGCAACAATTCCGCCGAGTGCATAGAAAAGGGACTGCTTTGGGGCAACGCCATTCTGGTGGACGGCTTTATCGACAAGTATCGGGCGATGTTGACCGACACTCCCACGGTAGTCGCTACGGGCGGTTCGGCCCCGCTCTTTCTCGACGGTTGCCAAAACGAGATCCGCTACGATCCAGACCTGACTCTGAAGGGACTTCGTCGGATCTGGCAGCTTTCGAGAAATCGAAAAAAATAACCTTGGTATATTCGGCTCACTCGGCATCCGCGTGACCCTGTGGTGGCAGGGCAGGCAGGATGCAGGAGCTATCTGCTCCATGGGCCGCTTATATAAATGATTTTTTGCGTCGTACCTGCATTGCAGGACGGCAGTAAAGGAGAAAGTATGAATCGAATTGCTAAACGTCACGAACAGACCCGCAATATGGTGCTTGTTGCAATATTGGCGGCACTGGTCGTGGTATTTCAGGTAGTCAGTACCTTCATCAAGATCGGTCCTGTGTCCATCACGCTGACCCTGATCCCCGTGGTACTGGGCGGCTGCCTGCTCGGTAAGAAATGGGGAGCTATCCTTGGATTTTTGTTCGGCGTGGTCGTGACCGTATTCGTGTTAAACGGTACAGACGTAGGCGGATATATGTTATTCCAAGCCAATCCCGCTCTCACTGTTCTGCTTTGCCTTGGAAAAGGAACTGTTGCAGGCTTTGTTGCGTCGCTGGTCTACAAACTGTTGGAGAAGGTGAATCGTACCGCTGCAGTTACGGTTGCCGCTATGTCGGCGCCTGTGGTTAACACTGGCATCTTTGTCGTTGCGATGCTACTGTTCTATCGGGACACGCTGACCTCGTGGGCAGGCGGTGCGGACGTTGCCACATACATCCTTACCGGTCTTGCGGGCATCAATTTCCTGGTAGAGTTTGCCGTATCGGCGATCCTCTCTCCCACGGTTGTTGCAGTTCTGCGCGCCACCGGAAAGAAGCAGAAGAATAAATAATCAAATCCCCACCGTCCACCAACGGATGCGGATCACGAAAAAAGAGCGGCATCAGCCGCTCTTTTTCAGTTTAGCCCATACAGCCTTGACAGCGTTTTAACGCCTGCGATGCCGTCGGCATCAAGCCCCTGCTTTTTCTGGTAATCCAGCACCGCCGCACGGGTTTTGCCACCGTACTGTCCGTCGGCACCGTCCTTTTTGTTGCCAAAATTGCCCAGGTCGTAGCCCTCGTACAAGAGGCGGATCTGCAATGCACGCACCGCTTCACCACGATCTCCCTGTTTCAGTTCTATCAGTGCAAGCTCCTCCTTTCTTGAAGCCTCGACTGAATCCATCGAACAAGCCGCGTAGTTGGGGATTCCCCACCCCGTGATCGTACTGTCGGAGAGGGAATAGTTCCGCAATCTGACCGCATCCGAGGTATTGCCTTCCACCGTTGCCACGCGTGATCCGTTGGTGGCAAGCACCAGACCAACGTGTCTGCCTGTACCCGAAGCCGTGCGGAAGAAGATGATGTCTCCCGTCTCCGGAACGCGTGCATCCCGCTCATAGAAGCGCCCCAGCTTTTTGTAATGGTTCATCAGATCGCCCACATTGTTCTCCTTGGGGATCGCCGCCGAAAGACCCGCTTGATGCGCGCACCAGCTGAGAAAAACCACGCACCAGGCGTAGGCACCCGTGCCCGCGCTGTCGCAGACCTCACGCCCGTAGTACCAGGTGTTGTAGGGTACGTTGTTTCGACCGTTCTCGGTAACGCCCACCTGTGAGAGGGCGGTGTAGAGCAGCTTACTTACTTTGCTCATCGTCCGTATCCTCCTTCACATTCTGCGTATCGGCCTCCAGCGACTTCTTCAGCTTGGCGACGATCCGTGAGAGAAAGCCGGGCATGGGAATTCCGATCTCACTGAGGTTTTCGAGAATCGACAGACATTCGTTCACCACCAGCCAGATGATCACCAGCAGAGCAACCGGATGACAGCCCTCGCCGAAGAGAGAGGGAAGCACGTCGGCAAGTCCGCTCTGCAGGACCAGATCAATGATCACGCCTACCGCTACCAACAGAAGATAGCAGACCTTTTTCACGATCCCCAGAATGCCAACCCGCGAGGAGAGCGACCGAGTCGTCCAAGCGGCGGTCAGCCCAGAGATATAGTCACAGATGATCACCGTAAGAAGCAGGATCATCGGAAATCCCAGTGCACCGAAGTAGGCAAATACAGGTGAGAGTACCATAGCAGGAACCGTTTTCGTCATTGTTTCTTTCAATAAAAATCCATCCTTTCTGCTTGTCCCGAAGCAGCTTCAGGATAGCAGAAAGGATGGGTAGAAAACAGTTGTAGAACGTATTATTTTGTATGAACTTTCCCCGTGATCGCAAGGATTGCATCGGGGATCGCCCTTGCGGTATCGGACGCAACCTGTGAGATGGATCCTACACGGTCGGTGGCGATTTCACCGGAAACGCCGCAGATATGCGCTCCTGCGGCAACAGTCAGAAGCAGATCCTCCTGCGACCAGGCAAGCAGTGCGGCGATCACGCCAGCCAGCACGTCTCCGCTGCCGGCAGTCGCCATTCCGCCCGATCCGCGGGAGACGACCAGCACGTCCTTTCCGTCGGTGACTACCGTGGAGGTACCCTTGAGCAGAATGATACATCCGTACTTGTCAGCAAATGACCGAGCGTATTCGATAGGGTGTGCTAAAACATCGCTCATCGGGATCCCCGATAGACGGGAGAACTCCTTCGGATGAGGCGTCAGCACCACGTTACATTTAGTTATTGAAAGGATGGACAGATCCATCCCTGCAAGAGTGTTCAGCCCATCTGCGTCGATCACCAGCGGGATCGAAAGATTCTCCAGCGCCCACTCCAATATCTCAGCAATATCGTCGGAGCGTCCCATGCCCATCCCGATGGCGGCAGAGGTTGCACTCTTGAATGCCGCATCCAGCGCATCTTCATCGAAGATCAGTCCACCGTCCCGATGAGGCATCGGACAGAGGGTGCCTTCCAGCAGATAGGGAAGCGCTGCACTCGCTAGGCACGCAGGAAGTGCCAGCCGAGCAATGCCGCACCCGCTGCGGAGCGATGCCGCCGCCAGCGCGGACAGCCTCGGCGCACCGCTGTAGGGGAGTGAGCCGCCCAGAAGTGTGACCGTTCCGTAGGTTCCCTTATGAGAGTGATGCGGACGCGGCGCAAGGAGTGCAAACAGGTCACTGTCCTCGACGACCGCAGCATCGGACAGCGGAGCCAGCCCGATGTCGCATACCGTAAGCTCGCCGCATAGATCCCGGGCGCGTCCAAGAAAATGACCGTATTTGTATCCGCCGATGGCGACGGTCTTAGTCGCACGAATGGCGATTTCGCCAAGTCCGCTCTCGGCGGAAAGTCCCGATGGAATGTCGGCGGCAACGATGGGTAGCCCAGATGCGTTCGCCGCTTCGATGACCTCCCGGAAGGGTGACGTGACCTTGCCGTGGAATCCTGTGCCGAAGAGGCAATCCACCAAAAGCGTGCAATCTTGGAAGGGCTTATCCTCCAAAGCCGTGCGCTCAGCGATTCCGTCCGACTTGCACAGTTCATAGTAATGCGCCGCTGCAGGGGTAAGTTTATCGGAAAAGCGATAGAGGATCGGCGACCGCCCGTCTCGGGAGAGCAGATGCGCCAGCGCATAGCCGTCGCCGGCATTGTTGCCTTTGCCACAGAGGATGCCGATCGTTTTGTCTGTCTCGGGCAGAGCTTGCAGGATCCCTTCGGCCGCCCTACGCATCAGCTCAATCTCGCTGACACCGTTCTCCATTGCGGCAGCTTCAGCCGCACGGATCTCGGCGGGGGCGTACAGCTCAGTCATGGGACGGCACCATCTTTCTGCGAAGCACATCGTAAAAGTTACCGCGGGATAGCCGTGCCAGTAGGAAGGGTGTGCTCGAGAGCGCTACCTCCAGACTCACTGCCTCTCTGGGGAGAGGGATCGTCATCCCGTCCGCCGCGATCTGAGGGAGCGTCTCACCCTTGGGCGTCAGACGAATCAGATCGTCCTCCGCCATCACGATGGAGCGAGAGAGCAGGGAGTGACAGCAGATGGGAGTCAGGATCATATTCCGCGCGGCGGGATTCACGATAGGACCGCCGGCAGAGAAGTTGTATGCTGTAGAGCCGTTGGGCGTGGAGACCAGCACGCCGTCGGCGTGGTAGGTATCCATGTAGGTGTTGTTGATGTGGACCGCCGTGCGGGTAAGTCCCGGTTGATCGCCTCTGAAGAGAGTGATATCGTTGACCGCACGGAAGTGGGAGAGGGGGGTGCCGTCGTCGTCCACCAGCCGTCCCGACAGCACAGCGCGTCGTTCCACGAACAGCTCGCCTGATACCAGACGTTCGATGGCATCGGGCAGATCCTCAGGAGAGAGATCGCTCATATAGCCGAGATTGCCGAAATTCACGCCCAGGATCGGGATCGAGAGATCCAGCACCTCCATGGCACAGCGGAGAATGGTTCCGTCGCCGCCCAGAACCAGCGCCAGATCGGCACCGACGGGTGAGGCGCTGGGCAGATCGGACAGCACGTCCTTACAGCATTCGCTGACGGTAACCACTGCACCTGCTTCGGTGAGCCGCCTCACCAAGTCACGGGCGGCAACAAGGCAGGCAACCCTGCGGGGATTAGGGTATATGTAGATTTTTCTCATGGTTTCGTACACGTTCCTTTTAGGGGCTTTTTCTATATTATACATTGAAATCCCCCGTCTGTCAATCAATCAGCCTCATATTTGCAAAGATTTTCGCAAAAAGCCTCTGCCGTATCATCGGCAGAGGCAGATTCTATTCCTTCACGGTTTCCAGAACCGCAACCTGATAGGGCTGCAGTTGAATGAGACCATCGTATATCTCATTGCTCAGCAGATCCCGTTGCAGACCTTCGAAGCGGTACTCGCAAGCCTTTCCGTTGACAGAGGCAACGATCACAAACTCTCGTCCGCCGCCCGCTCGTCTGGTGATCATCGCGCCGTCGGTGACGGAGTGTACTTCCGCTCTCGCAATACCTGCTGCCTTCTGAGCGATCCGCGCGAGCTCGACCTCATCGGGGAATGTGCCGAGAATGATGACCTTACCTTTTCCCACATTGCAGGAGAGGGCGCAATGCTTACCGATCAGCGCGGAATGTCCTTCGGTGACGGTGAGCAGGCTCTCGAAATTGCCGTCATCGAACAGCTCGTAACTGCGTCCCGTGCGGATCGTTTCGCCCAGTTCGTTGACTAGCTTGATCTGTCCGCGGTCATCGGGGAGAGTGTAAGCTAGGCGGACACCGCAAAGCTCTTCTAAGAAGCCGTAGGGAGAGGTTTGATACTTGGTGCCGATGGCAGTACGGATGTCCGAGAGAGGTCCGACTACCCAAACGCCGCCGTCCTCGACCCATTTGGTGATCCGCTGACGAAAGTTCGCTTCCTCCAGCGTGTAGGCAGTGGGGGAGAAGATCAGCTTGTATCGATCCATCTCCTCTGCGGCGTCGATCACATCTGCGTGAATGCCCGCTTTCAGGAGCTTGGAGTAAAATTCGTGGATCGGCGCGCCGTCGTCTCCGGCATAGTCGCTGATGGATTGGCTCTTGCGGATGTTCCAGTTGAGGCTGGAGAAGTGGATTGCTGTGTCGCTGACGGGAGGAGCCGAGAGGAGCAGATCCTCCAGCTTCTGAAATTCCTTCGCCGCCTGACGGATCTCGCCGTTTGCGTGGGTATATCTGCCCGAGGTGTCCAGCACCGCGCCGTGCATCAGCTCGTGACCTGCCCAATGGGTGCGCCAGAGCCAATAGAGGTTCGCTCCGCCGCCCAGCATGATAGGTAGCCAGGTGTTCATATAGATGAATCCCTCGGGTTGTAGTGTGTTTCCGGGAGCGGTAGAACCGTTCCAACAGGGCTGAGTCTCGGTGTTCCAGAAGGGGATCTTTGAAAAGTGCTTCAAGTAGTCCATCCACATGGCAACCGATACCAGGTCGGTACTGTAATGATTGAACTGCGCCACGTCCATAGGATCGTTGAGCGTGCGATAATCGATCCCATTGACGGGCATCGTATCGGTACCGATGGGAGCGTCCGTGTATTTCTTCAGGATCTCCGACTGCATATGCACAAAACGAACGTGATTCTTTGCCTGGGAGAGATTCCATTCCAGCCGGATATGTGGATTGTGCCAGGTGTTGACAGGCACGGGGATGTCCTCGATCCGATCGTAGGCTTGGCTGAAGAGGTTCAGATTCCACGCGCGGTTGATCTCTTCCACGCTACCGTACTTCTCAGCAAGATGGGCGTGGAAGGCGTCCTGACAATGTTCACAGGTGCATCCCGGCTCCCAAGGATAGATCTCGTTGTCGATCTGCCAGCCTATGATAGCGGGATCATCACCAAACTCCTGCGCCAGCTTCTCCACGATGATCGCAGAATATCGCAAATACTCGGGATGGCAGGAACAGCAGTGCCGACGCCCTCCGTGAGAGGTGCGTACACCGGATGGGGAGAGGGACGCCATATCGGGATATTTCCGATAAAGCCAATGGGGAGGGGTAGCGGTCGGCGTGCCCATAATCACGGCGATCCCCGCATCCCGCATTTTGTCTACCACACGGTGAAGCCAGGTAAAGTCGAACTTGCCCTCCTGGGGCTCGTCCTTTTTCCAGGCAAACTCGCCGATGCGGACCACGTTGAAGCCGCATTCCTTCATTTTGGCGATGTCTTCGTCGATGTAAGATTCGTCCCAGTCCTCGGGATAATAGTTTGCGCCTAGATAGATCTTGTTCATAGGAACCTCCTTGCGATCAGTCGTTGACTCTATTATAGCAAGTTTTCGATTTCTTCGCAAGAGCAGAGGAGCAATTCAGCAATAATTTTCAGTAAAACAGCAATTAATGTATGCCCAAACCGTCAAATATGTGGTATAATTGAATTATATTGAATGATACGGAGGCACATATGGACAAGCGACTTTCCGACGTTTTGCGTCATAACGAGAGCAACTATCTGTTCCCCTTTTACTGGCAACACGGAGATCACTACGAAAAGATCCCCGAGCAGGTGAAGCGGATCTATGACAGCGGGTGCCGCGCGCTCTGCGTGGAATCCCGCCCTCATCCGGACTTCGTAGGCGAGACCTGGTGGCGGGATATGGATCTGATCCTCAGCGAAGCCAAGAAGCTGGGAATGCAGGTCTGGCTTCTGGATGATGACAAATTTCCCACCGGTCACGCCGCGGGACTGATCGCCAAAAAGTACCCCCATCTGCGTCAATGGGAACTGATCGAGCATCATATCGACGTGGTAGGTCCTGCCGCAGACACCTCGGTGATCTACAACGGAGAGAACGGGGAGAATATTCTGCTCGGCGTATACGCCTACCGCCGCAACGCAGATTTCTATGAAACCTGCGAATACGAGGGAATCGATCTTTCCGATCATCTCCATGACGGTTATCTCACATGGGACATCCCCGAAGGCGTGTGGCGCATCTTCTTCTATTATAAATCCCGAACCGGTGGCAGACCCGAGTATATTGATATGATCAATCCCGAATCGGTTGGTGTACTCATTGAGGCGGTCTATCAGAGCCATTGGGAGCATTATAAAGACTATTTCGGAACGACTTTTGTAGGCTTTTTCTCGGACGAGCCCTGCTTTGGCAACGAGATCTACAAACAGCAGCGCTTTGATTTCGGCTTCTACGAGTCAAGGATCGGCAAGCACGCGCTGGCGCTCCCATGGAACGAGACGGTGCTTGCCATGATGAAGGAAAAGCTGGGTTTTGACCCCATCCCTCATCTGAATCTCCTCTGGTATGAGGACGATCGGGGTGGCGACCTGCAGGCGGAGCTCCGCTTTGCATACATGGACACCATCACTCATCTCTACAGCGAGTGCTTCACGAGGCAGCTTGCCGACTGGTGTCACGCCCACGGTGTGCAGTACATCGGACATATTATCGAGGATATGAACTGCCATCTGCGCTATGGCGTGGGGCATTACTTCCGCGCACTGCAATGGCAGGACATGAGCGGCATCGATATCGTTCTTCACCAAGTAATGCCCGGAATGGATCACTATATCCACACCAGTACCTGCTCCTCCGGTGTGTCGGGCGGTGAATTCTTCCACTACATTCTCGCTAAGATGGGAGCCTCCCTTGCACATCTCGCTCCCGCCATGCAGGGTCGGGCGATGTGCGAGGTCTTCGGTGCCTACGGCTGGGGCGAAGACACGACCATGATGAAATACCTGATGGATCACCTCCTGGTGCGAGGTATCAACCACTTCGTCCCCCACGCCTTTACCTCCAAATTCCCCGATCCCGACTGTCCGCCTCACTTCGGCGCGGAAGGGTACGATCCCAGCTTCGAGGGCTTCTCCGCACTGATGGCGTACACCAACAAGGCGGCGCACCTGCTCTTGGGTGCTACCCACAAAGCCAACGCCGCGATCCTCTATCACATGGAGGGCGAATGGGCGAGCCGCTTTAACAACGCCATGACTATGGAGCCCATTGCCGTCAGACTCTACGATGCCCATATCGACTATGACATCGTGTCTCTGGACATCCTGAACACCGGCAGCGTCGTTGACAATCGCCTTTCCATCGCCGAGGAGCGGTTTGACTGCCTGATCGTCCCCTTTGCTGACCATCTGCCGAAAGTCCTGACAGAGCGCCTCAGATCGCTTCACGAGGCAGGTCTTCCTGTTTGGTTTGCAGACGCTCTGCCCGAGAACCTGGACTTTGACGGCACCGCAGTCAAGCTCGACGACATCGTTCCGCTGATGGAAAAGCAGGGCATGACCGACGTACAGGTGGAGGAGGGCTATCCCTTCCTGCGTATCTATCACGCAGTCCGCGACGGGCATGACATTTTCATGTTCGCCAACGAGGACTACGCAAAGACGGTCGACACCACCGTCAAGCTCCCTTGTGCGGGGGACTATGCAAGACTCGACCTGCTTACCGACATTTCGGCAGGCGGCCATACCCCGGACGGCAGCTTCCGGCTAGAGCTGCTCCCCAATCAGTCGCAGATCGTCATCTTCGGCAGCCGGGCAGGACTTTCCGACGAGCTGACCCTTATCGAGAGCGTTCCTCTTACTCCCGCATTCGAGCTTGCCCTTGCCGAAGGTGACGACCTTGGCAAGTTCAATCCCTGCGGTCGGTTCGAGAACTTCTTCAATGTCAACGCACCTGTCTTCCGCCCCGACTTTTCGGGCAAAATGCGCTATACCTTCTGTTTTGACGCAGTGAAGAAGGGAAGCCGCATCTTCCTCGATCTGGGCAGAGTAGGGCAGAATGCGACACTTACCCTCAACGGCATCGACTGCGGCATCCGGATTAGTCGCCCCTATCTTTTCGACATTACCGATGCGGTGAAGGACGGCGAGAATCATGCCGAGGTGGTAGTTTCCAACACCCTTGCACAGCGGGTGAGGGATCATTTCTCCCGCAATCTGCAGCTATCCCCCTCCGGACTGTTGGGTGGTGTTACGGTAAAATATGCCGAATGAGCTATAATTTTCGGATCATTCACTGAAAATGTAAATTTTTTCATAATTGCCCTTTTTTGCACGGGAATCGGAAAAAAAGTCTTGCAATTCTGTTTGAAAAATGATATAATATAATAAATTAGGCATCGTCCCCTCCCGATTCTATTGATCTCGGGAGGGGCAACGATGAATTTTTCATTTTATGAACAAAGGAGATATCTATGAACAAGAATATTTCGGACATCCATGGGTACATCAAGACAATGGCTGATCTTTCCTGCCAAAATAACGGGATTACCACCGAAATGTACGGTCAACGCACCGTCTACCGCGGACTTCGCGATCTCAACGGTAAAGGTGTTGTCACCGGCCTGACCGAAATCTCCGATGTCTGCGCCCGCGTTACGATGCCCGACGGCACCGAGGTGCCGTGCGACGGTAAGCTCTGCTATCGCGGCGTCAATATCCGCGATCTGGTAAAGGGCTTTATGGGCGAGGGACGCTTTGGATTTGAAGAGGCGGTTTATCTCCTCCTATTCTCCAAGCTTCCGAATAAGGACGAGCTGAAGCAGTTCCGGGCGGTGCTGGCAAGCTGTCGGACGCTCCCTACCTCCTTCGTGCGGGATATGATCCTGAAAGCACCCGGTAAGGATATGATGAATATCCTCTCCCGAAGCGTGCTGGCGCTTTACGCTTACGATGACAATCCCGACGCTACCGATATTGCCAACGTCCTGCGACAATCGCTGTTTCTGATTTCGGTGTTCCCGCTTCTGTCGGTCTACGGCTATCAATCCTACCAGCACTACCACTGCGGACAAAGCCTCTTCATCCATCATCCCGATCCTTCGCTATCTACTGCCGAGTGCCTTCTCGGCATTCTTCGCGAGGACGGCAAGTATACCGATCTGGAGGCAAAAATTCTCGATCTTGCGCTGGTGCTGCACGCCGAGCACGGAGGCGGTAACAACTCTACCTTTACCACCCATGTAGTCACCTCCTCGGGAACCGACACCTATTCCGCCATCGCGGCGGCTCTGGGCTCTCTGAAGGGCCCCCGTCACGGCGGCGCCAATATCAAGGTAGTGCGGATGTTCGACGATATGAAGGCAAATGTCAACATCAAGGATAAGGATGCCGTGAAGGATTATCTGGCGAGACTTCTGGACAAGCAGGCCTTTGATAAGGCCGGACTCATCTATGGCTTTGGTCACGCCATCTATTCGGTCTCCGATCCTCGTTCGGACATTCTTCGCAGCTGTGCCAAGGATCTGTCCGTGGAAAAGGGATGCGAGGAAGAGTACGCGCTGTACGAAATGGTTGCGGAGCTTGCCCCCGAGATCATCGGCGAGAAGCGGAAGATCTACAAGGGTGTCAGCGCCAACGTAGACTTTTACTCGGGTCTCATCTACCGTCTCCTGGATCTTCCCTGCGAGCTGTTCACCCCTCTCTTTGCTATTGCCCGCATCGCCGGCTGGAGCGCACACCGCATCGAAGAGATCCAGAACAACGGCAAGATCATCCGTCCCGCTTATATCAACGTAAAGGAAGAGCAGAAGTATATCCCTATGGATCAGAGATGATTTCAATCAAAAACACCGCATTCGCGTGGAATGCGGTGTTTTTTGAATGGATCAGCCTTTGGCGATGGCTGCTTCGGTCTGTGCCATGACCAGCTTATAATAGATCCCTCGCTGATCCAGCAATTCTTTGTGTGTACCGAACTCAGCTACTTTGCCGTGATCCAGCACCAGCAGCTTGTCCGCACCCCGCATGGTGGAAAGACGGTGGGCGATGGCGATGGTGGTACGGTTTTCGGTGAGGTTGTTCAGCGCATCTTGGATCAGCTTTTCGGTCTCGGTATCCAGCGAAGCGGTGGCCTCGTCCAGAATCAGGATAGCGGGATTATGAATCAACGCACGAGCGATAGCAACTCTTTGCCGCTCGCCGCCCGAGAGGGAATAGCCCTTTTCACCTACAATGGTGTTGTAACCCTGGGGGAGTGCCATGATGAAATCGTGTGCGTTCGCCATCTTCGCTGCGCGGATGATTTCCGCATTGGTGGCGTCTGGCTTGGAGTAGCGGATGTTGTCCCGAACCGATCCTGAGAAGAGGAGCGTTTCTTGGAGTACCACGCCGATCTGCGAGCGGAGAGCGTTCTGGGAGATGTCACGGATGTCCACGCCGTCGATCAGAATCTGCCCTTGTCCCGTTTCATACAGGCGCATGATCAGATTGATCAGTGTAGTCTTACCCGAGCCGGAGTGTCCAACGATGCCCAGCATCTCTCCCTTTTTCACCTCAACGCTTATATGCTCCAGCACGGGATTGTAGCTGTCGTAGCCGAAGGTCACGTCACGGACCGAGATATCGCCCCCGATCTTTATGTCCCGGGGCTCCTCTTTATCCTTGATCTCAGGCTCCTCCTCCAGAACCTCGATGATCTTGGACAGAGAGGTCATAAACTCGGTAATATTGCGGGGGATATGATTGATCTGCATCAGCGGCTCGTAGAGAATGCCGGCGTAGCTGTTGAACTGGTTCAGCGCACCCACCGACATTCCGCCGCCGAACAGCAAGAAGTTGCCGTAAAACAGGATCAGATAGTTACCCAGCCGCAGAACGAAGCCGATGATGGGGAAGAAGGTGTCGAAGATCTTGTCGGTGCGCTCGTCCTGTGACGCTTGATGATCCACTTTTTGGGAGAACTGTCCAATCGCGTGCTCCTCGTTGCCGTAGTTTTTGATGACACGGATGCCGTTCAGGCTGTCGTGGAGATGCTCGTTGGTACGCCGTCTGAGGGTCCAGCGGCGACGCCAGCGCTGTCGCATATATTTCCAGAATTTCAGGATCGCAAAGACCGCAATAGGAAGAGGAACGAAGACGAAGAGGCACATCAGCGGATCCATCCAGATCAGGATCGCCAGCGCAAAGACGAAAGAGAATACCTGGGAAACGTATCCGGGAAGCAGGTTAGTGATAAAGTTCTGTACGGTGCTGACATCCTCGTTGATGCGCCCCATCATATCGCCGGTGGTCTTTTTGCTGATGGCGGACATGGACAGCGAGTGGAGCTTTTCAAACAGTCGCTCTCGTAGCTGCAGGGTGAAGCGATTGCCGGAAATGGCGGAGATACGCCCCTGCAGAACGCCCATGGCACGCTGGAAGATGTCCAGCGAAACGATGGCGGCGATGACCACCAGAAATCCGGTCATTGTGCCTCGCTCGACGCCCTCTTCGGGATAGATGAAATCGTTGATGGCGATCCGCTGGATGGCAGGCAGTACGAAGCGCAGGACAAGCCCCACCAAAGTGGTCACGATGGGGAAGAGCAGCATCAGCCGCATTCCGCGGGTCATATTCCACAGCTTTTTGTAGATCTCGCTTTTCTTACGGCAATGGGGACAGAAGTGTGTGCCGCGCAGATACCGTCTGCCGCAGGTGGGGCAGTATTGCTCAGGCTCGTCGTTCTCTGCAGCAGGCGCAGAGGCATTCTTTGCCAGATCCTCGCAGGCGCGGGCGACCACCGAATAGCGGGCGAGATGCTTGCCCGAAACGAATCGGCAAATAAGGATGGTCTTACCGTTTTCCTTGGCGTAAAGACCGGCACTGCCGTACAGCTTTTCGGCGGTAAAATCCGAGAGGGACTTAAGCTCCTTGCAATCGACGATCTCGTCGCCCCGACCGCGCAGGATTTTTGTGCGGGTGACGATCAAAAAGCCGTCTTCGATAAAGGCGTCACCCTCCACGTCGTACGGCAGAGAGTACAGGACCTCCTCTTCGCCGACCACTCGGCGCAGAGCCGCTTCCAGCGAATCGGGAAGGGTATATTGGAGTTTCATAGTTTATCCTTTCGCGTTAGGGCGATCACAGATAGATCTCGATGATGCGGTAGCTTTGCTTGTCCAGCTTGGAGGGATCGGGCAGGCAGAAGCAGTTGCCGTCGGTGTCGGTGATGAGCACGCGCCCATCCTCCAGTGTGCGGATATTGTTGGAGGGATTGTTCATCACGAACTGCACCCGTCCGGCACTGGTCTGGGCTTCGGTATAGTGATAGCCGTACTTTTCCTTCATGGAATAGATCTTGGTGATCTCGGGAATGAAATAGCGGCGGTTCAGTTCTTCGTTCAGCAGGGCAATCGTTTCAGCGTCGAAGATAGAGATGGTCTCGATCAGACCGATCTCGTCTCCGCGTCCGCTGCCTTTACCGGGCTCACGCACCGAAAGAAAGTCGTCGGGATTGGTGATGGGAAACGCACGGATCACGGCGACCCGTTCAAAGGTCTCTTCGGTGCCGTCATCGTTTCTGAGGGTCAGACTGACCAACCCGCCCTCGGATCGGAAGAAGGTAGCGTTTGCGGGTGTGAGCGGAACCGACTTGCGGTGATGAAACAGATCGTTCACGGTATCGTTGATTTCGGGAGTCATAAACATCCTTTCCCGGGTCACTGACCCGATTTGACCCGCTCCAGCTGTTCGGTCTGGAGGGTGTAGAGACGGTAGAAGATGCCCTGCTTTTCGATTAGCTCCTCGTGGGTACCGATCTCGGCAAGCTCGCCGTTTTCGATGGCAAGGAGATAGTCGCAGTTCTTCAGGGTAGAAAGTCTGTGGGCGATGGTGATGGTGGTGCGCCCCACGATCAGGCGGTCAATGGCTTCGCTAATCTGACGCTCGGTCTCGGTATCCATAGCGGCGGTTGCTTCGTCCAGAATCAGCAGAGAGGGGGAGAGGAGAAGTGCGCGGGCGATGGAGATCCGCTGGCGTTCACCGCCGGAGAGCGAACGGCTGCCGCCACCTACCACGGTCTGATAGCCCTCGGGAAGTGCCATGATGAAGTCGTGGGCGCCTGCCGCACGGGCAGCGTCGATGACCTCTGCCATGGTCGCATCGGGGCGTGCGTAGCGGATGTTCTCGGCGATGGTGCCGCGGAACAGGTAGATCTCCTGCGATACAATGGCAATGTTGCGTCTGAGATCGGAGATTCGAATCTTCTTGATGTCGGTTCCGTCGATGGAGATGGAGCCGCTGACCACGTCGTACATTCGCAGGATCAAATTCGCTACGGTAGATTTGCCGGAGCCGGTATGCCCCACGATGCCCACATGATCGCCTGCCTTGATCTCAAAGGACATATCCTTTAAGATGGTACGGCTGGGATTGTAGTGGAAATAGACCTTGTCGAAGGTGATCTTCTCACGGATGGCAGGAAGCTCGACCGCATCGGGAGCCTCCTGAATATCGGGAACGGTGTCCAGCGTCTCAAACATACGGGACGCGGCATTGTTGGTCTCGGTCAGCAGATTGGTAAAGGTAGAGAAAAAGTTCAGGGGCGTGAAGATCATTCCGGTGTAACCCAGATAAGTAGTCAGTTCACCGTAGGTCATGTGACCGCCCATCACCTCGATGCCGCCAAAGCCCCAGATGGCCTGACTGGACATACCGATCAGCAGACCGACTACGGGGAATGTGGTCAGCGCGATCAGATTGGTGTGAAGATTGATGTCGGAGAGACGTTGGGCGTATTTACTGAACCGCCCCGCCTCTTCGTCCTCCTTGGCGAAGGCTTTGACCACCCGCACTCCGGTGAAGGAGTCGCTCATCATGGTGTTCAGCGCAGAAGAGCTGCGCCAGCTGATGGAGTGGGAATGCCAGAGCTTGGGGAGCATTTTTTTGAAAATCAGTACGATAATGGGTACGGGAACGAACACGATCAGCGTTAGCTTCCAGTTGATGGTGAAGAGGAAGATGGAAAGTCCGATGAAGTTTAGGCTGTGAATGATCAGCTGGGGAACGCCGTTCAGGAAGAAATTACGGATGCGCATAGCGTCGGTATTGACGCGGCTCTGCAGACGTCCCGTGGGATTTTGATTGAAATAAGAGAAGGAGAGCTTTTGCAGAGCAGAGAAGACGTCCTTTTTCATGGTCGCGACTACACGGTGCGCCATAGCGGCGGTGGCGCGGCTTTGCAGGATGCCGATGATTAGCGAGACGACCGCCAGCCCGAAGATCAAGCCAACCACGATGAAGAGTGCCTCCATACTATGGTAGCGTCCCGTGATCATCTCGCCCGCCTCGTTGTAGGAGGGCTTACTGATGACTTGGTCAAAGAGCAGCTTGCCGCTGAGGATAGGGGAGAGCAGAGCGATCAGTGAGGTTGCCACCAGACAGCAAAGAACGGTGATGAACTGCCACTTGAAAGGCTTGAAGTAGCCGAGGATGCGGCGCATTGTGCCCTTTTTAGCGGTGCAATGCTCACAGACCTTGCGATAGGGATTCTTATACGGTCTGCCGCATTTGGGGCATTTGGTGTTGAACTGTTCAAACAGCGGATCCTCAGCGGTGATCTCCTCTCCCCGTCCCATTCGCTCCCACATCTGCAGGAAAGCGGCAAGGCGGCTCTTGCAAGCGTTGGTGCATCCGCCCAGCGGGAAGGTGTATGCGCCGGCAAGGATCGCATCCCGCGCAGCGTCGTCGGTATCTGCGGGGATGGGGGTGTCCGTGCGTCGCGCCAGCAAACGGCAGGAGGCATCGTAATTGTCTATGTAGGGCGCGTGGAGACAGTCAATGGACCACTGCTCCACGGCAGTGTTGTCCCCCTCGGTCACTCGATAGAGGGTTCGCTCGGGAATTGAGAGTAGCAGCCAAACGCTTCCGAAATTGCCGTTTTCGGCAAGGTCAAGAGAGAGGGCAACTGTGAGTGCTTCCTCGGAGCCGCCCGCCTTTTGAAGTGCGGCAAGAACAGATTCATTGGGTTTGGATAATGGTAACATAAGATACTCCGATTCGGAAAGAATCAAACGCGGTAAAATGTTGAAATCTTGTATTGACATTTTACTGATTCTGTGGTAGAATGTCAATGAAAAATCTTGCGAAATTTATGCAGAAAAATGATTTTCGGAGGATGAGATGGAAGTCTATTTTGAAGCGTTTCGGGATCGGGACAATCGGATCCATATCAGCAAATTGCGCGGAAAGAGATTTGAGGCGCATTTTCATTCCAATATTGAGGTCATGTACGTAGAAAGCGGTATGCTGGAGATATCGATCGGCGGCGAAAAGCGAGTTTTGAAAAAAGGTGAAGTGGCGGTCGTCGAAAGCTATGTGGTACACAGTCTTGCGGCATCAGAGGATTCCGATATTCGTTTTGCAATCATTCCTACGATGCGAGTACCCGATTTCAGTCTGCGACATCGCAATCTTTCATTTGCCACGCCCTTTTTGAATGCTTCCGCTCGCAGCGAGGCGATCGGACAGCTGTTCCGCGCTTTTGAGCATTACGACAGGCAGAGTAATCCGATGGTCGGCAAAGGCTTCGCTTATCTGCTGCTGGGAATGCTGACCGATGCGCTGGGAACGGTCACGGCGCACAACAGAAACAAGGACGGCGTCGCGGTGGTGGGACAGATGCTCCGCTATATGGACGAGCATTACACCAAGCCACTGACATTGGAGCGACTTGCAGGAGAGCTAGGCTATCACAAGGACTATCTCTCCCGCGTCTTCAACGAAACTATCCACACGGGCTTTAGCCGCTATCTTTCCACGATGCGCCTGCGTTATGCGGTACAGCTGATCCGTACCACTGATCTGTCGCTGGAGGAGATCGCCGACCGCGCGGGCTTTGGAAATCCCCACAGCTTTTACGATATCTTCCGGGACACCTATCAATGCACGCCTGGGCAATACCGCAAGCGCATCGGTAGCCGTGCGACGGCAGCAAAGCATGAGGAATAGAGAGAAAATGAGGACCTTTCGAGGTCCTCATTTTCTCAGCAGAGCCCGTATTCCTCCGCCAGAGCGCGGAAGGCAGGCAGAGACCGCTTGATCTGCTCAGTGGAAACGCAATAGGAGATGCGCACATATCCGCTTACGCCGAAATCGTCAGAGGGAACGAGGAGCAGCTCGTGCTGCTTCGCTCGCTCGTAGAACGCGTAGGCATCGGGCTCGGGAGATTTCATAAACAGATAGAAGGCACCGTCGGGACGGATGCAGTCGAAGCCGTATTGGCTCAGCGCGGATAACAGCAACTCACGGTTTTCGATATAGACCGAGAAATTCGAGTGATCAACGGTACACTTTGCCGCTACCGCCTGAAACAGACTGGGCGCGCAGACGAATCCCAGCGAGCGTCCCGCGCCGCAGACGGCGGCAAATACTTCACCTCGATCCTCCATCGTGGGGGAGAGGGCGATGTAGCCTATGCGCTCGCCCGGCAGAGAGAGGGATTTGCTGTAGGAATAGCAGACAACGGTGTTGTCGTAGTAGCAGGGAAGATAGGGAACCTCCACGCCGCTCCAGACCAGCTCGCGGTAGGGCTCGTCCGAGATCAGATAGATGGGTGCGCCGAATTCTGTGCTCTTGCGCTTCAGGAGAGCGGTTATCTGTTGGATCACCTCGACGCTGTAGACCGCACCTGAGGGATTGTTGGGAGAGTTCAGGATGATCGCCTTCACATTGGGCGTCAGCTTCGCCTCCAGATCGGCAAGATCGGGGAACATTACGGCGTCGGGAGCCACGGGAGTCAGCTTGCCGCCTGCGTTTTCGATAAAGGTGCGATATTCGGGGAAGTAGGGGACGGGAACCAGCACCTCTTCACCGGGAAGGAGCAACGCCTTCAGCGTGATGGTCAGCGAAGCGGCGGCACCCGCGGTCATATAGATGCAATCGGGGGTAGAGGGAACGCCGAACCGCTCTTTGATGGACGCGGCAATGGCGGCGCGCGCCTGCATACTACCGGGCGCGGAGGTATAGCCGTGGAGCGCGATAGGATCGGTCTCGGAAAGGGCTTCGCGGATCGCCTCCGCCACCGATTCGGGAGCGGGAACGCTTGGATTGCCCAGGCTGAAGTCGAAGACTCGCTCGGCACCAATCTCGGCCTTTCTGCGGTTGCCGTATTCAAAGATTGCGCGAATGATAGAGCCCTGTCTGCCCAGGGCGAGCATTTCTTGTGAGATCATAATAACCTTTCTGACCGAATCGGTCTTACAGAACCTGATTTATTCAGCTTCGGACTTTACCAGCAGAGCGGCAACGCCCTCTTCTTCCCACGCAACGGTGTAACCGCGTCGCAAGAAGCTTTGGTAATAGCGCTGACTGTCTTCGTATTCCATCATCAGCAGAATCTGATCCGCGTCGCTGTCGTTGTTCACCTCGTACAGCTCCTTGCAGTCATAAAGATGAGGGACAAAGAAGGTGGAGGCGGCAATCGAACGGTCGCGGTCAACCTGTTCCACGGCTTCATTGTATATTTCAATGGTAACAGCGTTACTCTCATACACGTCGGCAACCGACAAATAGGGCGAACACAGCGCCGCGTAAGAGAGGATCGAAGCCGCCGCCATGCAGATCACCAGATATTGCTTCCATCTGTCCGTAAGATCGCGGAGATTCAGCAGTGCGAGGTAGAACAGGATGGCGATAATGCCGAAGTTATACTGGAAGTAGATCGAGTGCTGGTAGACGTAATCGGACAGCAGAGTGATCAGCACCACGGGACCCAGCAGAATAATGCGGCTGGGTCGCTTGATCAGCAGAGCTGCGCCCGCCATCGGAATCAGAAGCTGGAGCAGGAATTCCACCTTTTCGGCGTTGAAGCTGACCGACATCGCATAAGCGGGATTCTTGAAGACGTTGACCACCACCGCCACCAGCGAGTCTTCACCTGCCATCATCAGATTCTGATAGCGCCAGTTCATTGCACCCTCGCCGAAGTTTGCAAGCATCGTCACGGCAAAGAGGAAGTAGCCGACGGCAAGCACCAAAAGTCCGGTGCCGAAGAGCTTTTTGCGTCCGGAGAAGATCAGATAGAGCGCGATGAACGCGATATAGACTGCCGCATCCTCCTTGACCATACAGACCGAGAGCGCCGTGACCACCATTCCAACGTGACTATTTCGTTCCAGGAAATAGAAGAACCACAAAAGGAGCGGCGTCAGGAAGCAGTTTTCGTGGATGTCGTAGAAGGTACCGCCGTGCAGGGCGGGGAAGAATGCGATAGAGGCACCGATCGCCACCGTCTGCCAGCGGGTGAAGTTCATTCGCCGTGCGATCAATGCCAGCGGGATCACAGAGGAGCCGACGATCAGCGCCTGGGAGATCGCCAGCGTGATGGGACTTGGGAAAATGCAGTAAAGCGGCAGCAGAACGTAATAGATCGGCGACAGATGCACCGCAAAATGGGACAGCTCGGTATACCGTTCGCAGGTGGTGGTAGGCAGGAAGGTCGTCCGCATGGATTCGAACATCTGGGCGAAGATACCGAAGTCAAAGCAGGGGGAGTAATAAGCAAGATAGCGGTAGACGCCGATGACCGCCAGCAGTAGGATCGATGCCAGTGAGAGCAGAGCGATCAGCACTGCGAAAACAGGCTTCTCATATGGGATCCGCATCCGCATCAGGCTGCCGTTCTCGGCAAACAGCTCTTTGGTGTCCCGCAGAACGAAATAGGTCAGCAGAGCCATCAGAAACAGCAGACCGGTGAGCATCCAGACGTTGGAGTGATTGGCGCAGAGCATAGGGATCGCATAGCAGAACCAAGCGCCGTAGGTCACCAGTGGCCAGAGCGCTTTGGGTGGCAGGAGCGCCAATAGAGTCGCTCCCGCGAAGATCAGGAGCCACATAGTCAGGGAGAGGGAAGTCATCGTTCCCAAGCCGCCGTTTGCCAGCCATACCGTCTCGCGGGTCAAAAATCCCGCCAATGACGCCACGGCAAAGCCGGTGAATACCGGATAAAAAGAGTAGCGCGTATAGAAATAGCCCATGATAGCGCGCAGTTGTTTCATAGGAGATCCTTTCGGTAACAGATGTTGGTGCAATTTATGGATAGTATAACACAGATCTCGCAGCTTGTCAATCATTTCGGGGGGGTTCCGAGTAAAATTTTGGATCTGCGCATTCGCTCGGATTTCTTGACAAATTTCGGTACACTCCTTGACAAGTCAGCGAAAAATTGATACAATAAGAAGAACGACTTTACGAAGGAGGGGAGCGAAGATGATTCTGCAGGACATAACTTTTCCGTTTCGGGAAGAGAATTATCACAAGGAACTGACTTCTTCGGAATCCGCTCTCTCTCCCTATTGCCGGGACGGATGTATGACAGGACGCGACCGACAGCTGATTCGCTATCGGGTCTATGTGCAAGAGACGCCCCGCGCGGCAATGGTCATCTGCCACGACGGCTGTGAATCGCTCCACCGTTATGTGGAATGGGCGGCCTTCTATCACGCTATGGGATACCAGGTCTATCTGTTCGATTTCCGCGGTCACGGCGGCTCCGCCCGTCAGATCGATAACCGATCGGTGACCCATATCGATGATTTCGACTGCTATGCCCGCGATCTGGCAGATCTGACCTCCCGCATCGACCGCCGTCTGCCCCTTGGTCTGACCGCCTTCGGGATGGGCGGTGCCGCCGCACTGCTGTATATGCAGAAGAATCCCGACCGCGTCACCTCGGCATGTCTGATCGCGCCTCTGCTGGGTCTGGAGCTCCCCGAGCCGTCCGGACTTTACCGTTGGCGGCTGAAGCGGAGCGTCAAGCGCGGACTTTCCCGTGAGCTGGTGCCGGGCAGCAGTTGCTATGTGCCAAACGAGACCTTTGCCGGCAGCGGATGGCACAGCTTTGCACGCTTTTCCTGGTACCGACGGCTCCGCGCCGCCGACTCACGCCTGCAAAACAGCGCCTATACCATGGGCTGGCTGGCAGCCGCGCTGAAGGCATCCGACCGGATCTACACCTCCAAAACGGGACGGATATCCACCCGCGTCCTCTTAGTGCAGGCGGGACAGGATCAGGTGGTCCCCTATGCCCTGTACGGCAAACTGCTGAACCTGCTCCCCGAAAGCAAGCAGGTCACTCTGTCCGAAGCGGAGCACAGGATCCAGAACGGCGACGACAAGACCATCACCGACCTGATGTCTCTTCTGAGAACCTATTTCGGAAAACTCAAATAATACCGTCCCCTCGGACGATAGGAACAAGAAAGCGAACGAATGTCCAATGAATTACTGTTTCTTTGATATCGAATGCGCCAACTGCTACGGCGGTAAGGGCAAGATCTGCAGCTTCGGCTATGTCCTCACCGACGAGCAATTCAACGTACTGGAGAAGAAGGATATCGTCATCAATCCCCGCTCCTCCTTCAATCTGGGACCCGATCTGAAGCTGGCGTACACCAAGGCCGAGTTCCGTCAGGCTGCACCGTTCCCCGATTACTACGACGAGATCGGTGCCCTGCTGGAATACCCCGAGTACATCATCCTGGGCTACTCCATCGAAAACGACTGTAACTTCCTCCGCTCCGACTGCAAGCGGTATAATCTGCCTTGCTTCGATTTCCCCTTCTATGATGTGCAGTGTATGGTGATGCAGATGTTCGATCTGCAGAATATGCCCTCCCTCCAGAAGGCACTGGAGTTTTTCGGAATGCACGAGGATCAGGAGATTCACAAGAGCGACGACGACGCTTACATGACTATGCTTGCCATGAAGGGAGCATGCCGGCATCTGGGCATCACCGCCTCCGAACTTCTGGTGCGTTATCCCATCGCACAGGGAACGCTAAAGGATTACGAGATCCACTCCAACTATAAAGAAGAGCGGGAGCGTCAGCGCGCCCTGCGGGAAGCCGAGCGGCAGAAGGCGATCTCTGAGGCAAACCGCAACCGTATCCGCTATAATTCCCCCAACTTCTATGCTTTCCAGCGTCATCTGCGCCGCCTGGGCAGTCAGATCGGCGAGGGTGTGCTGGACGGCGAGCGGGTATCTCTCAGCTCGGGCTACGAGAAGAACAACTACCGTCAGATGCTGAAGATTACCGAGCTGATCGCAGCGGCAGGCGGACGCTACGTCCAGAAGGCAAGCCAATGCTCGCTTTTCGTCGCCTGCGAGGAGATCGACGGCGCGGGCAATCTGATGCCCGACAAGCGCCGCTCCTTCGTGGAAAATGCCATTGAGGAGGGAAGCGAGGCACGGATCATCCTGCTCCCCGACCTGCTTGCAATGCTGGGCATCACCGAGGACGAGCTGAATGAACTTCCGTTCCCCGAGGAGGCTTCCGGCACTCCCGACGCCCCCGCCGAAAAGCGGAGCAGACGGAGATCCTCCCATAAGGATGCCCTTGCCGCCGACGAAGCGATCGCCACCGACGACCTGACCGTCTCCGTAATCATCGAAGACACGGACGAGCTCCAAGAGGCAGAGACCGTAGAGGCAGAGCCTCTGGAAGTGATTGTGTGAGGTGCCGGCGATGATCCCCGCATATCTCCATAAGGTACAGTATTACGAGACCGACTGTATGCAGATCGTGCATCACTCCAACTACATCCGCTTTTTCGAAGAAGCCCGCATCGACTTCCTAGAGCAGCTCGGCGTTGCCTATGTGGACATCGAGCGGTCGGGCTACGTGGTTCCCGTGCTGTCCGCCTCTGCCGAGTATAAGAGCATGGCGACCTTCGGCGATACCCTTGCCATCTGTGTGAAATTCGAGGAATTCACGGGCATTCGCTTCTCCTTCAGTTATCAGGTGTACGACAGTGCCACCGGTACGCTCCGCGCCACCGGCAAGACCTCCCATTGCTATCTGAAAGACGGCAAGCCCGTCAATATCAAACGTGCGCTCCCCGAGACCTACGAGTCCATGCTGGGGCAGCTTGGGCTGGAATCCGAGCTTGGCTGACAGGTACACGCATAAAATGACCGCTCCCGTGAATTGGGAGCGGTCATTTTCATATTAACATATAGTTTAGCCTACAATATCCGAACCGATCGCCTGAACTTCCATCCATGCAGCCCAATCGGAGCCGGCAACCTTGTTGAAGCCGGTGAAGGTGATGGAGGAGGTGGTCACTGCAGCGTCCAGCTTGAAGGACTGTGCATTGGCGGTCTTGGTGAAGTTCAGCTCCTGAGTAGTACCGTCGGAGAACTTCACGGTGCAAGTGTCCCAGTAGGTGTCGTGGGGGAAGTCAGCACGCAGGTAGATCACGATCTCGGTAAGAGAGACATCACGTCCGAAGTCTACCTTGAAGGTGTCGGTTGCGCTCATGTTAGAGCCGGGACCCCAGGACTGTACGGGCCAGCCGCCGTGTCCGGTGTTCTGGGTGAAGCCGTCGATGGCGTTTCTTGCCTCGAACTGGAGACGGTTGCTCTCGTTGCTCTTGTCGTGAACGTTAGTGGTGATAGCGTGAGGATAAGCGTTCTTGTTATTCTCAAGATCGGCAGGGTTGCAAGCCAGGTTGCGGGAAGCGGCTAGCTCCTCAGCGGTGGGGATGCGGGCAGTGATGGTGGACTTTCTCGCGCTG
>JAFTPF010000049.1 GCA_017463445.1 Clostridia bacterium
ATAAACAAAGCAGATCCATCCAACGCCTCCCTTGTGAAAAGGGAGGCGTCATTTTCGCAAGAAAATGACGGAAGGAGTGTCAAAAAAGCATAATTATTAGTAAAAAACAATCCCTCAGTCGCTTCGCGACAGCTCCCTTTGCACAAGGGCGCCTTCTGTGCTTTGTGCAAATTGATAGTTTGATTTTTCTTGGTAAGCTTTGTCATCAGTCTGAACGACCCGAAAGGGTCGTTTTTCTATCGGTGACAAAACAGCGGGACCCACCGTTCTGTTTGCAGAACGATGGGAGAATGGGCGCGCCCATTATCCCGCTTTTTCAAAAGTTTTTGAAGATTCCAAAGGAACTTTTTACAAAAAGTTCCTTGGGCGGGGGGTGGGGGGGAACCCCACATTAAACTTATTCGCTCTTAAACAGCTCGGATGCGGTGGTGGTGAGGCCTGCCAGACCCTGGAGATTGCTGGGGATGATGATCTTGGTAGCCTTGCCGTCGGCAACCTTTTCCATAGCCTCCAGCGACTTGATGGTCAGCACCTGCTGGGTGGGAGCCGACTCGTTGATCAGACGGATACCCTCGGCGGTAGCGGTCTGCACCTTCAGGATCGCCTCGGCTTCACCTTCGGCGGCGGCGATCTTCGCCTGCTTTTCAGCCTCGGCGGCCAGGATCTTGGCTTCCTTGTCAGCCTGCGCGGCAAGGATCTTGGATTCCTTCTGCCCCTCGGCAATGAGGATGGCGGACTTCTTCTCGCCCTCTGCCTTCAGGATCGCCTCACGGCGCTCACGCTCTGCCTTCATCTGCTTTTCCATGGCGTCCTGGATCTCACGGGGAGGCATAATGTTCTTCAGCTCCACACGGGTCACCTTGATGCCCCAAGGGTCGGTAGCCTCGTCCAGGATGGCGCGCATCTTTACGTTCACCACGTCGCGGGAGGTCAGAGTAGCGTCCAGCTCCAGCTCACCGATCAGGTTACGCAGGGTGGTCGCGGTCAGATTCTCGATGGCCGCCATAGGGTTTGCGTGACCGTAAGCGTAGAGCTTGCAGTCGGTGATCTGATAGAAGACGACCGCGTCGATCTGCATCTTGACGTTATCCTTGGTGATAACGGGCTGAGGCGGGAAATCGGCGACCTGTTCCATCAGCACCACGTTGCGGGCGACGCGCTGGAAGAAGGGGACCTTCCAGTGGAGACCGGTGCCCCATGTCTTCTGATAGCTGCCCAGCCATTCGATGACCGAAGCGTGACCCTGCGGCACAATCTTAAAGCTGGCGATGATCACGATCAGCAGAAGAGCGGCAATAGCGATCAGCGCGATCAGCACAGGGTTTACGGTGGGGGAGTCAGAGAGCAGTGTGGGGATAAATTTCATAATAGCGTCCTTTCTCGGGGGATGCCCGAAGTCATAGTGTAACAGTATTTCTTCCGCCCGACAAGTAGTTGTCGGGCTTTTATAAATGTTTTTTGCGTCGCTTTTTTCAAAAAAGCGACCGGGGTGCGGGGCAGCGCCCCGCATATGATTATTTCTTCTCCACGATCAGCTTGACGCCTTCGATGCGAAGGATGGTAACGATGGCACCCTCCTCGATGGTGGAGCCGTCCTCGGAGCGGGCAGACCAGCGTTTGCCGTCCGCCTTCACCTCACCCTTGGCGGCGAGGTTGTCGATGTTCTCGCTGACTACGCCCTCCATACCGATGATACGGTCGGCGTTTGTGGGAATGGGCTTCTTTTTCAACAGCCGCTTTCGAAGGAAGACGGTACCGATCACCGTCAGCACCAGCGACAGCAGGAAGAAGACCACCACCTGCATCTGCCAGGAGAACCCGCAGAGCGCAAGGATCAGGGACACCAGCGCACCGGGCATGAACCAGATGGCGGTGAGCGTAGCGGTAGAGGCTTCGATGAAGATCGCGGCGGCGATCACGAAGATCCAAATAACGTACATCATAATCGTAATTCCTTTCCAATCGTTGGGAGCTTCTCCTATCTGAATTGGGCTGATCATAGTGATCTGTGCCACTCCGTCCTTCTCCACGACCTCGAACATCTGAGGGACGGTCACACCTTCCTCGTAGAAATCCCGTCGCAGAGTGCCGTTGTTGTCCAGGATCTTGTAGGAGACCTCACAGTAATAATGGGTATATCCCTTGTACGCACCGTCTGTATCACCGTCTTTCAGGAAGGTAGATTCACCCACCTTCACCTTCATATCGTAGATCTTCTGGGGCGCAAAGTTAAAATTGCCGTTTTTTTCTATATAAGCGTCAGCAAACAGCGCGTCGCAGGCGGCAGTATCGCCTGCCATCAACGATTCCATATAGCGCTGGAACATCACGCAGACGGCACCGTGGGACTCGGCAGTCTCGGCAGTCACCGTAAAGGTCTCGTTACCAAGCTTAAAGTCCATCAGCCGGTCGTACTTGGTCTGATAGATCTCATCCTCGGTCACGTCCTCGTCGTAATCGGGGGTTTTGAAATACTTGTCTTCGTAGGTTTTCACGGTCACGGTTTCCTTCGCCGTATCGCTGATGGCTGCGGAGATCCGATCGAAGGGGATCAGATTCAAAAGCAGCAGCACGCCCAGCGCACAGACCAGCGCGATCAGCATTTTTTGGGCACGCGCTCTGCCGTCGGCTTTGGGACTATTCTGACGGGTATCCTCCCCGTTTTTACCGTTCACAGCATCCGTTTTTGCCCCGCCATCGCCGTTTGGAGTGAACTCGACCTGTGCATCCGGCTCGATGTCCTCACGATCCGCCGCGGTGAGATCTGTCGAATCCTGGGTATTCGGCGGCATAGGGGAACGCCGTTTTTTCGGATCGGTATGGTTTGATCGCTTCATAAGAAACCTCCTTGTCGTTCTGTTTTCATTGTATCACATTCTGCATTGAATTACAAGGCAATTTTGCACTTTTGAAACACACTTTTGCAAAATCAACTTGCCTTGTTGTTATTATAGCACACAATCAAATGATTGTCAATAGGGTTTGGAAGAATTTTTGAATATTTTTTCAGATTCCGATGATATAGCCGCCAAGCATCTTCCACGGCATACCAACACCGCCTCACTTTTCTCCAAAAAATTTCCAAACGCTCTTTACAAACGCGTTTCTTTGTGCTATAATGATGGCACCACACTAATTTAATAACTACGCTATAAAATGTTAGGATGCGTTTTTACTTTCGGTAAAAATGCATGCTCTCCTTTTTGCATCCTTATTTTAGGCGTAGAATGATTAGTGTGGTAGCTATCGGAGCATTGCGTTTTTCGTGCGCGACTTCGGTCGCGCACTTTTTATTTTTGGAGGAATACTATGAAAACCACACTGATCGACCTATGGAACGGAAATCTTTCTCTGAGCGAGTACACCATTCATTCGGATGAAGCGAAGCAGCTTATCGGCTATTTGGAAAAACACCACTCTGCTCTCAGTGCCGTGTTGAGCGAGTCCGACAAAAAAATCCTACAATATTTCGCCGATTGCTACGACGAGCTCCTTGTGTTGGAAACCGAAAACGCTTTCGTACAAGGTTTTTCTCTGGCAACAAAATTGCTTACCGAAGCACTTATATAAACGATTTTATAATACATTCTATTCCCTTCACCCAATCTTCACACAAAAATCACCCTTCTCCGCACTGAATGACAACTGGCTGTCAAGATCGCGGTGCATAATAATGGCACAAAACTCAAAAAAGGATCGTGACTATGTTTTCGAAATCCACAAAGATGCTCCTCTGCCTGCTGCTGGCGGCTTCCATCATCCTCCCTCTGACAGGCTGTAAGAAAAAAGAGACTACTGCCGCCACCTCCGCGGTAACCCTTGCAACCGGCGAGAACGGAGAGCCTCAGCTTACCGATCCCTCCACCCAAGCGGCGGCGGCGATCCAAGCCGAGTTCACCAAAACCGACCTCACCGACACCTACGATACCCTCGCCGCTACCGTCACCTTCTCCGGCTCCTCCGCCACGATTGAGGGAAGCGGAGCGGCGCAAAACGGCAGTGTATTGGAGATCACCGCAGGGGGAAGCTATCTCCTGGGCGGTGATTTCAACGGGCAGGTGCTGGTGAATGCTCCCGAGACCGACAAGGTTCAGCTGGTGCTGGCCGGATGCTCGGTCTCTTACAGCGACGGCTCCCCCATCCTCTGTGAGCGTGCGGACAAGCTGGTCATCACCCTCGCCGATGGCACCCAAAACACCGTTACCGACAACGGCAGCGGCTATATTGATGTTGCAGACGGCGAGGACGATCCCAATACCCGTACCGCAGGTGCCATCCACGCAAAATGCGCTATGACCATCAACGGCAGCGGCACTCTCACCGTAAAAGCAAATTACCATAACGGTATCCACACAAAAAAGACCCTGAAGCTGGTGGACGGTACCGTCACCGTGGAAGCGGCAGACGACGGCTTCAAGGGCAAAAACGCGGTCGCCATCCGCGGCGGCACGCTGACCGTCATCTCCGGAGAGGACGGCATCCAGTGCAGTGAGGAAGAAAACACCTCCCACGGCTATATCTGGATCGAGGGCGGAACGGTGAACATCACCGCCGAGGGCGATGGTCTCGACGCTTCCCTCTATCTGATTCAGAAGGGCGGAGAGGTCACTGTCAACGCCGTCGGCACCGAGCGAAAAGTCGGCACATCCTCCTCCACGGGAGGAATGGGCGGCGGCATGATGCCTCCCGGTATGGGCGGCACAGGTGTCTCTTCCTCCGGAGGCTACGAGACCAACTCCGACGGCTACTACAAGATCGACCCCAAGGGCGTGAAGGCAGGCTCTGCCATTGCCCTTTCCGGCGGCAAGCTCACCGTAAACTCCACGGGGCACGCCGTTAAATCCTCGGGCACTGTCTCCATCGGCGGTGACATCGTTCTCAAGATCAAAGCCTATTGCGAGGAATACCGCGCCAACAGCAAGGGCATTTCCGCCGACTCCGATCTCTTGATCTCGGGCGGCGATATCACCATCGAATACAGCTACGAGGGCGTGGAGTCCTCGGGCGGCACCATTTACGTCACCGGCGGATCTGTCCGCGTGGAATACGCCGTAGACGACGGCTTCAACGCCAGCGCGGGCGGCTCCATGATGGGCGGTATGGGCGGAATGCCCCCTCCCGGCATGGGCGGCTCCTCCTCCGACAACTCCGCTGACCAAGAAGAGATCGGCGGCATTGTCTTCAGCGGCGGTTATACCTATGTAAATGCGTTTGGCGACGGTCTGGATTCCAACCAAAACATCCACGTCAGCGGCGGCACGGTGATCGTTGCGGGTCCCACAAATAGCGGAAACGGTGCGCTGGATTGCGGCGACAATCAGAACTACGTCTCGGTCACCGGCGGCATTTTGGTGGCTTACGGCGCATCGGGAATGGCAGAGGCTCCCGACGCCTCGGTGACCACCCAGTACACCCTCGCCTACAGCGCGAATCTGTCGACAGGCGGGCTTCTCACCGTCGTGGACAAAGACGGAAAGCCCGTGATCGCGGTAGAGATCGCCGAGGGTAACGTGGGACAGCACGTGGTCATCTCCTGCCCTGCCTTTGAAAAGGACGGCAAGTACACCCTCCTCTCGGGCGGCACAGTCGCGGGCAAGTCCACCGACGGGCTCTACGCCTCCCCCACCGACTGCTCGGGCGGCAGTACCCTGACCATCCTCACCCTCTCTTCCACCGTCACCGGTTCCTCCGGCGGAATGGGCGGAGGATTTGGAGGAGGCGGTGGAATGGGTGGCGGACGCCCGGGAAGACCGTAAGCCAAAGAACCTTCGTAAAGCGCGGCAAATCCTTGCCGCGCTCGTTCGGTTATGGACAAAATCTCGTTGTCCGATCACACCGACGTTCCCCCATCGTTAAATATGACCGTAAATTTACATTTCCCACTTGATTTACCGATGTTTTTCTGCTACAATGGTTAAAATACCTTCTCAAAGAGGACTTTTATGAAAAAATTTCTTCTGTTCGGTACAATGCTGCTAATCGCCGCATCGCTCTTTTCCTGCGGATCTAAGAAGACCGAGGATGCCGCTACCTCTGTCGCCACAGATACAACAACAGTTGCCTCTTCCACAGAGGAGCGTCCGCAACAAACGCCGGATAACGACTACTATACGCCTTCCTTCCCTGATGTGGGACTTTACATCGACTACGTCGCCAACAATTCACTTGCCGGAACCGTTGAGGGCGGCGGCACCCATCGGGTGGATTCCAAGCCTGCCGGCACCGTCAAGGCAATCCCCAATCTCGGCTATCGCTTCGCAGGTTGGAGCGACGGCGTAAAGGATCCCGTCCGAAGCGGAGACACCACCGACGAGAGCAAGCAGATCGTTGCCATGTTCGAGTACGATACGCTGGAGCTGCCCATCCTCCACATCACCACCGAAACCGGCAGTGACGTCCGCTCCAAGGCCGAGTATATCGGTGCCACCCTCTCCCTGTTCAACGCCGACGCCGACTACTGTCTGGACGAGTTGCAGATGCAGATCCGCGGACGTGGCAACAAAACCTGGGAGTATGAGAAGAAATCTTATAAGATGAAGCTCTCCGAAAAGCAGTCTCTCTTGGGGCTGGGCGAAGGAAAGGCGAAAAAGTGGGTACTGCTGGCAAACGTCTGCGATCAGTCTTTGCTGCGCAACTACCTTGCCCTGCAGTTTGCCGGCGCAATGCCCTACGGCGTATGGTCTCCCGACTGCACCAGCGTGGAGGTCTATCTGAACGGCGAGTACCGTGGCGTTTATCTGCTCTGCGAGGAGATCGACGTGAACAACAACAAGGTCGCCATCCCCGAGGACCTCACCGGAGCCGGTTCCGAGGACATCGGCTTTTTGGTAGAGATCTCGGGCAACCCCAAAGATCCTTCTTTTGAATGCAACGAACGCGATTATCAGATCCATAACGATTTGTCCACCAATGAGGCTGAGGCTCGCCGGCAGCAGCGCTATATCGAGGATTACATCCGATCATGCTGGACCGCCGTACGGGACGGAGATGAGGCAAAGATCGCCCAGCTGATCGACATCGACTCTATGGTCAACGCCTATCTGGTGGAGGAAGTCCTGAAAAATCTGGACTGCGGCTACGACTCCTTTTATCTCTACCGTGAGCCCGGCGGAAAGCTGACCTTCGGTCCCCTGTGGGACTTCGATAACGCCCTGGGCAACGCCGACGAGGGAACCGAGAATTACTACGATCTATACGTCGCCTACAACGAACGGTATCAAAGCAACCCCTGGCTCTACACCGCAATGGAGCAGGAGTGGTTCCGCGATCGAGTCGTCAAGATGTGGAATGAGACCGCCGACGTGCGCTCCATGCTGTCGGCAACCGTGCTCTCGGCAGGCAAAGCGGGCTACAACAGCTACTGCCGTAACTTTGAGAAATGGGATCTCTTCGGTCGCCAGTGGAACCGAGAGACCGAGCAGATCACCTCACTGAAGACGTACACTGAGCATTACCAGTTCCTCGCCGAGTGGATCGACCAGCGTCTGGCGTGGCTGGATGAATACTACCACGACGAGACCTTCATCCCCGATTGGGACAGCACGCCCATCAATCCCGAGAATCCCGAGCCCGAATGGCCCGATTGGGGCGGCGGCAATTGGGGCGATAAGGAAGAGCCCGAAATCCCCGAGGTAGCTCCTCCCATCACTGAGGGCATCGGTAACGATGCCGCGCAGTCGCTGAGCGGAGAGCATACCGCACTTTTCGTAGATCCTTCTTCCGCCTCCTCCACGATCAACGGCAACTTCGGTGAGGAGATCTACTATCTCTTCGACAACGACGTGAGATCGAAATACTGCTGCTCGGTGGGCCGCAGCGGCGGATGGTGGGGACAACAGCAACAATCCGGTACGGTAGAGATCACCTTTACGCTGGACGCGGCGACTGTCCTTTCCGGTTATAGCCTGACCACCGCCAACGACACCTCCGAGTATCCCGACCGCAATCCCGAATCATGGGTGCTTTACGCACAGACCGACGACGGCAGATGGGTGGAGATCGACGCCTCCTCCTCCGCAGATCTGGGAATGGGAGCCTACGACTACACCGCTTACGGAAAGTTGATCGAGAATGACGTCGCCTCCGATTCCTACAAGCTGGTGATCACCCACGTGGGCATCCTTCAGCTGTCCGAGCTGACACTGTACACCAAATAACACCAAGATCGCAGAGCGCTGCTCTGCGATTTTTTTGGATTTTTTTGAAATCGATGCAACAAAACGGCAATTTCGAAGGAATTATATATCAAGGAGGACTTTTGGACCCTGCACCGCGTACCGTGTGACGGTGCAGCCCCGCACAGCGGGAGATCGGGCAATTGAGAGGAGCGCCCGAGACGCCTGTGAATACAAAATTTATTCAAATCTGTATTGACAACTCTTGCACGGTATGCTATAATTTAGTAATCTAAAATCGAAAGGATTCAATATTTTATGAAAAAGATCATCACTCTAACCCTTGCCCTGCTGATGCTGGTGGGTTGCTTCACCGGTTGCTCGGTCATCGAAGGTCTGTTTGGACCCTCTTCCAAGACCTTCTCCACCGAAGGCTTCTCCATCACTATGACCGACGAGTTCTACGAAAAGGAGCACATTTCCTATACTTACTGCCTGGAATCCCCCGACGCTTTGCTGGCAGTTGTGAAGGAGAAATTTGACGCATATGCCGATTTTGGTATTTCTCTGGAGGATATGACGATCACCGAATATGCGGATCTGGTGATCGAAGCCAATATGATCACCGATAACACCCCCGTTACCGAAGAGGACGGTCTGACCTACTTCACCTACGAGAGCGAAGAGGACGGCAAGAACTTCTACTACGTTTGCTATCTGATCAAGGGTTCCGACGCGTTCTGGATCGTCAACCTGGCTTGCCTTGCAGATGCCAAGGACGATTACACTCCCAAGTTCGAGGAATGGGCAAAATCCATTAAAGTGGACTAAACTCCGATCTCCCTTTTGCCTTGCGGCAAAAGGGAGATTTTTCTTGACAACGGCAGTCGCCTGTGCTATAATGAAAACAACTTTGATCAAGGAAGTGAACTAACGCTTGCCAAACACCATTCTTGCCGTGAAGGATCTGAAAAAGACCTTCCGACTGTCGAAAAAGCAACAAAAAATAGAAAAGACCGGACTTCCCCAAAAGGTCGCAGTGGACGGTCTCACCTTCTCGGTAAACGAGGGGGAGATCTACGGACTGCTTGGTCCCAACGGCGCAGGAAAGACCACTACCCTGCGGATGATCGCCACCCTCATCACCCCCGACGAAGGCGAGATCATTGTGGCGGGACACCGTCTCGGGGATGATGCCGCCGCCGTCCGCGCCTCTCTCGGCTTTCTCACCGGCGAGCTGAAGCTGGAGGAATTCTTCACCCCCAATTACTTATTCGATTTCTTCGCCGCCCTGCACGGAATCGATCCCGCCGTTGCGAGGGAGCGCAAGGCACGGCTCTTCGCCCGCTTCGGCATCGACCGTTTTGCCGAGGTGAAGGTGGCAAACCTCTCCACCGGTATGAAACAGAAGGTGTCGCTGGTGATCTCCATCGTCCACGATCCCGCCATCATCATCTTCGACGAGCCTACTAACGGTCTGGACGTGCTGACCGCAAGAGTGGTCACCGACTTTTTGGAGGAGCTGAAGAAGGAAGGCAAGACCATCCTCCTCTCCACTCACATCTTCAGTCTGGTGGAAAAGCTCTGCGACCGTGTGGGCATCCTCATCGACGGCAGACTCGCCGCCGAGGGAACGCTTGCCGAGGTCTGCGGCGACAAGTCTATGGAAGACGCCTTCTTCGACCTCTACCGCTCACTGAAGGGAGGCGACGCCCTGTGAAAAACATTCTGACCATCGTCAAAAAGGAGCTGCGCCGCTTCTTCTCGGACAGGCGGCTGGTGCTGACCGCCATCATGCCGGGCATTCTGATCTACGTGATCTACTCGGTGATGG
>JAFTPF010000050.1 GCA_017463445.1 Clostridia bacterium
AAGAAACCATCTCAAACGCCGAAGTTTTCTTCCCCCTCTCGGGCTCTCCCCCATCTTCCTTGGCTGGTGCGGTTTGAAAGGGAGCGTCCCCCAAAAATTTAGAAATATTCCCCGCATAAAATAGAAAATCCCTCGCAAAACGGCTTGCCGTTTTGCTTATCAAAAGTTTTTAGGAGGTTTGGAACCCTTTTTTCAAAAAGGGTTCCAAAAGAAACCATGAGATCATCCGGAATTTTAATGCACATCTCCACTCTGCCCGGCCGCTACGGCTGCGGCGCCTTTGGCAAAGAGGCCTACGACTTCGTGGACTTCCTCGCCGACAGCGGATTTAAGATCTGGCAGACCCTGCCCTTCGGCGTGCCCGACCAGTACGGCTCGCCCTATAAATCCTACTCCGCCTTTGCGGGTAATCCCTACTTCATCGACCTGGACGCACTGGCAAAAGACGGTCTGCTCACCGAGGAGGAGCTGCAGTCCGCCGAGCAGAAGACCCCCTACCTCTGCGAGTTCGAACGGCTGGCGGAGGAGCGTCTGCCGCTCCTAAAAAAAGCCGCCGCACGGTTTGCCGATCGCAAAGTAGCTGAACAGCTTGTGGCGAAATACCCGCACCTGCAGGCGTACTGCCGTTTTATGGCACTCAGAGAAGCCAATCCCGACAAGGCATGGAACGCCTTCACCGAAGACGCCGCCCCCGAGGAGATCTTCTTCCACACCTTTCTGCAATACACCTTCCTCACTCAGTGGCTGAGACTAAAAGCCTACGCCAACGAAAAGGGCGTCTCCATCATCGGCGACATCCCCATCTACGTGGACTACGACAGCGCGGACGTGTGGGAAAATCCCGACCTCTTCCAACTGGGTGCCGACCTGCGCCCCGAAGCGGTGGCAGGCGTACCCCCCGACTACTTCTCCCCCGACGGTCAGCTTTGGGGCAATCCCCTCTATAACTGGGATAAAATGAAGGATGACGGCTACCGTTGGTGGCGTGACCGCATCCGCTGGCAGCTCACCCTCTTTGACGGCATCCGCATCGACCATTTCCGCGCCTTCTCCGCCTATTTCTCGGTTCCCGCCGACGCCAAGACCGCCAAGGGCGGACGTTGGGTCAAGGGTCCCGGACTTCCCTTCGTGAAGATCATCAAGAAAGAAGCCAAGGACAAACTCATTATCGCCGAGGATCTGGGCGACATCGACGAGGATGTTGTGAAGCTCCTTGCCGCATCGGGACTGCCCGGCATGAAGGTCTTCCAGTTCGCTTTCCTTGCCGAGGACAGCGTGCATAAGCCCCATTTCTATCCCGAAAACTGCGTCGCCTACTCGGGCACCCACGATAACAATACTCTCCTCGGCTACCTCTGGGAGCTGGACGACCAAACGCGCCGCTATATGCTGGACTACTGCGGACACCGGGGCGAGTGGCAGTCGGGCTGTGACAGCATCCTGCGCACTCTGCTCCGCACCCCCGCCGAGCGGGTGATCTTCCCCATCCAGGACGTCCTCGGCTACGGCGCCGACACCCGAATGAACACCCCCGGCGTTGCCAAGGGCAACTGGGCGTACCGGGTCACTGCCGAGCAGATCGGCGGGATTGACAGAGGGTACTGGAAGTGGCTGATGAGGATGTATGGTAGGTGAATATAGCAAAAAGGAGCGAGAAATCGCTCCTTTTTTGATATTAATTCTTAGCACCAAGTATTTTAGCTTTCATATATCTACTAAAGATTCAATAACTGATTTTTCTTTTTATCAAACTCTTCTTGCGTAATTATACCTGCATCGAGCAGTTCTTTATACCGCTTTATTTCATCTGCTGACGACAAACTTGAACAAATGTCATTTTTCTCTTCCTGACGCTTCTGTAGCAATTCCATAAGTTTCTGTACTACCATTTCGCGTTCATTGATATTCCAAAATAATGCTTTCCCTGATGTTGTAGAAACACAAATTCCATCAAAACTGATGAGTTTTACCGCCACCACCTGATCAATAAGAATACTCGTTTCTTTACCAAAACTGGTGCATCCATATACTTTTTGATCTGATATGGTTATCGAATTTCTGTTAAACATACACATAAGAAATATGCCTAAGATTAGACCACCTATGCTCGCTAAACACAAAAAACCGTAATATTCATTAAAAAATTCGCCTAAATAAAACGAATTAAAATCCATATCATATATCCACCAAAAATATGTACCGTTATCACTCACTCCATTTTCAAATGCATTTTGTGCCCACACGATTGATATAATTACTCCAGCGATGCCCATTACGATCATGGCGATAGTTCCCACATTTATATGACAATCTGCAGTAATAATTATTTCACTTTTTCTGTTTTTTTCATTCATGTATCATTACTCCTTAATTGAATTATGTACATTTCATTATTCACTTACAATAATACTCAGCAGCGGAAAAATATGCAATGGTAGCCGTATTACCTTCAATCATACCAAGATAACGATTACGTTCTTCATTAGATGCCTCAATTCGATTTAATTTGCTGACCAATTCAGATTGATGCCGTTCTTGAAGCTCTATCGAACGATATTGGTTTGCAATCATAATCTGTTGATTCAAAAGCATATCGGTTTGATTCTCAATCACTTTATCAAGTCGCTCTTTGATTTCTTCCAAAACGAACATACTAAGAGCGTGATCTAAATCATCTGCTCCACTGGTACTGAACCAATCATATAAGTACATTGCCGCATAAACATTACGGTACTGACGGGGAATAATGTTTGCGCCGTATAGTTTTTCTTGCAAATTACGCAACCGGTTCAGTTCGCTTTCGCATTGATTGAATTGCTGCTGTAATCCTGGTATAGCGGAGTTAGCCTTCGCAATATTTTGCTTGCGTTCCTGATTCGTCCGTATCACAGCATTGTTATACGCCTGAATCATTTGATTATTTGATTTCATATCTCTACTAATCAAGTATATTGATCCAATCAAGCAAGGAAGCCCTGCTCCCAAACAGATAATCACAATAAAAGCAAAAAAACCTGCAGGTGCTGGAGAAATTATATGAGCACACAAAGAGACCAGAAATAGTCCAATAAACACAATACCTAACAATAACGCCCAAAATCTTTCAGCTGTCATAACGGAGTGACGATTTGGATAAATAGGATTTTCTATCCCACCGTTTCTTGATATATTATTTTGACGATCTAACTCCCGCCCCAACTTGCTTTGATCTCGGATTACCCTTCTCTTAGCCAAATGTGCCGCACATACATTTTGCAAATACGGTACTAAAAACTCCCTGTCATATCTTGCCATAACATCCTACCCCTTTTCAATGTAATTATACTCCACATATCGAGCATACTACAATTATACTCCACTTATCGACAATTGTCAAGAGGTAGAGCATAATTTATAATGGTATTGAGGTGAAAAAAATGATCTCTTACGAGCCATTATACCGCACGATGAAGGAAAAAGGCGTCACCACATACACGCTGATCCAAAAGCACGGGGTCAGCCGAAGCCTGCTGGATCGGCTCAAACACAACAAGCCCATCAGCACCGTCACGCTGAACGATCTCTGCAAGATCCTCGACTGCCCCGTGGAGGGCATCCTCGTATATATCAAAGAAGAACCCGACGCATAAGCGTCGGGTTTTGCATACAGCGCCGTAGGGCGGGGGCTTGCTCCCGCCGAACACGGTGATATAGTATCACTAAACCGGCTGTTTGCTACGGCGGGAGCAAGCCCCCGCCCTACAACAGATTATTGTAATTCTTACAAGAAGTCCCCCTTAAAACTTACTTCCTCAGTCCCTTGGGATAGTGGTTCTTCGCCACGCCGCCGCTGGCTTTGACGCCGCTGATCGACGTGCCGCAGACGCTCACCACGCCCCAGCCGACAAAGTCCACGGGGATAGTTTCGCCGTGGAGATAGGCGGCAAGTGCGCGGTCATCGGGCGCAAGGTCGATGCGATTTCGGAAACAATCGCCGTAGGCCGAGAAGAACTGGTGATGGGGGACGAGCCGTCCCTTGGTCACACTGCCCAGGTTCACGCCTGCGGCGTACACACCCTTCGCAGGGATCGGCAGATCGGGACGGACGAAGACCATTCCGTTCCGGCTCCGCAGTTTGGATAGCAGAGCCTTCGCCGCTTCGGGGATCAGCGCATCCTTGAAAAACGCCTCCGCCGCCGTCCGCTCCTCTTTGGAAAGGGGGGACGAGCTGTCCTTGGGGAGCACACATTCCCCGCCTTCTTGCCGACGCAGGACGGCGAGGAACTGCCCTTCTCCATCGAAAACGTGGGGATAGAACCGACGGCAGAGCTTGGCTTCCGCCTCGGTGAGCGTATAGGGAGCGGGGGCAAAGCCGTCTTCCTCGGGCAACGCGCCCACAATTCCGGGAGCAGACACCGCCGTGACCGCCTCGGCAGGTGCGGTCAAGGAAAAGTCGGCATTTTCGGCGAGAAAGCGTGCCACCTGCCACTCGTTCTCCTCGGGGGCGAAGGTGCAGGTGGAGTAGACCAGCCGCCCGCCCGACTTGACCATCTTGGCGGCGGCCCTCAGAATGCCGTACTGCCGATCGGCGCAGAAGGCGGGCGACGACTCGCTCCACTCGTCCACGGCATCGGGATTTTTGCGAAACATTCCCTCTCCCGAGCAGGGTGCGTCCACCACGACCAGGTCGAAGCATCCCTCGTAGAGCGATGACAGAGTCGGCACGTCCATAGATGTGACTATCGAACGGCGCACGCCCATCCGCTCCAAGTTTCCGCACAGAGTCGGCACACGGGAGCGAGTGTATTCGTTGGAGAGGAGCAAGCCCTCCTCGGACAGCCGCGCTGCGATTTGAGTGGACTTCCCTCCCGGGCTGGCGCAGAGATCGGCGACCCACCAATCGGGCTTGATGTCCACCGCCGCCACGGGTGCCATTGCCGCGGGCTCCTGGACGTAGATCGCTCCCGCGTGATGGAGCGGACTGCTCCCGATATGCTCGGCGGCGAAGGTGTAGCCACCCTCGGCGAAGGGGATCGGAGTGAGCGCACCCACCTCCTCGGCAAGTGCCGCCCGAACGGCGTCGGCATCGCCTTTGAGGGGATTCACCCTCAGCCCCCGTACGGGCGCAGTTTCCAGCGACGCCTCGAAGGCATCGTACTCCGCCCCCAACATCGACCGCATCCGCCGAGTGAATAAAATTGGTATTTGCATATTTTATTTTGGAGGACTTTTTGTAAAAAGTCCTCCAAACCTCCCACAAACTTTTGATAATCGCGACAAGTACTTGTCGCGCACATTCCCCCGTTGCCTTCCCAGCCGCCGAGTATTCGGCGGCTTTTCAAAAGTTTTCGGGGATTCTTAAGACCCCTTTTTCAAAAGGGGTCTTAAGTGGAGTTCCAAGGGGCAAAGCCCCTTGGTCACCGCTTCTCCACCAAGAAAAAGAACGGAGACGTAGGCGAGTTCACGATCTTCAGCTGGGACACGCAGATCTGCTTGCGGTCGTAGGCGGCAAACTTTTCGGTGATCAGCTGTCCCTCCAGTGCACCCTCGGCGTGACCGGGATAGACGGCGATCAGGAGTCCTCCGCCCGGAGCCAGCAGCCGCACGGCGGCGTCGATGGCAAGGAGCGTGGTCTCGTGGAGGGTGGTGATGGTCTTGTCACTGCCGGGCAGGTAGCCCAGATTGAACATTCCCGCCGCAATGGGACCCTCCACGTACTCCTCCACGCGGTGGTGCGACGCACAGATCAGCTCGTAATTGTTCGGCGCACCCTCTTTTTCCAAAAGTCCGCGAGTAGAGACCAGCGCCGCCTCCTGAATGTCGAAGGCGTATACTTTACCGCTCTCGCCCACTCGCTTCGAGAGCCAGAGGGTGTCGTGTCCGTTGCCCATGGTGAAGTCCACCACGGTATCGCCCTCCCTGATGTGGGTGGCGATCATCTCTTTTTCGGTCGTTCTCAGATCCAGCATGAAAATTTCCTCCGCAAATAAACTGCCCCTATTGTAGCACAAAGCGCATCGCTTGGCAAGTGGATTTTTTTAAAAATCAAGATTTGAAAAGTTTAGCCGGCTCAAAATTTCTCATTTGAACCGGCTATTCGAATCTCACTGATTGAATGCGTTGAATCTCCTGATTCGTATTACACAGAGAAAACCATTCCAACGAATCAACACCGATAAGTTCACATATCGCCTCCACATCACGGTGATACCGAACACTCTCGTCGCCAAAGTCAAATGTCAAATATGCTAACTCGTCGTTTTCTTTTTCTTCGCATAACACGAGATAGTCTGCGTTGTAATATCCTTTGATGAAGTGACCTTCAAGAATCGCTGTGGTATTATAAACAGAATTGGAAAAATACGGTTTATCCAGCAAATCATCGGGAACCTTGAATAATCTGGTTTGGGATCCTAAGTCAACATCCAAGCAATAATCTTGCGGTAGTTTCTTTTGATGTCCATCAATATTATTTCCGAAAATTTCCCCTATTTCAATCTCTGAATAACATTCCTCTACACCTATTGTACAACCGTGAAGCAATAAGCTCGTTGCAATTATTGCAACCATCAAAACTAACATTTTACGCATGAGCATCCACTCCTGACTACACTAAATAACTGCGTGTTTGATTATTCCTTTTATATTATTTATAGCACCTCAACCCATATAGGATCGCATCCTATGCGTTACCGCTTCTATCCCTCTCCTCGATCGCGTCCATGATCCGAATTCCGTCGGCAAACCGCGCTTCCTTGCCGCTGCTGCCGAAGACACCCACGATGTACCGCTCCCCGTCCTCTTCTGCGAGGAAGATCACGTTGTACCATCCCTCCAGCGATCCGGTCTTGCCGCTGAGCACGCGGGAATCGTAGTAGCCTCCCGTCTCATCCAGAAGCAGATTGGTGTTGACCCAAGTGTTGGTATGACCGCTCTCGTAGACCACGTCCGCCTTTGCCATACCGCCATAGGTGCGGATGAGCTCATTCTCGAAGGCGAGCTTTGCCACGATCGCCATATCTTCAAGGCTGGAGTAATGCTCTTCCCCCGCCAATCCGTCGGGGACGGTAAAGCTCGACGAGCAAAGCCCCAGCGAGACGGCGTACTCGTTCATCCCTTCCATAAACCGCTCCACCGCCGCCACGCCCGAGAGCGAAGCGTCCAGTTTCTTCCCGCCTGCCGCTGCCAGCGCATAAGCGGCATCGTTGCCTGAGGGGATCATCATTCCCTGAACCAGCATCTCCACAGTAAGGGTGTGACTCTGTTTCACATAAGCGATAGAAGATCCCTCTCCCACCAAGGAAAGCTCGTCACCCGGGGTCACCGTCTCTGCGGGATCGAGAAGCGTCAGCGCATAGAGGGCGGTGAGTAGCTTGGTAGTGGAAGCGGGATAGATCAGCCCATCCGCGCCGTGGATAGCGACAAATACCTTCGCCGCGCAGTCGTAGATAAAGTAAGCCTTGGCAGAGATCCCCTTCACCGAGATTGGCGAAGCGGACACGGGGATGTAGCCATGATCCCCCTTCTCGTGGCGGGTCGCGGAACGCCCGCAAGCGGTAAGGAGCAGACAGATGACTGTTAGCACCGCCGTAAGGCGAGTAAAGAATCGGAGCACATGGTTTTGCATAGGGAAAATCTCCTTGGAAAATGCTGACTTTATTGTAACACACAAAATCCCCTTTCACAAGGGGATTTTGTAGATAGATTCGTAAAATTTCATTAAATTAATGAGGGGAAAGATATGTTTTACGCATTAGCGGCAGATCAGTACCGTCTCAGCAGAAAAAATGCGACAAATAATTGGCTATTTTTACCATTTCTATTGACAAGCGACTGAATTTGTGATATACTGTTTTTGCCTTTAAAGGAAATAATTGTTACTCGCACAAAGAAAGGAGAAAAAGAAGATGAAGTATACATACCGCGTTCGGACGGATCGCAAAATCGCTGAAGAGGGAACGGAGCATACGGTCTACGGCATCGAGGTGCTGAGCGAAACAGGAGAATTACTGCCGGAATATACGATCCCCGATTTGTTTTGCCAATGGCAGCGCGCAGAGGAGCTTGTAAAGCTCTGCAACGAGCTGGAGCTGGAGCCGATCCATCTGACCGCCGTCGCCGAGGATGCGCTGGTGTAAAGTACCCGCCCAATAATCCCGCGTACGCCATAAACTAACCCCGCTGCCATTGGACAGCGGGGTTAGTCTGTTCAATTAAGCCAAGGGAGCAACGGCTGTCGAGTCGCGAAAAGCTCGGCAAAGTATCGTTCCACGTTCAGGCCGTTGGCAGTGGCGGTGGCAGCGAGGGAGTAGAGCATAGCGCTGGCTTCGGCTCCCTTCACAGAGTCGGAAAAGAGCCAGTTCTTGCGCCCCACCACAAACGGTCGAATCGCATTCTCGGCTCGATTGTTGTCAATGGGGATGGCGGAATCTTGCAAAAATGCGTATAAATACTTCTTCTCATTCAAGGCATATCGGATTTATACGCAAATCCATTCGCAAATTGCAATAGCAAGTGCCAGTAATATCTTTTAGCACAGAATAACTATAGAAAACAATTTATTTGGATATATTGATTATTCCGATAAGCATTCGACAGAGGCATCTCCCCTATCTTTTGTGATTTAAATGTTACAAAATTGTAAATTCCTTTCGCAAGATTCTAACAGCTCAATAAAATCCAATAGTAAATATACAAGCTGACAGAAATCGGATAAACTATAAGTATACTATATATACTTATAGGAGATGAGAGAATGTCACGAAATAAAACCGGTTCGACAGAAGGCGCGATTTCCAGCGAGGCGTTCGGAAAACGGCTAAAAGAAATCCGATTGAAAAAATCTATTCCGATAGAGCATATTGTCAGCAAAGTAGGATGCACTCGACCTTATCTGTTCCAACTGGAACGCGGACAAAAGAATCCCAGTATGGATACTTTGATTCGCTTGATTCAGGTACTGGACGTCAGCGCGGACGAAATTCTCTGTGATTACATTCCCAAGCGAGGAACGCAAATCATCGCCGGCAATCTGGTAGAACAGATTGCCTCACTTCCCAAAGAATCACGAGAACGTTTGGAAGCACACATCAATCTTGAACTTGAATTAGCCGATCGAAGCAACTCAACCCAATAAAACGTCAACCTTCTGCAATTTGATTCATATCGATAATATGATAAGGAGATTTATTAGTAACCCAAGCAGTTACTGTAAAAATATAAAAATATGTTCTTAGCAATGATACTGACTCTCGAAACAGAGGAGCAACGTTCATTCGTGGAAGAGTTGTTCGACAAATATGAGCAAATGATGTTAAATATCTGCATGAAAGTTCTCAAAAATCCCGAAGACGCGAAAGACGCCGTCGAGGATACATTTGTTCGCATCATGGATAATGTCGAAAAATTCATGGAAGTTGATGACGAAATAATGCCCGGATTTTTAGCAGTAACTACCAGAAATGTTGCATGTGATATTTACAATCAAAAGATTCAGAAGCATCAAAACGAAACCTCATCTACCTATTTTGAAAAGCAAGATTCCGAGGGGACGGTTTTGGATACATTCGACCATTCAATAGACGTCGAGCAAGCTCTTATAGATAAAGAATTCATTTCCGAACTCAAAGCATTGATGCAATCAATGCCCGCGAAACAGAGCACTGTACTTATATATAAATACTTTTATCATTTAGGTAACACAGAAATAGCTGAAATGTTGGGAATCAATCGATCGGTCGTCAATTCAAGACTTCACCATGCAAGAATTACCTTAAAAAAATTATTGCTGAATCGATACTCTAACAATTGATGCATTTTACATACGCAAATAGTACGGAAAGGAATGTAACGAAATGAATAAGATTCCGAATGAAAAACTGGATCTGCTTTGGGCAATGGCATCTGATGAATTCGTAAAGGATATTCTGAATGACGCAGCACCTGCCGAATCAGACATAAAACTCGATGATCATACACGAAATAGAATATTATGCAAAATTCGAAAGAATCACAGAAAAACTAAGCTGCGGAAAGGCTGGAAGATACTGCGAATCGCAATGGTCGCTGGTCTTGCTGCCGCAGCCCTCGCCCTCGTTGCCTGTATGGCTTTCCCTACCGTCAGAGAGGCTATATGGAAGGTTGTACTGGAATGGGGAGACGAATCGGTAAAGATCGACTTTGTCCCCGCGGACGATCCCGACTACAGCACTTCCACCGATCCCTCGGTGACCACGTCGAATGATCCCACTGTAACTACGACCGTCGAGCCGACCGATGAGCCGGACCCTCCAATCGTCACTCCGCCTACTTCTATTGAAGAGGTAAATATCCCCGGTTATATGCCGGTAGGGTATACGGTTACGAGCAATATATTGCGAAAATCGTATATGCTGGATTATTACAACGCAGATGGAGAAAGTATAATCACATTTAAGCAAATAATTATAAACGCAGATAGTTGGGGGGATGCAGAAGAAGGAATAGCTACAAATATAACAATTAATGGACTAAGTGCTGTTCTCATTACGTATGCTGATCGGCCTGATATTTATAATCTGTACTGGCAAGACAATCAGTACCGGTATAATATTTATGGTTTGTTTGAAAGCTATGATGAATTAATCAAAATGGCATCCAGCGTAGAAGTAAAGTAACTGAAGAGGCTGTCTATGGAAAGGCAGCCTCTTCTCTATTCGACAAATTTTTATATTTTTTTGCAAATCATGAAACAAAATGCTCCACGAAACAGTCATATATAAAAACGAATGAAAGGAGTGAAAAAATGAAAAAAGCATTATCATTCATCTTATCCGCACTGCTTTTGGTATCTGTATTCAGTATTGCCTCCTTTGCAGCTGAGAACGAAGCTTCCGTTCAGCCGCGCTGGATCAATACCGCATCTATTGACTGTATTTTTGAATTTGAAAATACCAAAATCGGTTATGCAGAAATGACTGTTGTTGGTCATATCGGTACGGATAAAATTACTGGTAACATCCAAATTTATCGACAGAATGGTTCTTCTTGGGTCTTGGTTGAAGAAGATACAATTACCAAAGAAAGCAGATCATTCTCGATGGGTGTGGAAACAACCGGCGTCAGTGGTGCTTATTACAAGTCAGTATTTACTATGACAGTCTACAAAGACGATGTACCGAAAGTAATCACCCGAACCAGCTACGCAACCTGTCCGTAATCCCAACAGTGGGCTGGGAGAATCTTCGGACTCTCCCAGTCTACCCCGGCTCAGGTTTATATATACAAATTCACAAAGAAAGGAGAACAACAATGAAGAACGATACTTATTGCTCCGCTTGCCCGGTCTGCGGACATTATCGGGTCAGAGGAAAGCCCAATTCCCAAATCAGCTACAATTGTCCCAAATGCGGTCAATTGCTGGAAATCACCTTTGACGAGCTTGGTTACCATGTTCAGATCGTGAAAAATCAAGACGAGAAAAAAGATAAAACGCTGAAGACTACGAGCTAGTCCCATAATATGCATTTTGCCGAAGAGAAAGTTGAACTTGTTTGTTTATCAAGAGGAACCCGGCAAGCTGAATGCATATTTCAAATGGGAAATATGTGTCCAAGTTGTTAGGTTCTTCCATATTATTGTATGGAGGAATATACATGGAAGCGGCTATACGCCAAAGAGAAATCATGTTTCTTTTACTTAGCAGCACAGAGCCATTATCATTGACGACTCTTTCGAAACGGTATCCCCTGTTGATATCATTAATCAAATACAAGAGTTTTATAGAGACACTCAAACAACATCAACTCAAAACACTCGTACCCCAATGAACTCCGTAAGAATTCGCAAAAAACCATTACGCATGATGGCAAAGCTGAGTTTTTTTGGGAAGCAAGTGTGAATCCCGGCGCAGAACTTGGATCAGGAAAACAAATTCCGCAACCAATTATCGGAAAAACTTTAGAGGAAGTCCAACTACAGCTTAACAAGCTATTTCCAAAGGAGGACACCGATGCCCCGCACTAAAAACACACGCGCCGCTCAGCATCGGGAACGGCTGGCGATGGGCATTGATTGGCAGAACGAGATGAATCTGGTGTTCACCTATCCCGACGACTCCTATATCCCGATGCAAACCGTTCTGAAGCGCTTCAAGCGGATCGCCGCCAAGATCGGACGCCCGGACGCACGTTTCCACGATCTGCGCCACACCTACGCCGTGATGTCCCTGCAGGAGGGGGATGACGTAAAGACGGTGCAGCAGAATCTTGGTCACGCTACGGCATCCTTCACGCTGGACGTATACGGTCACGTTTCCGAGAAGATGAAGCAGGAGAGCGCCGCCCGAATGGATCGCTTCATCCGCAAAGTCAAGGCGTAAAAACGCCGTTTTGATCCTGTAAAGGGAAAACTTAAGGGAAACGCCTTTTCGGCAAAAGCGAAAAGTGACGGGAATAGGGTAAAATCCACCCAAAGACAAAAAGAAAAGCACGAAAAACAATCGTTTTCGTGCTTTTTTGCTGGCGGAGAAAGAGAGATTCGAACTCTCGCGCCGGTTTCCCGACCTACACCCTTAGCAGGGGCGCCTCTTCACCTACTTGAGTACTTCTCCGTAGCCGCGGATATATTATAGCACATTCGCCCCCGCTTTGCAACAGGAAAAATTGTAAACAATTTATGAACGTCCCATTCGAAAGGCTCCGAGCGACGGCGTTGCTTCGTTATTCGCACAGTCCGTTTTCGCGGATGACAGCGCAAATCGCGTCCACCGCGTCTTGGCAGGCCTGCTCGGTGGAGGCTTCGGACATCACGCGAATCAGCGGCTCCGTGCCGCTGGGTCTGAGCAGCACCCGTCCGCTTCCCGGAAGGGATGCCTCGGCACTCGCTACGGCAGCTTTCACATCGGGATGATCCATCACCGCGTCCTTGTCTGTGACGCGCAGATTCACCAGCACCTGAGGGTACATCTGCATGGGCTCTGCCAGCTTGGACAGGGTGGTTTTCCCCTCGATCATAGCTTCCATCAGCATGATGGAGGTGAGGATGCCATCCCCGGTAGTGGCATATTTGCGCAGGATGATGTGTCCCGATTGCTCACCGCCGATCATATGACCGTTCTGCACCATATTCTCATAGACGTAGCGGTCGCCCACCTTGGTGGTTTCGTAGCCGACGCCCAGCTCGTCAAGGGCTTTGAACAGTCCCATGTTGCTCATAACGGTGGCAACCACCTTGCCGGTGAGCGTTCCGGTAACGCGCGCATTGTGAGCGAAAATGTAGAGGATGTGGTCGCCGTTGATCTCGTTGCCGCGCTCGTCCACCGCTAGACAGCGGTCGGCGTCGCCGTCGTAGGCAAAGCCAACGTCCAACTCGTTTTCAACAACAAACTTCTTCAGCCCTTCCATATGGGTAGAGCCGGCATTTTTATTGATGTTTAGTCCGTCGGGATCGGCGTTGATCACGTAAGTCTTGGCGCCCAGCGCGTCAAATACCGCCTTGGCGATCGACCAAGCAGAGCCGTTGGCGCAGTCGAGCCCCACCTTTTTGCCCTTGAAGGAGCGGCTGGCAAGGGAGATCAGATAGCCGATGTAGCGGTTTCTGCCGGCGGAATAGTCCACGATGCGCCCCAATCTTTCACCCGTGGCAAGGGGAAGATCGCCATTTAGTCCCAACGTGGCGTAGTCCCCGTCTATGTAGGCTTCGATCAGGCGGATGGTCTGGTCGTCCATCTTCTCGCCTGCGCTGTTCACCAGCTTGATGCCGTTATCGTAAAAGGGATTGTGAGAGGCGGAGATCATGATACCGCAATCGAAATCGTCTCGTGCGGTGACGAAGGAGACGCTGGGGGTAGTAGTGACGTGGAGCATATAGGCGTCGGCACCCGAGGCGGTCAGTCCCGCCACGATGGAATACTCAAACATATAACTGGACAGTCGCGTGTCCTTGCCGATGACCAGACGGGGCTTGTGTCCCTCGGGGGCGCCCGACAGAGGAGATGCGTAATACCAGCCCAGAAAACGTCCGATCTGATAGGCGTGCATAGAGGTCAGGACGCGGTTCACCTCGCCTCTGAAACCGTCGGTTCCAAAATACTTTCCCATTGATGGTTCCTCCAATCGTTTGCGCGGGACACCCCGTCATGCTCGTTATACTATACCATTATAGCATCTTTCGAAAAAAAGTCAACGGCATTGCAAATTGTTCACAAAGCGGTTACAATTCGGACATATACAGACGAAGATAATTTGATATACTGAAATATATATATGTTTGTGTGCGGACAGTCGAGGACGCCTGTCCCTACAAGTTGAGTTGGTGCTAGTATTTTCCATGTAGCGTCCCCCGGAGTGAGCGCATCTCCCATGTACATTGTAACAGCTCAAAATTGATATTTCGCTCCGGCTCTCCCTCCGGGAGAGCTGTCACCGCAGGTGACTGAGAGGGCAGAGGCGCTCAAAGTCCTCTCCGGCATTGATCGCCGCAGGCGTTCAATAGGACACACTCTCCCGGAGGGAGAGGCATTTAGAACGGCGGAAATCTATAGTTTTAACTGTTATAACGTAGCAAGGGCGACGCAGTTGCAAAGCAACTGCTGCATATCCGCTCGCCTCGAAACCGCTGACCTTGTCAGCGATCAATACATTTATTAAAGGAGAACAACACTATGTGCGGAATCGTTGGATATATCGGAGAAGAACAGGCGGCACCCATCCTGCTATCGGGACTTTCCAAGCTGGAGTACCGAGGCTACGACTCGGCAGGCGTGGCGGTCAACGACGGAAGCACCCTGATCGAGGTGGTGAAGGCCAAGGGACGTCTGAAAAACTTGTCGGATATGCTCGACGAGGGGCGCGCCCTCCACGGAACCTGCGGCATCGGTCACACCCGTTGGGCGACCCACGGCGAACCCTCCGCGGCAAACGCCCACCCCCACATCGGCGGCGACCGTCGGGTGGTGGTGGTACACAACGGTATCATCGAAAACTACCGTGAGCTGAAGGAGATGCTGGAAAAGCGAGGCTATACCTTCCGCTCCCAGACCGACACCGAGGTGGTGGCGCAGCTACTGGATGCCTATTATACCGGCGATCCCCTTGCCGCCATCAAGGAGGTCATGCTCCGCGCGGTGGGCTCCTACGCGCTGGGCATCCTCTTTGCCGACCGTCCCGACGAGTTGTACGCCATCCGCAAGTACAGCCCGCTGGTGGTAGGCACCCGCGACAGCGCGGGACATCCCGGCGAGCAGGAGTGCTTCATCGCCTCCGACGTGCCCGCCATCCTACAATATACCCGCAACGTCTATTATATCGAGCCCTTCGAGGTGGCGCTCCTCACTCGCTCGGGCGCGCGCTTCTTCAACATCGACGGCGAGTCCATCGAGAAAGAACTTCACCATATCAGCTGGGATGCGGCGGCTGCCGAAAAGGACGGCTGGCAGCACTTTATGATGAAGGAGATTCATGAGCAGCCCAAGGCGGTGCAGGACACCATCTCTCCCCGTATCGTGGACGGCGCGGTGGATCTGTCCGACGCGGGCATTCCCGACCAGCTGCTGAAAAATCTCACCCGTCTTTACGTTGCCGCCTGCGGCTCGGCTTACCACACCGGCGTGGTGGCGCGCTATGTGATCGAGTCGCTCTGCCGTCTGCCGGTGGAGGTGGAGATCGCCTCCGAATTCCGTTACCGCGATCCCGTTCTGGTGGACGGCTCTGCGCTGGTGATCGTCAGCCAGTCGGGCGAGACCGCCGACTCTCTGGCGGCACTCCGTCTGGCTAAATCCCGCGGTATTCCCGTCATCGCCATCGTCAACGTGGTAGGCTCCTCCATCGCAAGAGAGGCGGACTACGTCCTCTACACCTGGGCAGGTCCCGAGATCGCCGTGGCCACCACCAAGGCGTACTCCACCCAGTTGACCGCGTTCTATCTCCTAGCCCTGCGGATCGCCGCTCTTCGCGGCACGGCATCCCCCGAACGAGTCGCAGAACTGACCGCCGAACTCCAGACCCTCCCCACCAAGATGGAAAAGATCCTGGAGGATAAGGAGCGCATCCAATGGTTCGCCAATCAATTCTCCAACACCCACGATACCTTCTTCATCGGACGCGGCATCGACAACGGTGTCGGTATGGAGGGCAGCCTGAAGCTGAAGGAGATCTCCTATATCCATTCCGAAGCCTACGCCGCAGGCGAGCTCAAGCATGGCACCATCTCGCTGATCGAGGAAGGCACGCTGGTAGTGGGCATCGCCACTCAGCCCACACTCTTCGAAAAGACGGTAAGCAATCTGCAGGAGGTTGCCTCCCGCGGTGCCTATGTGATGGGCATCACCTCCTACGGCAACTACGCTATGGAGGACGTGGGACAGTTCACCGTTTACGTTCCCAAGACCGACCCGTTCTTCTCCGCCTCGCTGACGGTGCTTCCCCTGCAGCTGCTGGCCTATTATGTAAGCTGTGCCAAAGGACTTGACGTGGATAAGCCGAGAAATCTCGCCAAAAGCGTTACGGTGGAGTAATCCGCATTTGACTGCAAAAAACGAACCCGCTACGGCGGGTTCGTTTTTATTCGTTGGGCGTTTCGGAATCGGCAGGATGGAGTCGGTCGGCGTACTTTTCCACCAGCTCGATGAAGCGGCGTTCCAGGGGCGTGAAATGATAACCCTTCCGATAGATCAGAAGATCGCAGTAGGTCTTGCCGCCGACGGTGCAGTTCTTTTGTACCAGTCCGTATTGCTTCAGTTCATCGTCCGACAGTCCGTCAGCCCACAGGAAGGTGCCTGGGACTTTCGACAGAAGCTCCGCGCGGCTTACCCGCTGGTAAACGCAGATGCGGCGGTCGGTAAACTCCGAATGCTCCGCCCGGAGCGCGTCGATGAGGGGGAGGGAGGGAACGTAGGGATCGGGCTCGGCGATCTCGGTGTGATCGGCAAGATCAGCGGGTGAGATCTGCTCCCGCGACGCCAGCGGATCTGCGGCAGACAGCAAAAGCCGGCAGGAATGCTCCGCGATCGGTTCCCAGTGCAGGTCTTTTTCGTGGAGCATCGCCTTGAAATGAGAATCGAAAACCGTTTGATAGCGGATGATGCCCAGTCGGAAGTCTGCTTGCAGAAGATCGCTTACCGTCTCCAGCGCGTTAGTCTCTTTGTAAAAGACCTCACAAGCTCCCGAGGGCAGCTCTGCCGCAAATTCCGCGAACGCGGCGCTGACATAGTCCGCACGGGGGACCGACACCGCAAAGCGGATCTTCCCATCTCCGTCCCGTTTATAGAGCGCCTCTACGCGGTCGATCTCGGCGATGATCCGCTTGGCGTGACAGAGAAATTCCTCGCCGCCGGGGGTGGGCGTCATACCCTTGGAGGTGCGCTTGAAGAGAGTGACCCCCAGAGATTGCTCCAGTTCCCGAATGGCGCGGGACAGATTGGACTGGTTCATAAAGAGGTTTTCCGCCGCCTTGCTGATGGAGCGGGTGCGCTCCACCTCGATGGCGTAGCGCAGATGCAGGATGTTCATATCTGCCTCCTTTGAGGTTACTACCGATAGTTTACCATCTTTTTGCGGAAATTGCAAGAAGAACCTTGCAATTTCGTCCGTTTTTTGCTAAAATAATGGCAACGATCGCGAAAAGGAGATGAGACGATGGCAGATAAACTGTCCGCCGCGGCGATCCGTGCGGCAATGACGCATCCCGTAGCGGTGCAGGTGATGGAATCGGTGGATTCCACCAACACCGAAGCCAAGCGGCAACTGTCTGCGGGACTATCCGAGCCGCTCCTTCTCCTTGCCGAAACCCAGACCGGCGGGCGCGGGCGGCTGGGGCGCACCTTCTGCTCCCCAGAGGGCGCGGGACTGTATATGAGTCTTGTCCTGCATCCCGATCTGTCTGCCGAGCGCGCTCTGTCCCTGACCTCGGCGGCGGCGGTGGCGGTCTGCCTTGCCCTGGAGTCGCTGACCGATCTGCGCCCACAGATCAAGTGGGTCAATGACGTGTATGTGGGCGATCGGAAGCTGTGCGGCATCCTCACCGAGGGAATCGCCGATCCGATCAGCGGTCGGCTCCAAAGCGTGGTCATCGGCATCGGGATCAACTGCCGCCACGCTTCCCTGCCCGGGGAGGTTGCCGCCATCGCCACCTCGTTGGAGGACGAGGGCGCATCGGTGGATCGGAGCCGTCTTGCCGCCACCGTCTGCGACCGTCTGAACGAATTGTACGGCGGACTGTCCGCGCGAACCTGGCTTCCCCTCTATCGGACGCGATCCTGGCTGGACCAAAAAGCCGTCACCTGCCGCATCGGGGATCGGACCATCGACGGGATCGTGCTGGGCATCGACGACGACGGCGCGCTCCTTCTGGCAAACGAAGAAGGGACCCATCGCCTGTTCAGCGGAGAGGCCACCGTCAGACCGCAAGCCTGACAATCCCCAAAAGAAAAACCGCCTTCGGGCGGTTTTTCTCAGTTTGTCGATAAACTATAAATATAGAACGCCGACAGCCAAGGAAGTGGGTGGAGAGCTCGAGAGGAGGGCGAAAACTTCGGCGTTTGAGATGGTTTC
>JAFTPF010000051.1 GCA_017463445.1 Clostridia bacterium
CGAAGGTGATACCGTCTTCAGGCTCCATGACTACCAGGTGAGAATAACCCAGGTTCATCTGGAGGTTCTTACCGTTGAGTGCTACTCTGTAGCCGACACCGGTAACGATGAGCTTCTTGGAATAACCAGTGGATACGCCAACTACCATGTTGTTGACGAGGGTTCTGGTCAGACCGTGGAGAGCTTTGTTCATCTTTTCGTCATCGGGACGGGAGACAACAATCTCGCTGCCTTCCTTTGCGATGGTCATGTTGGGGTGGAACTTCTCTGTCAGAGTTCCCTTGGGTCCCTTTACGGTGACCACATTGTTCTCGCCCAGGGTAACTTCTACGCCTGCGGGAACAGGAATCGCTTTTCTACCAATTCTAGACATCTTTTCTTCCCTCCCGATTACCAAACGAATGCAAGGACTTCGCCGCCGATGTTCAGGCTGCGAGCCTTCTTATCGGTCATAACACCCTTGGAAGTAGAAACGATGGCAACGCCCAGACCGTTCATGACCTTAGGCATCTCATCGCAGCTTGCGTAGATACGCAGACCGGGCTTGGATACACGGCGCAGGCCCTGAATGACCTTCTGCTTGCCGATGTACTTCAGGGTGATTCTGATCACGCCCTGCTTGCCATCTTCGATTACCTGGTAGCCCTTGATATAGCCCTCTTCAACCAAGATGTCGGCAATTGCCTTCTTCATGTTGGAAGCGGGAACATCAACGCTCTCGTGCTTTGCATTGTTTGCGTTGCGGATTCTGGTGAGCATATCCGCGATTACGTCTGAAATCTGCATAGTATTTTTCCTCCTAATTTATGCAAGTTCAATCTCTTGCTGCCCTCTGAATGAGGGCTGCATTCCGGCGGTTAAAACGCTCTGTTTTCCTGCCGGAAGGATTGGAGCTGATTATTTTGGTCTTGGTAAATTACCAAGAAGCCTTTCTCACACCGGGAATCTCGCCCTTGTAGGCAAGCTCACGGAAGCAGATACGGCAGATGCCATACTTACGCATATAAGCATGGGGACGGCCGCAGATCTTGCATCTGTTGTATTCACGGGTAGAGAACTTCTGGGGTCTCTGCTGTTTTGCAATCATCGACTTCTTTGCCATGTCAATTCTCCTCCTTATTTCGCGAACGGTGCGCCCAGCAGAGTCAGAAGCTCACGAGCCTCTTCGTCGGTCTGTGCGGTAGTTACAAATGCAATGTCCATACCACGGATCTTGTCGATCTTATCGTACTCGATTTCGGGGAAGATCAGCTGTTCTTTCAGGCCGAGAGCGTAGTTGCCTCTGCCGTCGAAGCCATTAGCGTTGATACCCTTGAAGTCACGCACGCGGGGCAGTGCCAGGTTGAAGAGCTTATCCACGAACTCGTACATCATCTCGCCGCGCAGGGTAACCTTTGCGCCAATCTTCATGCCCTCACGAAGCTTGAAGTTTGCAACGGACTTATGTTCGAAGGTGGGAACTGCCTTCTGACCTGTGATCAGAGTCAGCTCGCTGATGATGGTGTCGATGACCTTGGAGTTCTCCTTAGCGTCGCCGGCACCAACGTTGATGACAACCTTGTTCAGCTTGGGGATCTGCATAACGCTCTTGTACTGGAACTTCTTCATGAGTGCAGGAGCAACTTCGGAAGTATAAAGTTCTTTCATTCTTGCCATTTCCGTGTTCCTCCTTAGTCAAACTTGTAGCCGCAGGGCTTGCCGTCACGCTTGCCGGAGCAAACGCGGATCTTCTTGCCGTCAACTACTTCGATGTGAGTGCGAACACCCTTCTTGCAGTCGGGGCAGTACAGCTGAACCTTGCAAGCGTAGATGGGAGCGTCAACCTTCAGAATGGTGGACTGCTCACCCTGCTTTCTAGCCTTCAGGTGCTTAGAAACTTTGTGAACGTTCTCAACGATTACCTTGCCCTCTTCGGGGGAAACCTCGAGAACCTTTGCGGTCTTAACCTTGCCGTCAGCGGTCTTCTTGTCCTCGTACTTACCGGACAGAACTACTACGGTATCGCCTTTTTTGATATGCATTGTAGTTACCTCCTTACAGTACTTCAGGAGCCAGAGACAGGATCTTGAGGTAATCCTTCTCACGGAGCTCTCTTGCCACCGGCCCAAAGATACGGGTACCGACAGGGTTCTTGTCAGCCTTGATGATTACGGCTGCGTTCTCATCGAACTTGATATAGGAGCCATCAGCGCGGCGGATGCCCTTCACGCTTCTGACTACAACTGCTTTAACAACCTCGCCCTTCTTAACGGAGCCGCCGGGAGCTGCCTTCTTCACAGCGGCAACTACTACGTCGCCGATGTTGGCATATCTTCTGCCGGAACCGCCCAGGACACGGATGCACATGATCTCTTTAGCGCCGGTATTGTCGGCAACCTTCATGAGTGTCTGTTGCTGAATCACTGTTTGTTCCTCCTTATGACAATACAGATTTTGCTGTACTGTTGCTTACTTCACTTTTTCAATGATTTCAACAAGGCGCCATCTCTTCAGCTTGGAGAGAGGTCTTGTTTCCATCACGAGAACGGTATCGCCGATATCGCACTGGTTGTTATCGTCCTGTGCGTAGAGCTTCAGGGTTCTCTTGATGATCTTACCGTACTTGGGATGCTTTACGTTGTCCTCGATAGCGACCACGATGGTCTTATCCATCTTGTTGCTGACAACCTTACCCACACGGGTCTTGCGCAGATTGCGCTCAGTCATTTCAGTCATGTTCAATTCTCCTTCCCTTCACTCAGGCGTTCTTCTGGTGAAGAATCGTCATCACACGGGCAATGTCCTTCTTGACATCCGCAATCTTGTGAGGATTGTCAAGCTGATTGATCGCGTGCTGGAAGCGCAGATTGAACAGTTCTTCTTTGAGTTCGCCAAGCTTCGCTTCGAGCTGCTCAGCGGTCATTTCTCTGATTTCGCTTGCTTTCACTGCTTATGCCTCCTCAGTAGTTGTTTCTTTCTGAACAAACTTGCATTTGATCGGCAGCTTGTGGGAAGCAAGACGCATAGCTTCCTTTGCGATCTCGGGTGCAACACCGTCCATCTCAAACATAACTCTGCCGGGTTTCACGACTGCTACCCAGTACTCGGGGGAACCCTTACCGGAACCCATTCGGGTTTCAGCGGGCTTCTCGGTGATGGGCTTATCGGGGAAGATCTTGATCCAGACCTTACCGCCACGCTTGATATAACGAGTCATAGCGATACGGGCTGCTTCGATCTGATTGCTGGTGATCCAAGCGGGTTCCATAGCAACGAGGCCGTAGGTGCCGTTGGAAATGGTGTTGCCGCGCATAGCCTTGCCTTTCAGGCGGCCGCGCTGCACACGTCTGTATTTCACGCGCTTAGGCATTAACATTACTTGTTACCCCCTTCTTCTTTGGGTGCACGGTTGAATGCGGGACGGTTGCCGTCTCTGCGAGGACCGTTGTTGTTTCTGCGCTCGCCGCCACGACGGTCGCCGTTTCTGCGATCACCGTTTCTGCGGTCTCCTCTGCGATCGCCGCGGCGGTCGTTTCTGGGAGCCGGGGTCTCCTGAGGAGCCATGGTAGTAAATTTCTTCTTGACATCGGGGAGAACCTCACCCTTGAAGATCCAAACCTTAACGCCGATCTTACCGTAGGTGGTGTTTGCTTCAAAGAAGCCGTACTCGATGTCTGCGCGCAGGGTCTGCAGCGGGATAGTACCCTCGTGGTAGTGCTCGGTACGGGCAATTTCTGCACCGTTGAGACGACCGGACAGGCTTACCTTGATACCCTTAGCGCCCATACGCATGGTTCTGCCGATGCAGAGCTTCATCGCACGACGGAATGCAACTCTGCGCTCCAGCTGACCTGCGATGTTCTCAGCAACCAACTGAGCGTTAACGTCGGGGTTACGAACCTCGATTACGTTGACTGCAGCGGGTTTGCCGACCATCTTTTCGATGTCAGCCTTCAGCTTTTCGATCTCTGCGCCGCCGCGACCGATAACCATACCGGGCTTTGCGCAGTGGATGAAGACTCTTACCTTGTCGGAGTCGCGTTCGATCTCGATCTTGGGAACGCCGGCAGCCTGCAGGTTCTTCTTCAGAGTCTTTCTAAGATTGTAGTCGGATACCAGGGTATCGCCGAAGGTCTCATCCTTCTCGTACCATCTGGAGTCCCAGTTCTTAATAACGCCTACACGGAAACCGTGGGGATTGACTTTCTGACCCATTTGACTTACCTCCTCCGATTAAACTCTTTCCTTAACCACAATAGTCATGTGGCAGGTTCTCTTCAGAATGCGATCGAAGCCGCCGCGTGCTCTTGCCTGACCGCGCTTCATAGTGGGGCCGGGGCAAACGAATACTTCGGAGACGTACAGATTGCTTCTGTCCATATTGTGGTTGACTTCCGCATTTGCGCAAGCGCTGTTCAGCAGCTTGAGCAGGGGCTCGCATGCGGCCTTGCGGGTGTTTTTCAGAATACCCATTGCAACGTCGGCGTTCTTGCCGCGGATCAGGTCCATAACAATAGATACCTTGCGGGGGGAGATTCTGATATTCTTAACAATTGCTCTTGCTTCCATTTTCAAAATTCCTCCCTAATTATTTGCCGTTGTTAGAAGTTTTGGAACCGGCATGTCCCTTATAGGTTCTGGTAGGAGCGAACTCACCCAGCTTGTGACCGACCATATCTTCGACCACATATACCGGGATGTGCTTTCTACCGTCGTACACTGCGATGGTATGACCAACGAAATCAGGGTAGATGGTGGAAGCTCTGGACCAAGTCTTCAGAACCTTCTTTTCTCCTGCCTCGTTCATTGCGCAGATTCTCTTGTAGAGCTTCTCTTCAACGAACGGTGCTTTCTTCAGGCTTCTGCTCATTACAATCTTCCTCCCAAATTATTTACCGTTTCTGTGCTTAACGATGAACTTCTCGGTTCTGGACTTCTTGTTACGAGTCTTATAGCCGAGAGCGGGCTTACCCCAGGGGGTAACAGGGCCGGGACGACCGACAGGGGACTTACCTTCACCACCACCGTGAGGGTGATCGTTGGGGTTCATTACGGAACCGCGAACGGTGGGACGGATGCCCTTATGACGGGTCTTACCTGCCTTACCGACCTTGATGGTGTCGTGCTCGATGTTGCCGACCTGACCAATCGTTGCCTTGCAGTCCAGACGGATGAGACGAACCTCGCCGGAGGGGAGACGAACCTGAGCCATGCCATTCTCCTTAGCCATCAGCTGAGCGAATGCGCCTGCGGTTCTAACCAGCTGTGCGCCCTTGCCGGGGTACAGCTCGATGTTGTGGATAACAACACCTACGGGAATTGCGGAGATGGGCAGAGTGTTGCCGGGCTTGATATCGCTATCAGCGCCGCTGGTAACTACATCGCCATCGGTCAGACCGGTAGGAGCGATGATATAGCTCTTGGTCTTATCCTCGTACTCCAGAAGTGCGATATAAGCGGTTCTGTTGGGATCGTACTCAACGCCAACAACAGTTGCGGGCATATCGGTCTTCTGACGCTTGAAGTCGATGATTCTGTATTTTACCTTGTTACCGCCGCCGTGGTGACGAACGGTGATTCTGCCGTAGCTGTTACGGCCGGCATGCTTTTTCTTGGTAGCCAGCAGGCTCTTTTCAGGGCTGTCTTTGGTTACTTCCGCGAAGGAAGGAACGGACATCTGTCTGCGGCCGGGAGTTGTAGGCTTATAAATCTTTGCTGCCATGTCTGACTCCTCCTTACATCATTCCGTCGAAGAAGGCGATGGTCTTGGACTCAGCAGTCAGGGTAACGACCGCCTTCTTCCACTCAGAGGTGTAACCGGAGGTAACGCCTCTTCTCTTCGGCTTCTTCTTCATAATCATAGTGTTGACGCTCTTTACCTCAACACCGAACAGCTTCTCAACAGCGGAAGCGATCTCGGGCTTGGTTGCGTCCTTTGCTACCTTAAAGGTATAGGTTTTCGCAGCGATCCCGTCCATCGAAGCTTCGGTGATAACGGGAGCGATCACGATATCGTAAATCGATTTCATTACGCGTAAACCTCCTCAATTTTCTTTGCCGCATCAGAGACTACAACGAAGCTGTTGCAGTTCAGGATGTCGTACACGTTGATGGTGCCTGCCTGAGTGGTCTTTACACCGGGGATGTTCGCGAAGGACTTGATGACCTTCTCATCATTCTCGGAGAGGACTACCAAAGTCTTCTTGCCGGCGCCTACTGCCGCGAGCATATTGACCATGGTCTTGGTCTTGTATGCATCGGTAGTGATCTGATCCACAACGATCATCTCGCCGGAGGCTACCTTAGAAGAGAGTGCGCTGACAATTGCCAGTTTCTTGGTCTTCTTGTTCAGTGCGATCTTGTAGGTTCTGGGCTTGGGACCCAGTGCAACACCGCCGTGGTACCACTGAGGAGCTCTGGTGGAACCCTGACGAGCTCTGCCGGTGCCCTTCTGCTTCCAGGGCTTTCTGCCGCCGCCGGAAACCTCGGTACGGGTCAGAGTGGACTGCGTACCCTGTCTCTGGTTCAGAAGATAAGCGCGAACCGATGCGTGCAGCACTGCTGCGTTGGGCTCTACGCCGTATACGCTGTCAGCCAGCTCGATGGAACCGACCTCTGCGCCGTTCATATCAACAACTTTCAAATTCGGCATCGTTCTTTCCTCCTTACTTAGACTTTACCGTGTTGCGGATGAACACGATACCGCCGCGAGCGCCTGGAATTGCGCCCTTCACTGCGATAAGATTCTTCTCGGTGTCGATCTTAGCAACGTACAGATTCTGTACAGTTACCTGCTCGTTACCGTACTGACCAGCCATCTTCTTATTCTTGAAGATTCTGGAGGGGGTGGAGTTCGCACCCATAGAACCGGGCTGACGGTGAACAGGACCGCCACCGTGGGTCATACGCAGGATCGCAGTGTTCCAGCGCTTAACAGTGCCGGAGTAGCCATGGCCCTTGGTGATGCCGGTAACGTCGACCTTTTCACCTGCTGCGAAAGTCTCAGTGGTGACGGTATCGCCTACTTTGTAGCCGGACACATCATCAAAGCGGAACTCCTTCAGATGCTTCACGGGAGCAACGCCTGCTTTTGCGAACTTGCCCTTCATGGGCTTGTTTACCTTCTTGTCAGCAACGGTCACAAAGCCGAGCTGAACTGCATCGTAGCCGTCAGTGTCGACGGTCTTGACCTGCGTTACGGTGCAGGGACCTGCTTCGATGATGGTTACGGGAATGACATTACCCTTCTCATCGAAGATCTGGGTCATACCGATTTTCTTACCGATAATTCCTTTGATCATTTTGTTTTTTCTCCTGTTTTAGTTATTGGTCGGCGTTTAGTGTCTGCCGACTTGACATAAAACTCTCAGAGTTTTTCTCAGAGCTTGATCTCGATCTCAACGCCTGCGGGAAGCTCCAGAGAGGTGAGTGCCTCAACGGTCTTCTGAGAGGGCTTGATCACATCGATCAGTCTCTTGTGGGTTCTGAGCTCGAACTGCTCGCGAGCGTCCTTATACTTATGAACTGCACGCAGGATGGTTACGATCTCTCTCTCGGTGGGAAGCGGAATAGGACCGGAAACGGTTGCGCCGTTGCGCTTTGCTGCTTCAACAATCCTTTCTGCTGCCTGATCGATCAGAGTAGAGTCATAGCTCTTCAGTCTGATTCTCAGTTTCTCCTTTACTGCTGCCATTACTTGTGCCTCCTTATTTAGAATAGGTTTGGCTCAGATGCTGTACACCGCTCCGTGTGTTTCTTTTTCTTCCATCATAAAACCGAACTTCGTGCGGCAACTCCTCGCACAAAATCCGGACTCACAACTTGAGAATCCGTTACCCTTTGCGGCATCGTTTCTGTTTCGCCCGATTTAAACGGACATACTCCGGCAAAATTACCTGTCGGCAAGGTTTCCCGAGCCGTTTTGCAGCAACTTTTGCTTTCAACGCATCAAGCTTGGTCATTATATCACATATATTTTTATATGTCAATCCCTTTGTTCGATTATTTTTCAAAAAACGCCAATATTTACAATTTGTTAACATTTTCGCGGATATTATTTCGATTTAATCAAACAATTTAAAATTTTTTTCGACTTTCCTATTGACAAAACGACCATAATATGGTAAGATGTAGGCACGAAGGTAAAAATTACGCAGAAAGGAATGTTTTTATGAAAGCTACCGGTATTGTAAGAGAAGTTGATTCCCTCGGGAGATTCGTGATCCCGAAGGAGATCCGTAAGACCCTTGGAATCGACACATTCAGCGCTCTGGAGATCTATACTGAAGGTGAGACGATCATCCTCAGAAAATACGCTCCCGCCTGTATTTTCTGCAATGAATTGGACGATATGACTACCTACGAAGGAAAGCTGATGTGCAAGCGCTGCGTCAAAAAGATTGCTTCGCTGGCGCAGGATCATAATTGATCCGATCAAAAGAACCGAGCCTTTACCGGCTCGGTTCTTTTTCATTTATCGAAACAGCCGACCGTCCGCATCGTAGCAGGCGACACGGCGGATCAGATAGAGGCACTCGGGCTCACCGATGGATGTGAGCAGTCCCTTCATGAAATTTTCGGGATTGAGAAAATCCCCCTGCCCTGCCAAAAGACGGGCGCAGATCCGATCACTGTCCACTAAGACCGAAACGATCTGACCGGAGATATCCTTCTCTTTATCCCCTTTCTTGCCGTGGACCATTACGACCATCGGTTGCTGCAGTGCCGCTTCAACGGCGGAAGGATCCAGCGGACGCTCGGTAAAGATGTGATATTCCGACTGCGCCACCTCCTGCAACTTGGACGCGGGACGGTAGACCTCTAGGATCTCCAGCTCGGGCGTGAGGGCGTACTGCAGGCGCTTGGCAATCTCGCTCTCGCTCATCTCGTGAGTGATGCGGATATCCAGAAACTCCGCCACGCTCTCAGCCCCCACCGAAACGGTCAGAGCAAAGACCATCTTCGGGCGGGGGTTGAAGCCCTGACTGTACCAGATCGGGATCCCCGAACGCAAGAACGCGGAATTCAGCGTACGGCACAGATCCAGATGGGAGATATAGCGAAGCTTGCCGGTCTTGGCAAACTTGACGCGGATAGCGCGGGGCTCTCTCAAGAGGTTGCCTTTGGGCAGCATGAGCGCTCACCTCCCAGTTTGTTTGCTCCACAGCCCGAACACTGCTCGCGGCAGGAGGGCGTAGTGATCTCAGCGTAAGCCTTTCTCTTTTCGCGTTTCAAGAATTCCTTCGTGACACCGCAATCGATGATATCCCACGCCAGCACCTCGTCCTCGGAATAGGTTCGGTTGGCGTAGAATGCGGGATCGATGCCGCATTCTTCAAAGACTGCCATCCAGGCGTCGTAATCGAAGAACTCGTCCCAGCTGTCGAACTTCAGTCCGCGGCGGTGCGCCGCAAGAAGTGCTTTGGACAGTCTGCGGTCGCCTCTTGCAAAGACGCCCTCCAGATGGCTGGTCTTGGCGTCGTGCCACTTGTAGGTAACGTGCTTCATCTTGGAGACCGCTTCGAACAGCACCGTCTGCTTACGGCGCAGCTCCTCCATGGTCTGTTGCGGCTCCCATTGGAAGGGCGTCCAGGGCTTCGGGATGAAGCAGGACACCGACACGGTAACGGTAGGCGCACGGTTCTTTATCGCCTTGGGATTTTTGTAGTAGGCAGATACCACCGACCTCGCCAGTTCAGCAATTCCGCGGATATCGTCGTCGGTCTCGGTGGGCAAACCATTCATAAAGTAGAGCTTCACGGAAGACTTGCCGTAATCGAATGCCACGTTGCAGGCGCGGAGCAGATCCTCTTCGGTCAGGTTCTTGTTGATGACATCGCGGAGTCTCTGCGTTCCCGCTTCGGGTGCGAAGGTGATACCGCTGGCGCGGACGCCCGAGATCTTCTCCATCAGCTCAGGGGTAAAGCTGTTAACGCGAAGCGAGGGCAGCGACAGGCTGACCTTTGCCTCGTCGGTCCACTCCAGCAATTCGTTTGTCAGCGTATCGAGACAAGAATAGTCGGAGATAGACAGCGAGGACAGCGAGATCTCGTCGTAGCCGGTAGCTTCGTACAGTTTTTTCGCCTGCTCGTTCAGCACCTCGGGGGTTTTCTCGCGGACGGGACGGTAGGTCATCCCCGCCTGACAGAATCGGCAACCGCGGATACATCCACGGTAGACCTCCAGCATAATACGGTCGTGAACCGTCTCAATGTAGGGCATCACCACTTTTTCGGGATAGTAGGAGGTGTCGAGATCCTTCATGATCCGCTTGGTGATCCGCTTCGGGATATCGTCGTAGACAGGGATGTACGCTTCGATAGTACCGTCCTCTTTGTAGGTGACGGTATAGAGCGAAGGAACGTAGAAGCCGGGTAGCTTCGCCGCTTCGTGTAGAAAGGATTTTCGGGTGTAAGTTCCGTTTCCCTTCATATTTATATATAAGCGACAAATCTCCACTAATGCGTCCTCTCCCTCGCCGATGGAAAACAGGTCGAAGAAGTCGCAGACCGGCTCGGGATTGTAGGTACAGGGGCCGCCTCCGATAATGATGGGATCCTCCTCGGAACGGTCGGCGGAAAGAAGCGGGATCTGTGCCAGATCCAGGAGGTTCACCACGTTGGTGTAGCACATCTCGTATTGGAGCGTGAACCCCAAGAAGTCGAATTCCTTCAGCGGATCGCCGCTCTCGTGCGCCCACATAGGGAGACCATGCGTGCGAAGCTGTTCTTCCATATCCACCCATGGGGAGTAACAGCGCTCACACCAGATGTCCTCTTCCCTGTTCAGCGCACCGTACAGGATGCGCACACCCAAGTTAGACATGCCGATCTCGTAGGTATCGGGGAAGGCGAATGCGAAGCGGCATTTGACGGCGTTCTTATCCTTGAGGATCTCGCCGTACTCGCCGCCGATATAGCGTCCGGGCTTTACTACCGAGCGCAGGATCTTATCTTTCAAATCAAAATTCATAGTATACTCCGTGCGCCCGAAGGCGCGTTTTCGTTATCCGAAGAACTTGGTGATCACCAGCGTAGGCAGGAGCCAGATCAGCTGATAGATCATCAGATTCAGCGAAGTGACCTGTCCCGTTCCTACCATCTTCAAGATCAGCCAATAGATCGGCACAGCCGCCAGGAGCGACAGTACAGCAAGTCCCACGCCGATCTGGATCAGGTGACGGGTGGTACGGCAAAACTTCACCGTTTCAAACAATCCCCGCTGAGTCCGGGACAACAGGATACTCTCCGCCGCCTCTCTGCGGAGGATGCGGTCCTTCTTTTCCTTGCCGCGAATGACCGTCAGCGGCATATCGCTACTCCAACGGATGCGTTTTTCCATAAAAGCACGGTTGATATTGGGGTCGAAGGTCTTGATGGCAACGCAAACTCCGGAACGGAACAGATTTTGGGCGATTCCCTCAAAATCTTCATCCATTTCGTAGGATACCTCCAGTCGCGCCACCGCCTCACGGGAGATCGCCATATACATCACCGCCGTATCAGACGCCAGATCTCTGTCGTCAGACGGTACCTTGATGCCTGCTTCTCTCAGAAAGCTGCGACTGCCGACCAGCACCAGCTCGCCGTCTACCGCTGCCTCTACGCCGTTTTCAGAAACAGTAATGAAATCCATATCGGCGGTATATCCCGTATCGGATACCACCAGCGAGAACATCTCGCCCAGCGAACCGCCGGTGGCGCAGAAGATAGCAGACGCATAGCCGATAACCTTGGACAGATCCGCTTCGCCGAACACCTTTACACCGACCAGTTGCACCTGCTCGGGAGGAAATACCTCGCTGTCCTGGAAGGTCACCACTGACGGCGGTGCGTATTCATCCAGCGCGCGCTCGCCCATTACGGCAGCGTTGTTGCGGCGCGCTCCCGTGGAAAGCGTGGTCAGGGGAGCGTAAAACACATAGAGCAAAGACAGCGGCATTGCCAGGAAGAAGCCGCCAACGCCCACCGACAGTGCGGTGTTCAGCGACTTGGTGGAGGACCAAAACATCATCCCAAAGCCCACACCCACCAACAAAGCAAGCACGGTCAACAGCTTCACAGGGCGCTTGACCGAACTGCGAGCTCTCATCTCGCGCTTGAATCCAAGCACGCTGCGAACGCGCTCTACCGCAAAGTAACGGGTCTCCTCCGGCATATGATCCCGTAGAGCAGACCGCTCCAGATTGGCATCCGCGCCTTCCAGCAGGCGAAGCGTGTACTTTTCCTTGGAGGAAAAGGCGATAGCAAATGCCAAATATTCCCGTTTGATCGCACCGTAGCTGCACAGCTTCGCCAGCACTCCCGACGACAGCACCGGCAAACAGAAGGTGAGCATCGGCTCGTCGGATACCAGTAGCATCCGTATAACCACATAGGCTGTATGGACCACCAGCATTACCGCAAACAGTCCGATGGGAGCCACATTTCTGCCGTCTTTTTTGCCGACGTTAAACACTTCGGGAACCAATACTGCTCCCAGAACCGCCAGCTGTATAGCGATCCATCCCGAAACAGCGGGGAAACGGGCCTGGTTCAAGAAATCGGGGAGTCCGAAGCCTATAGCATCGGCATTCTCCCAGATCAGCGCGAACACGCTCAGCAGAAGAAGAAGTAGGATCCCTCCGCGCATTTTCCAAAGTTTCTTGCGATAATCTGCCGCGATCTGTTTTTTCTCATCGATCGACAGATCGTCATAGGGGTCCGCAGGCTTTTCCTGCACTGGCTTTCGTCGAGCAGACGCGGACGCACCTGCAACGTCAGGCGCCTCCTCCTTCATCCCGAAGATCGCCTGCAGATCGTATTCAGTCTCATCGATCCGTGCTTTGGTAGGATCGGCGGGGCCGGGCGCATTCTCCCTTCGCTCGGGCGGAATAGGGCGCGCTTTGGTCACCGCGCGGGTCTCGGAATTCGTCCCGCGGCTGATAAAGCTGTGCCCGAACAATTCCTCCAGCGTTTTGGGGCGTTGAGCGACATCCGGTTCGTCATCCGCTTCGTCCGACTTGGATCTTTCAGGCTGGATCACCGGAGGAGCCACGTGTTTTTTTAGTTGGTCCAGCAGATCGTCTGCGTGGACTTCGTCTTTTTTGCGATTGGACATAGCAGAACCTTACTTCTTCGCGTTTCGGCATTCAGCCGCACGGCAAAGCACAACTGCGGCAGCACAGGATACATTGAACGAGTTTACCTTGCCATACATAGGAATAGACAGCAAGAAGTCGCATTTTTCCTTCACCAGGCGCGAAATTCCGCTCCCCTCGCTACCGACCACGAATGCGGCAGAGCCGGAAAGGTCGGACCGGTACAGAGAAGTCCCCTCCGCCTCCGCACCGTAGATCCACACGCCCTTTTTCTTGAGGTCATCGATAGTCGCGGCGATATTGACCACTTTGGCGATGGGAAGGTGCTGAATCGCACCGGCAGAAGACTTTACTACCACCGGCGTCACGGGAGCACTGTGCCGTTTAGAGATGATCAGACCGTGGGCACCGGCACCTTCGGCACAACGGATGACCGCGCCGAGATTATGGGGATCCTCCACACCGTCTGCGATGACCAGAAAGGGAGCTTCCCCCTTCTCTTCTGCAATGCGGAGCAGATCGTCCACCGAGCAATACTCTACGCCCGCCGCCAATGCGACCACCCCCTGATGGACGCCGCCACCGGACAAGCTATCCAGCTTCTCACGTGCAACCGCTACCACAGGAATTCCCGCTTCCTTAGCTTTGGCAACGATGAGGGTAATAGACCCCTCCCGTTCACCGCCCTGGACAAAAAGCTTGTCCAAAGTCTTCTCTGCTTTCAACGCCTCCAATACAGCGTTTCTGCCGTAGATCACGCCTTCGGTATCAACGGTGGGAGCCGTTTTTTCCAATCTATTTCGATCAAACTTCTGTTTCATAATACACCTGCATTCAGTTATTGGAATCGTAACGATTTTATTATATCATAAATTTCGATATTTGTATAGCCTTTTCGAACATTTTTCCGAAAAAGCACAAAAAACCGAGACTAAGTCTCGGTTTTTTGTCAGTCGTACAATGATCGGTTTACTCGCCGGCCTTCATTGCAGCAAAGCAATCGCTGCAGTATACGGGTCTGTCGCTGGTAGGCTGGAAGGGGATCTTTGCAGGCTTACCGCACTTGGCGCAGACGGCATCAAACAGCTCTCTCTGGGGTTTGGTCGCATTCTTCTTGGCGTTACGGCAATCTCTGCATCTCTGAGGCTGATTCTGGAAGCCCTTTTCTGCATAGAATTCCTGTTCGCCTGCGGTGAATACAAACTCCTTTCCACAGTCTTTGCACTTCAGTGTGATGTCCTGATACATGTGTTCTACCTCGCTTTGAAATATGGTATAGATTTTACCCGAGGACGGCGGCGAGCCATCATCTTTGCAACTTTGCAACGATTACAACGCTTTACTTAAGCTACTTGGGCATATAACGAATGAAATGAACGCCACAGATGGCACATACTGTCACTGCGACTCAAAATGGCGCTTGATCTTACGGCGCATACGGTAAATGGCGTTATCGACTGACTTTTCGGTTCGCCCGAGACGGTCAGCGATCTGGGCGGCGGAATAGCCTTGCAGATACAATCGGTACACCGAACGCTCCAAATCAGAAAACAGCGTATCGACCAGATGGGACAACTCTCCCATAGGCGCTCTGCGGCTTGATTTTCGCTCCGATACAGTCTGGGGAAGCTTTTCCGATGCGAGAGATCCACGGGATATGCGCCGTAACTTGCGGATTGCGGAGATCAGGCGATTGCGCACACAGATCTTAGCGTACAGACCGAAGGTCACCTTATCCTGTTGCAGATCAAAGCTAAGTGCTCCGTGATACAGTGCTAGCGTTGCCTCCTGCATCAGATCTTCGAATTCAGCATCGGGATGATCGGTCATCGCCCGTGACACCATAGACAAAAGAAGCGCCGCATACTGCTCACGAAGAAGATCAAAAGCAGACTCATCGCCTGACTTGATCAGTTCAATTTGTTTGATAAGAGATCGATCCAAACCAACACCTGCAGAGGGCTGCATATGATTTGTCATTTTCAACAAATCAAGCCCTAATTCTTCTTGCTAATTATCGTACTTTTAATTATAGCACTTTTTTACACTTTGTCAATAGGCTATTCACAATTTTTACAATCCTATCGAAATTCCGTGCTTTTCCACAAAAAAAGCCTCACAAGTTACCTTGTGAGGTCTCGAATTTTGCGCACTTTAACCAATTAAACTGTTGATCGATCAAACGAAGTCTTCATTCCCGGCTTTATTCTGTCATCAAATATCCCAGTTCGCCGGTAAGCAGTGCCAGCACACCCTTATAGATCTGTTCGGGATTTTCACGGAACTGATACCGCATCAGCTCCAGCTGCGCAGAATTTTCCGCAACTAATTTGATCTCCAGCGACAGCTTACCCTGATCGCGAATAGCACAGGTAAGATTATAACTGCCGTCTGATCGGGGTTGAAAAGATGTTTCCACCGCGGCTCCCCGTTCTCTGAAATTCAAAAGACGAAGCGCACTGCGCAGGCCGCGTGTCTTCACATAGTTCATCAGATCGCTCTGCAGGCTTTCCACCACCTGCACGCCTTGCTCGCTGATCTGATAGTATGTGCGGTTCTCGTCTCTGAGCTCCACGACGTTGCCCCGCTCCAGCAGATCCGCAAAACAATCGGCAAAATCGATCCCGCCAACGAACCCGTCCTGCATGACGATATCGTTTATGTCGCTGTACTCCAGCGGTCTGCCGATATGATACATCAGATACAGGATAAATATCTTGATCTCGTCTTCGGCGTATAGTCTGGTCTCCATTTTTCCTCCGATAGAAGAATGGGCGAGACGCCCCGCCCATTCTTTGTGTGAATCAATTTAGTCCCAATACTTCTTAGTGGGGATGAGTGCTGCAGCCTCGGGAACGTACTCGTAAGTTGCGTCCATTGCTTCGGTGAAGATGTAGCGACCGTAATTGTCAACTTCATAATCCTCAAGATTCTTGTGAATGATTGCAGCGGACTGTACGAAGTACACGGGAGCGACGGGAGCATCCTTCAGGAGCAGTTTCTCTGCCTGTGCAAGGATAGTCGCACGCGCAGCCGCATCTTTCTCTGCCAGCGCCTTTTCCAGCAGCTTGTCGTACTCATCGCTAGCGTAGCCGGTAACACCGGGAATCAACTCAAAGTGATCGGCAGACTCGGAGAAGTCGTATGCACCGCCGGAGTAACGGCGTGCAAACTGTGCCAGTGCGGCAAAAGGATCTGCAGACATCATGCTCAGTTCAAGACCCAATACCTGATATTCGCCGGATCTGTACTTCTCGATGATATCATCCTTGATCAGATGGGAGTATACGTTAGCAAACTCGTAGCCGGTACCAACGCCGTTCTCATCAGTGATTACACGAATGTATTCCAGATAGTTGAACGTGGTGATGTCAACTTCTTCAATGGTAACGGTAAATCCAAGCTGTCCCCATGCCTCTGCGGCCTTTTCGGCAACCTTCTTCTCTACCGCGTTATCTTTACGGATCGTAACGGTAAACTCGCCGCCGGAAACACCCGCTTCAGCCAAGAGCGACTTCGCCTTTGCAAGATCTGCAGTAGTGCTGATAGCAGCGCCTGCGGTCTTACGGAAGGAGGTTCCCTCTTTATGGTTCCAAACCTTGTCGCACAGAAGGCCGGTTGCCGCCTTACCAAAGACGATCTCGGACACGATCTTATCACGATCCAGTGCCAAAGACAACGCCTGGGTCACACGGGAATCGGAGAAGAGCTCGAAATTGGTGTTGAACAGATAAGAATAAGTAGACAGGCGATCCACAAGCTTCGCGGTGCTCTTCAGATCGTTGCGCTTGTCAAGGGGAAGGTTGTTGATAAACAGACCTTCACCTGCAGAATACTTCTCGTATGCGGAAGAAGCATCGATAAACTTGATATTGAGTCTGTAAGGATCAACGTACTCGCGCAGAGCTTCGTCATCTTCCTCGGTATCGTAGAAGTAATACTTGTTCCGTTCGAGAATGATCGCGGGCTCGTTATCGTAGGTATCGTCCTTGGTATCGAAGCCGTCGTAGCTGAATTCCTTTACGTAGAAAGGACCGTTTGCCAGCATAACGGAGGACAAAGTGGCCCAGCAGTAGTCAGAGGGCTTTACATAACCGTCCTCTGCTTCCAGAGCTTCTCTATACAGCTCATCCACTTCGATCTTGATCTTCTCTACCTTATCCTCACGCAGAGGAGAGAGCGCAACGCTGGCGCAGTTCTGCAGGAACGCGTCCGCAAACTTACCGTCGATCAGTTCTACGGTCAGCAGATCGGAACCGGAAGCGTATAAGCCCAGATTATCGATGGAAGTATCGCCGTTCTTAACTTCAGCGGCATTCTTGACATACATCAAAAGCGAAGCGGCAGAGCACTGGAACTCGGGATCAAGGATACGCTTCCATGCGTATACGAAGTCCTTTGCCTGTACCGCAGTACCGTCACTCCATTTGGTGTCGTGGAGTCTGAACTCAATGATATTGCCCTTCACAGACCAAGACTCCGCCATAGCGGACTCAACATCGCCGTCCTCATCCACATAGACCAGTCCCTGATAGATCAGCGACAGGAGCTGTTCGGCGTCGGGATCGTTATAGGCCAGCGCAGGGTCGAAGTTGGTGACCTTGTCCATATACATAGTGATCTCAGGTCCGGGATCCTCTTTATCGGTACACGCAACCAATACGGTACCCAGCATCACGAAACAAAGAATCATTGCAATGATCTTCTTCAAAATGTGTTTCCCCCTTCAATACATCGCAGGTATAGTTATACGGATATTATAGCATTATTTTCTGATTTTCGCAATGGGAAATCGATCGATTCTGAGATTTCGTCCCCTTGTACAAAACTGACGAAATTATTTTGTTCAATATTAACAATTGATTTCCCGAATTTGGTTAAATTCATCGTGTTCAGGCGACTATTTTCCTTCCGATCGGTCCATCCTTATCACAAAAACGCTGACTGTTCTGTAATTCTCCCCTGCCGCATAGAATGAAGAACGAATCTCATCGTTACGGAGGTCTATTATGAACCTTTATTCATCCGCGCAAGCCAAGTCCCGAACGCACGTTGCGGGACGAGCCCCTGTGATTACGGTAGCCGTTTTGTTTCTGGTAGCGGCATTGCTGTCCGCCCTGCCCTCCCGCGGAGAACTGTACGCGCTCTTTCATCGGGAAGCGATGGCCGGTTACGAAACCGTAGCCGAAACCACTCCGAAGCGCTCCCCTGTTCTCGAAGAGTATTACGACACACCGTCGGAACCGTCCTCTGTCAGCCCCGACAGAACCACCCAAGCAACAACCACTCCGATCCGATTCCCTTCCGAGCATGTCTCGCTCTGATCAAAGCTCGGGCGGAGTGAAATTGAAGATGGCAACGAACAGCTTTCTGTCGAAAGCGTATTGCGCCTTAGTCTCACCGGAAGTGGAGATCTCAGAGGCTTTTCGGAAGCAGAGCACCGTGTCCTCTGGCAGAACGTCCAGCGCATCGAAATACTGTCCGAAGGGTGTGTCCGAAAGACGCACGGAATAATCGTCCAACGCGTATTCGGGTGTCTCCCCCAAAATCTCTTCCAGCGGAACGTAGGCGTCCTGGCTGAAAAAGATGTTGTAAACGTAAGGATCGAGCAGGCTGATCGAGGACTCGCCGGTAGAATACAGCGTCGTAATATTGGATATGTAATTCCTTCGGGTAGACGGATCAAAGGCGATCGAGCCGCCTGCCTCCTCCACCTTTTGGGCGTACTGCTCGTCGGACAGGATCGCGAAGTCGTGGAGCTGAATATTCTTCACGCCGTCCTCATTATAATCCTCGGGCAGGATCGCCTTGAACGCGTCGTTGACCCCTTCTATATGGTCTTCTTCCAGAAGCAGAACGGGACCTGCGTACACGATCTGCGTGTCATAGCTGTTTTTCGCTGCCATCTGGTAGACGCCGATAGCGATCACCGTAGCGAAGAACAGTACGACGATCGTGGTCCACTTATAATGATACCAGTAGTTGGATAGCCATTTTTTGAATTTTTCCATTGCATCGGATCCTTCCTAATTATTCAGTGCTGATCAGTTCTCGGGCAAGCCTGAAAAAGTCGGCGGATTGACCGCATTCCAGCAGTGTCACGCTGCCCTGCTTTGCATCGCGAAGCGATCCTGCCTCGGCAAGCAGACGGCGGGTCTGACGGGCGATGCCGGCATTGCCGTCGTACAGAGGAAGACCGCCGCTGACGGCATCGATCGCATCCCGAACGAAGGGATAATGGGTACACCCCAGCACGAGAGCGTCCACGCCGTTGGAGATCGGACCGTCCAGTAGTCCGTGCAGGAAATTTTCCAGCTCGGCTCCCGACCAGATGCGCGCCTCGATCAGCTCCACCAGCCCCGGTGCGGGGATCGGAAAAATCTTCGCTTCTCCGCCCAAGGTTCGTGCCAGATCACAAAAGCGGCGAGAGGAAAGGGTGGTGGAGGTAGCCAGCACGCCGATTTTCCGGTGTCCGTCTCGGATGGCGGGCTTGATGGCAGGCTCGGCTCCCACAAGGATCCGATCGCTCCACAGCGCGCGGAGCGGAACCACTGCCGCCGCAGTAGCGGTATTACAAGCCAGCACCACCGCCTTGCAACCTGCGCCAAAGAGGCGCTCCGCGCCTGCGCGAGTGAGGGAAAGCACTTCGTCCTCGGGGCGCACGCCGTAGGGAGCGTTTTGGTCGTCACCGAAATAGAGGAAGTCTTCGGCAGGCATCAGCGCTTGCAATTCTCTGAGGACGCTGATACCGCCAAGTCCCGAATCAAACACCCCGATGGGGGCGTTTTTTTGTAAATTCATAGATTAACCTCCCGATGGAGATCTCAGACAATGTATTTTCTCACGGCGGGGATCAGATTCAGTAGCCCCGAAATGAGATAGGATACTGTAAAAACTGCAAATGTGAGCAGAGGGATCCACAGCCACGGCGTGAAAAGCGTTCCCGTCAACTCTTGGGAATATTCCAGGATCATCGCGTGAACCAGGTAGACACCGAAGCTGCATTTGGACAGCCTCCGCAATACCCTTTGGGCACGCTCGCTCAGATCGAAGCGGAAATGTTCTTTGGCAAAAACGAACAGCGCAACGCTGTACAGCAGTACGTTTACCGAAAACTTTTCGTAAAACAGAAGCTGTGCCGCGCCTGCGTATACCGACGCAACAGCCGTCCCCGCCAACGTAATCAGCAGACCGATCCCCCCCAGCAGATATATGAGCCGCTCTGCCTTTTTCGGGATCTCCCTTTGGCTGAGGACGTATCCTAATATGTAGTAGAAAACATAGCCTACCGAAAGATGGAAGTCTCCCAGCAGTTGGCTGACCGACTGTCCCCATTCTTTGGAGAACAGCGAAACGGTATCAGCAAGTTGGGGGAGAACGAATCCCAGCACCAACGCCAGCACGAGAAAATAGCGGGTCAGGCTCTGCGATTCAACGATCTTCCTAAACAGGGGCGTCAGCGCATACAGTCCCACGAGCATGGGAATATACCAAAGATGGTAATGCCCCTCCACCAGCTCTCTCAGCGCATGACCGAGATCGTCCCATTTGATGTAGTGATATACCGCGTAGGCAGCCGACCAGAAAGCGAACGCAATCGTCACCCGCAGGATCGACCGTTTCCAGATCTGCCCCGTGGTCTGCCGTCCGCCCAGAAAGAGGGCACCGCTGATCATCACGAAAACGGGGACCGCAAAGCGTGCAAGGCTGTCAAAGAAGTTTGCCGCCATCCAGTCGGACGAGGTGACCTCTGCCGCCTTCCACTCGATAGCAGACACATGGATCATCACCACCGCCAAGGCGGCGATGATCCGCAGAACGTCAAAGTAGGGGATGTATGACCGGGATGCTCCCGGATCGTCGATTTTGCCCTTCGACATCAGTCCAAAGGTTTCATCGTGGGGAATAGCAGGACGTCACGGATGGAGGCACTGTCGGTGAGCAGCATCACCAGACGGTCGATGCCAAAGCCCAGACCGCCGGTAGGCGGCAGACCGTACTCCAACGCGGTGACGTAGTCGTAGTCCACCTGCGCCTTGGTCTCGGGGTCCTGCGCCTTGCGCTCCGCCACCTGCTTCTCGAAGCGCTCGCGCTGATCCACGGGATCGTTGAGCTCGGAGAAGGCGTTGCCGAATTCGGTAGCGTTGATGAAGTACTCAAACCGCTCGGTGAAAGCGGGATCGGAGGGCTTGCGCTTAGCCAGCGGGCTGATCTCCACGGGATAATCGTAGATAAAGGTAGGTTGGATCAGCTTTTCCTCTACATATGCGTCGAAGAATTCTGCCAAAATCGCACCCTTGGTGGGCACTTCGGGCAGCTCCACGTGACGCTCCTTCGCCAGCGCAATGGCTTCCTCATCGGAAGCAACGGTGGCAAAGTCCACGCCGGAATACTTCTTGACGGCTTCCACCATGGTCATACGCTCCCAATGGGAGAGGTCGATGGTCTGACCCTGATAGGGGATCTGCAGAGTGCCGCAGACCTTCATGGTCACGGTCTTCATCATGTCCTCCACCAGATTCATCATACCCTCGAAGTCGGTGTACGCCTGGTACAGCTCGATGGTGGTGAACTCGGGGTTATGCTTGGTGTCCATGCCCTCGTTACGAAAGATACGACCTACCTCGTAGACGCGGTCCATACCGCCGACGATGAGGCGCTTCAGATACAGCTCGGTCTCGATGCGGAGCACCATATCCATATCCAGCGTGTTGTGGTGGGTATAGAAGGGACGCGCAGACGCACCGATCTCAAAGGGAGTGAGGATGGGAGTATCCACCTCCAAAAATCCCTTGGAGTCCAGATATGCGCGCAGCTCGCGGAGGATCAAGCTTCGCTTCACGAAGGTCTCCTTCACCTCAGGGTTCACGATCAGGTCAACATAACGCTGACGGTAACGCTGGTCTACATTGGTAAGCCCGTGGAATTTCTCGGGCAGGGGAAGCAGAGATTTTGCAAGCAGAACCAGCTCGGTGACGTGGATGGAGACCTCGCCGGTCTGGGTGCTGAACACGGTACCGGCAACGCCGATGATATCGCCGATGTCCCACTTCTTGAAGCCGGTATTGTACAGCTCGGTACCGACGTCGTCACGCTTGACGTAGAGCTGGATCTCCCCCTGCTTGTCCGCAAGGTGAGCGAAGGAAGCCTTGCCCATGACCCGGCGGCTCATCATTCTGCCCGCCAGACGAACCGTCTTGCCTTCCCAAGCGGCGAAATCGCCCTTAATGTCGGCGCTGAACGCATCTACGTCGTACTTGGTGATGGTAAAGGGATCGTTCCCTGCCGCCTTCAGATTGGCGAGCTTTTCCCGCCGTACCGCCAGCTCACTGCCGGCGGAAAATTCAGTGTTTTCATTCACTGCCATGGTTATATCCTCACTTACTTGGTGATTTCCAGAATCTTTACGTTGGCGTGACCCTGGGGAGTCTCTACGACTACGGTCTCGCCTGCCTTCTTACCCATGATCGCCTTGCCGATGGGGGACAGATCGGAGATCTTGTTCTGCAGGGGGTCTGCCTCGGTAGAGCCTACGATGGAGTAGAGGATCTCTTCATCCCACTTCTCGTTGTAGATGCGGACCTTGGAGCCTACGTTTACCACGTCGGTGGTGATCTCGGAGACCACGATCACGTTCTTCAGCATCTCCTCCAGCTCGACAATCCTGCCCTCAACCTTTGCCTGTTCGGTCTTGGCTTCGTCGTACTCAGAGTTCTCGGAAAGGTCGCCGAAGCCCAGCGCGATACGGATCGCCTCGGTAACTTCCTTACGCTTGACGTTTTTCAAATAGCTGAGCTCTTCCTCCAGCTTCAGTTTGCCTTCTTTGGTTACGGTAATTGCCATTGTTCTATTCTCCTTATGATAGATTATTTTTATTGATCACGACCGTCGAAGGCGTTTATTGCCGCCTTCAGCTGATCGTCGGTTTCTTCGGTTAGTTTGAGGGGATTGAGCTTTGCCGCCTCATCGGACAGCGAAACGGTAATATCGGGCGTGATGCCGACGCCGTCGTAATTGATGCCCGAGGGAGGGCTATACATACGGGTAGTCAGCGAAAGCACTCCGCCGTTGGGCAGAGGGTACATAAACTGCATACAGCCCTTGCCGAAGGAAAGCTCGCCCACAACGGTCACCTTGTCGTAGTCTCGCAGACATGAGGTGAACAGCTCCGCCGCGCTGGCGGTGTTGCCGTTGATCAGCACCGCCATGGGTAAGTCTACGGTGTGATCCTCCTCCTCGGTATCGGAGTAGGCCTCCTCGCCTCCCTGGGCATCGGTAACGCGGATCAGCACGCTGTCCTTGGGAAGCAGGTAGGAGAGCACCGACAGGACGCTGTCCAGCTGACCGCCGGGATTGTTGCGCATATCATAGATCAGACGGTCGGCACCTGCCGCCTGCAGAGTGTCTACCGCTTCTTTGAACTGCGGAGGAGTGGTGGCGTTGAACTCCGAGATGCGGATCAGTCCGGTATGACCGTCCGATAGCATCTGGTAGGTCACGGTCAGCGCGGTGACGTGGGCGCGGGTAGCGGTCATCTGCATATCCACGCCGTCTCTGCGGATAGTAAGCAGGACGTCGGTTCCCTCCTCGCCCGCGATGGCGTCTACCAACGCCTCGTAGCCGTCGGTCTCGGAGCGCAGATCGCCCACGCCCACGATCAGGTCGCCCGACTGCAGCCCCAGCGCCTCGGCAGGAGAATCAGGCATGACCAGCATGATCTCGATGCCGTTCGTCTCTTCGTGGTAGATGACCTGCACGCCGATCCCCACAAGATCACCCTGCATGGAGGAGCTGTATTCGGCGTACTCCTCGGGGCTCATATAGCGGGCGTAACGGTCGCCGGTAGCAGCAACGTACGCGTCGATCATCGCATCCAGCGTCAGCGATTCATCGATCTCGGGAAGCTCGCCGATATAGTTCATCTCGAAGAGCTGTTTGACCATCGCATAGGTAGGATCGTCACTGTTATACGCCTCTACATACGCATCGTTCTTCTGTTGATGTCCATCTTCTCTCATGATCACATAAGTGGACATAAAGGTGATCAGAACCGATAATGCTATGATCGGCAGCATCCAGCCCCATGTAATCTTCTTCTTGAAAAATGCCATATTGAATTCCTTATAATTGATTGCTTGTGTAACGGATTATTCAGCCACATTGACTGCACTGTCGGGCAGTACGAGATAGTTCTCAGGATCCGCGCGGACGCCGTCGATCCACAGCTCAAAATGACAGCCTGCGCCGGCAATATTGCCGCTGCAGCCTGCGCTGCCGATCACCTCGCCCTGCAGGACAAAATCTCCTGCCGCCACAGTTACGTCGCCCAGATGTGCGTAGCGGGTGTGCGTACCGTTTTCGTGACGGATCGCCACATAGTTGCCGTAGCCGTATTCATAGCCCGTAGCGATGACAATCCCCGATGCCGACGCGACCGTGTCGGTGCCGTACTCGGCAGAGAGATCCACGCCGCCGTGGAAATCGGTGATGACTTTTCCGTCTACCTGATAGGTGCGATAGCCTGCCGACGCCAATACCGCAATATCTCGTCCCTCCGTCAAAGCGAAAGGAAGGATGTAATCAATGCCGTCGGTATAATAGTCAGCGCCCTTTTGCAGGCTTCCCTGCTCCATTTCGGTTTTGACCGATCCGGCCCAAAGCGTCTCCTTTTCAGCCTTTGCCGCAATATAACGGTCCATGCCCTGTTCGGCGATCTCCGCTTCCAGCGCACTCAACGCCTCGGCGATCGTACGGTCAGCCTTCTGCTCTCCCGCCTGAGATTGCTGGATATAGTAGCTGAAGCGATCCAGACTTTCCTGCAGGGATTGCAAATAATTTCCGCATTCCAGCAAACGCGCGTGGAAGAGTTGCAAACGCTCCACCTGCTCGGTCGCCGCGCGATCCCGCTCGGTGCGAAGAGCGTCTGTCGCAGTGCGCGCCGCAGTGAGCTCCTGAAGCTTAGTCTCCAGCGACTCCATCAGCTTTTGGTCGTAATCCCGGATCTGTTGGTTGCGTTCCAGCCCAACTACAAGAGATAGCAGGCTGTCCGAACGGGAAAACTGCTCTAAAAGTCCGGGCATTCCCTCTTCGTAGCTCTGTCTGAGCCGCACAGTCAGGATCTGAAACTCGGCATCGTATGCGGTCTGCAGACCCAGATAAACAGTCTCCTGCAGACGCAGAAGTTCATCGTAACGAGCGACCATCCGATCAAAGCAATCGACCTCCGCCGCTAAGAGTGCCAGCTGCTGATCCATCAGATTCTTTTGCAGGCAGACACCCGCCGTGGACGCCTTTTGCGCTTCGATCTCATCGGCCAGCCGACGCTGCTCCGCGCGGAGCGCCTCGATCTCGGCACGAAGCGCGGCAACCGTGTCATCGGTCGCCTCCGGACTGCCTTCCGTTCCCGCTACGGGTGCCGACGGGCTGTCGGCAGAACCCGGCAGGGCACAAACGGTCAGCAGGAGTGCTAAGATCAGGCAGATCCATTTTCGTACATTTCTGCACATATACATTCTATTCTACCCTTTCCGAAGGTATGCAAATCAGTCTTTTTCCCGCAGATAGCGTCCCGTGGAAAGGACACCGCCTACGGTACCCACCAGAAGTCCCGCGAACAGGAACGCCGCCAGCAGGTAATACCAGACCGAGTCAAAGGAAAGCAGAGTCAGCAGATCGTACTGCTGTGCAAGGTATGCGGTGATCTTTGAGTAGAAGAACCACTGCAGGAAGAAGGCAACCGCCGCTGAGAAAAAGCCCAAGACGATCCCCTGCATTAGGAAGGGAGCGGTAATAAAGGAGCGGGTAGCACCCACATAGCGCATTACCGCCAGCTCCTGACGGCGGCTAAAGATCGCCAGCCGGATGGTGTTCATCAAAACGAACAGACCCACCGCCAGCAGGATCGCAAGCACCACCAGTGCCGCCGTGCGGATCCCGCTCATGAGTTCCTTCACCGTCTCGATGGCATCGGCATGAGAGACCAGATTCGCAACCGGTTTAAAGGGCTGCACCTGTCCGGAATCGTCCGCACGAGACAGGGTCACGCCCTGCAGCCGCTCCAGCAGACGCGGAATGTCGCCGTCCTCCCCCACACTGATGGCGAAGGAAGCGCGGTAAGGGTTCTCACCGGACTGGATGGATTGGAACAGTTGAGGATAGTCCTCAAATTTGATCATTTCAGAACGAAGGGCGTCTTCTTTGGATACATAAGTAAACTTCTCCAGCAGACCTTCCTTGCGGTAGTTATCAAGCAGGATATTCATCTGCCCGATCTCGGTTTCGGTGCAATCGCTCTGCATAAAGACCACGACCTCACCCTCCGAGGACAGATCGGTCAGGTTTTCGTCTACGTTAAACTGCAACAGTCCGACGGTGCCCAGCACCAGCAGGCAACCGGCAAGCACTAATACGGTAGCAATGCTCATAACTGCCGTTTTGGCGATCTGCGAAAAGCCTTGGGAAAAAGCAAAGGACAGGCTGAATTTTTTCATATCCGACCCTCCTGTTCTCCGATCTGCACGTCCGCGGCTTCAGCAGACGCCCCGTCGTGATCGGCAGAGATGGCTTCCTCAACGGAAACGCCGCTAAACAGATCCGCCAGCACGGCCTCCAACGCGTCGGTTGTGATGGTGATCGAGCGGACCTGTGCACCGGGAATATCCTCGGTTACTGCGACGGGTGCCTTATCGGGAGTCTCCTCGGCTGCGGGAGCAGCCTCCGCTTCGTAAACCGCTTCCGCTGTGGGAACAGCCTCCGTCTCAGGGACAACTTCAACCTCGGGGGAAATCTCCGCCTCGGGAATCGCTTCCGCTGTGGGAACGACCTCCGTCTCAGGGACAGCCTCAACCTCAGGGGAAATCTCCACTTCGGAAACTGCTTCTGCTTCAGAAACCGCTTCCTCTTCGGAAACTTCCTCCGTTTCGGAATCGGAAGACGCGGCGATGATGGCAACGGCTTCCACGGCAGTGAGCGATTCGGTTTCGGTTATTGCCGGCTCGGCTTCGCCGGCGGATTCTTCGGGTGCATCCGAAGCTTCCGCTTCTTCGGCACCGCCGTCTTCATTGGAATCGCATTCCGCCTGATCGGCCGGCTGAGCCTCGTCGGACGCAGGCGTTTCGGCGGCTTCATCCGCAGATTCAGCAAGCGGCTCACTTTCAGGCGCGTCTGCCGATCCGGGATCCTCTGTCTCAGATACTGCCGCGGCAGTATCTGCCGCAATCGCAACCGCTGTAACTACTTCCGTTGCCGAAAGATCCACGGGCTCCGTCGCCAGATCGGATGCGGAAACGGCAATCTCTTCGGGAATATTCTCTTCGTTTTCCTGCTCCAGCTCGGCAAGGAGCTCTTCGCCGGGCATATAGGCGGCAATATCCTCCGTGATCTTACCCCGCTGAAGGCATACGGTACGGCGTCCGAAGGATGCCGCCAGCTCGCGGTCATGCGTAAGAACCACCACGGTCTTGCTGTAGCGGCTTTGGATGCGGCAGAACAGCTCCATAAGTTCCCTGCTCTGCACAGGATCGATGTTTCCCGCAGGCTCGTCCGCTATAATGATATCGGGGCTTCCTGCCAGCGCGCGTGCCAGCGCAACGCGCTGTTGCTCCACGCCCGACAGCTGGCCGGGATAGCATTTCCCCTTCTCCGACAGCTCCACCATACGAAGCGCGGCATTCACCTTCATCCGAACGGATGCCGCGTGCTCGCCGATGACCCGCAGCGCAAACGCCACGTTTTCATATACGGTCTTGTCGGGAAACAAACGGAAATCCCGGAATACAATGCCCAGCTTGCGCCGATAGTAGGGAACTTGTTTTTTCTTCAGGGAAGACAACTCCCACTCGCTCACTGCAATACTGCCCGAGGTGGGCTTGTCCTCTGCGATCAACAGCTTGGCGAGCGTGGATTTTCCCGCACCCGAGCCGCCGACGATAAAGACAAACTCTCCGTCCGCAATTTGCAGATTTACATCCTCCAGAGCGGTAAAACCGTCTCCGTAGGTCTTGGTTACGTTTTTGAGTTCAATCATGTTTATACTTACATACAGACAAAACAGAGCCCACCGCAAAGGTTTACGGCAATGACCGATCCCAAGAAGTCGACCGCCGATTCCTCAAAATTGGGAGACGCGTCGGTCCCCCAATTTTGTCAAAATCCGGAATAGATGTGGATCGGGTCACGCCGCCCTCGGCGGACAAGCCCATGTTGTTCAGACTTAATATTTTACGGGCTTGGACGAGAGATACTTCTTGACCATCAGCGCTACCTTAAAGGTAATGGCGTGCTCAAATTCTCTCAGATCCAGACCGGTCAGCTTGCGGATCTTCTCCAGACGGTAGACCAGCGTGTTACGGTGAACAAACAGCTTTCTGGAGGTCTCGGAGACGTTCAGATTGTTCTCGAAGAACGCCTGAATAGTGGTCAGAGTCTCGCGATCCAGAGACTCCAGCGGTCCCTTCTTGAAGACCTCCTGCAGGAACATCTCGCAAAGAGAGGTGGGGAGCTGATAGATCAGACGGCCGATGCCCAGATTGTCGTAGC
>JAFTPF010000052.1 GCA_017463445.1 Clostridia bacterium
AGCTCGAGAGGAGGGCGAAAACTTCGGCGTTTGAGATGGTTTCGCCCTCCTCTCGATTTATCGAGCGACTTTTTCGACACGCTGAGAAAAACCGCCTTCGGGCGGTTTTTCTGTATTATAAAACGATCACGAATTGGTATTGGGGGTGCCGGTGTAGAGCGTGAAGGTGGCCCAAGCATTGCCCAGCGCGATCTTCGCCCATTCCTCCTCGCTTCCCTCGTAGGAAACGGTGGAGAAGTTGGAGCAGCCGTAGAAGGCCCCCTCACCGATGGAGGTCACGGTCTTGGGCACAAAAAACGCATCCAGCGCCCGCCCGGCAAAGGCGTACGCGCCGATAGAGGTGATATTCAGCACTTCCTTCTCGGCGTTTCTGCCGTAGGATTTGTTGGTGCCCAGCAACAGCGTGCGGGTGGAGGTATCGATCAAACAGCCGAACTCTGCGGCAAAGGTGGGATGTCCTTCTGCTACGCTGATCTTGTTCAGCGCACTGCAACCGCTGAATGCCTCGGCGTTCAGCGATGCCGCCGTGGTAATACCGCAGCCTACGATCAGCTCCTCCAGCAGAACGCAATCCTCGAAGGCAGCTTCACCGATCTCGGTAACGTCGTCGGGAATGATCAGCGACGTGATACTGCTGCCTGCGAAGGCGTTGTTACCGATACGGATCACACTTGAGTCGTCGGGGATCACGCTGTTCTTACAGCCCAGCAGCAGAGTGCGGGTACCCGACACGATCAGACAGTTATCGACCGCGTGATAATGCTCGTTTCCGGCAGCGGCAGTGATGGTCTCCAGCCCCGAACAACCCGAGAAGGCAGAACCCGCGATGGAGGAAACGGTGTTGGGGATATGGATGGATGTCAGTCCCGCGCAATCTGCAAAGGCATAGTCGCCGATCTCTGTGACGCTGCCGTCCGCGGGGATCTCCGACATAGAGCAACCCTGGATCAGACGTTTGGTGGAACGCTCGATCAAACAGTTGCCCTTGGCGGTGAAGGACTGGCTGGTAGCGTCCACGGTGATCCCGGTGACACCGGTGCAACCGTAAAATGCCTTTTCGCCGATAGAGGTCACCGACGCGGGGATGTGGATGGCGGAAAGATCGGTACGGCCTTCAAACGCAGACGCACCGATGATCGTGATGCTGCCGTCCGCGGGAACGGTACTTCCGGGAAGGGCTGCCACCAGCGTTCCGGTGGCGATCTCGATCAGGCAACCGTCCTGCACGCGGTAGGCGGTGTTGCCCGACGCTACCGTGACCGAGGACAGAGAGGTGCATCCCGCAAATACGTTGCCGTCCAGAGAAACGGCGTAGCGGGGCAGAGCGATGGAGGTCAGCGAGGAGCAGGAGCGGAAGGCATCCGCGCCGATCACGTTCAGGCTGTCGGGAAGCTCCAGCACCGAAAGATTCTTACAGCCGTCAAAGGCGGATTCACCCACAGAGGTAACGCCCCACGGGATAGTGACCGATCGCAGGCTGGAAAGCCCCGCAAAGCTGCGGTCGCCGATGGTGCTGACACCCTTGGGCAGTACCACGGTGCGGACGGCATAGCTCATCCACGGAATATTGCCGCTGCGCATATCCTCCTCCGACCAGTCGGGCAGAGCACCGCTGCCGAAGAAATAGAGCGTGCCGTCGGGATAATATGCCCACTGCATTCCGCTACTCAGGGTGCCGCTGTCGGTGGACACCCAACCGCATCCCTGGCGGGTACAGCCGGTAAGGGTCAGATCGTGACCCAGCGCGTCACTTCCCTGCCAGATAAATTGCAGGTCGGGATCGGTCTCCTCACCGCTGGACCTGCCGCAGACCGAGCAGGCGTAGAAGTAGAGTCTGCCTACCATACAGCTCTGCTCGGCGGCGAGATAGGCATCCTCCATTTTTTTGACGGTATAGTCGTGCTGATGACCGTCCCCGTCCCCGCAACCGACAACCGAGAGGGAGAGGAAGAGGGAGAGCACCAACGAAAGCATTTTTTTCATATATTCGATCATTCCTTTATCATAAGACATAGTACGCTATATACGATTTCAGTTTAGGATACCACATTTTCGCACGGATTGCAAGTGGTTTTGGGAAATTTACAAGTCGCGGGATGATTGTTCATAGAATGGCAAAAATCCATATGGAAGGAAACAAGGGAGTGTCACAAAAAATTTACATTTCCAAACATAAATGTTTATACGAGGTTTATATTTACTAAGTACAATATTCCCGTTTAAAACCATATTTATCCCACAATTCAGAGAGGAAAATTGCCCAAAATGCTGCAACTCAAACACATCGTAAAAAACTACGAGAGCGGCGGAGCATCGGTGACGGCGCTGAAGGATATCTCCATCGACTTCCGAAACAGCGAATTCGTCTCCATTCTCGGTCACTCCGGCTGCGGTAAGACCACGCTGCTGAACCTGATCGGCGGTCTGGATCACTATACCGACGGCGATCTCATCATCCGCGGCAAGTCTACCAAGGAGTTCAAGGACGCCGATTGGGACGCCTACCGCAACCACTCCATCGGCTTCGTCTTCCAGTCCTATAACCTGATTCCCCACCAATCGGTGCTTTCCAACGTGGAGCTGGCGCTGACTCTGTCGGGCGTTTCCAAGTCCGAGCGCCGTCAGCGAGCCATCGACGCGCTGACCAAGGTGGGGCTTGCCGATCAGATCCACAAGCGTCCCAGCCAGATGTCCGGCGGTCAGATGCAGAGAGTCGCCATCGCCCGTGCGCTGGTCAATGATCCCGATATCCTCCTTGCCGACGAGCCTACCGGCGCGCTGGATACCGCTACCTCCGTGCAGATCATGGAGATCCTCAAGGAGATCTCCAAGGATAAGCTGATCATCATGGTCACCCACAACCCCGAGCTGGCTGAGCTGTACTCTACCCGTATCGTGAAACTCCAGGACGGTCTGATCGTCAGCGACTCCATGCCCTACGACGCAGAGGCTGAGGCGGCAAAGCTTGCCGCAGAGACTCCCGTATCGGAGCTCGTCACAGAAGGAACCGACGGCGCAAAGCCGAAGAAGAAAAAGGAAAAACGGCTTCGCAATAAGTCCATGTCCTACCTTACCGCGCTCTCCCTGTCGCTGAACAATCTGATGACCAAGAAGGGGCGCACCATCCTCACCTCCTTCGCCGGCTCCATCGGTATCATCGGCATCGCGCTGATCCTGTCGCTGTCCAACGGTATCAACCTGTACATCGCTCAGGTACAGGAGGACGCGCTGTCCACCTATCCTCTGTCCATTCAAGAGAACACACAGGACTTTTCCGCACTGCTGGGCGCGATGACAGAGGTACAGGAGAGCAGAGAGGAAGAGCGCGATCCCAACAAGATCTACGTGGACGATTCCATGGACACGATGATGTCTGCGATGACCTCTACCATCAGTAATAATCTGGAAGCCTTCAAGGCACACATCGATAAACACTCCGACGAGATTGGAAATTACGTCAGCGATATCCAATACACCTACAATTTCGATCTGCAGGTCTTCTCTGCCGACGGCAAAACCCAGGTCAGCCCCACGAAGATCCTAGACAGTATGGGCTTTACGGAAATGACCAATATGATGGAGACCGCAAGCGCAAGCGGCATGAATGTGGGCGGCATGAGCGTGCTGTCGGAGATGATCAACAATCAGACTCTGCTGAACCAACAGTACGACGTGATCGCGGGCAACTGGCCTGCCGAGGATAACGAAGTCGTGCTGGTAGTCAGAGAAGGCAACCGCATCAATAAGATGACGCTCTATATGCTGGGTATCCTGGATCAGAGCGAGCTGAAGGACATCATGAACGGCCTGATGCAGGGCAATCAGTATGAGTCCGAGCCCATTGACCCCTTCACCTTTAACGATTTCCTGGGAATGGAGTTCAAGCTGCTGAACACCTCCGATTTCTTCGTGGAGACCGACAAAACCTACCCCGATCTGGAGCAGTATCACGTTTGGAACGACGTGCGGGACGACATCGGCTACGATCAGGCGTCCTACGTCACCGAAAACGGCATCACGCTGAAGATCTCGGGCATCATCCGTCCCAAAGAAAACGCTACCGCTACCTCCATTCAGGGTACCATCGGCTACACCAAGGGTCTTACCGATCTGATCCTTGAGATGAATGCCGACAGCAAGGTCATCAATCAGCAGAAGAAGGCACCCGAATACAACGTCCTCACCGGTCTGAAGTTTGAGCGGACCACCTACACCAAAGAGACCATCGGTAAGCTGATCGACTCCATCGACGAAGCTACCATGGATATGATCTACGCTTATATGACCGAGCAGCTTCATGCGGTATTCAGCGAGAAGCCTCCGGTCAATGCGGAGACCTTCGCCGTTTTTGCCTATATTATGGATCGCACCCAGCAGGCACAGCTGATCGGGCAGATGCTGACAGTTGCCTCGCAGATTCCCGACAACGCTGCATCCCTGCAGATGCTCTGCAACGTGCTGAGTCAGATGCTTACCGGCGTGACCGTTACCCCGGAAAATCTGGTAACTCTTCTGCCTGCCATGACCACCGAACAGATCATGCTTGCCATTATGGGTGCTCCTGCATCCGAGACGATGCCTGTGGCGATCACCGGTCTGCAGCAGATGTGCGGCGAGACTACGATGGCAGAGATCTACGCCTATATGAACGCCGAGCTGCTGAATATGACGGTAAATGAAGATAACTTCGTGCAGCTTCTGCAGGCAATGTCCGAAGATGAGTTCGCTACTCTGCAGGATACCCTGTACGAGATGGCTCCCCAGACCGACGCTACGCTGGAATCCAACCTGTACCTGCTGGGCGACGCGGAAAAGGCAAAGCCCGCTTCCATCAACTTCTACGCCAAGGACTTTGAGTCCAAAGAAAAGATCGTGCAGTTCATCGCCGACTATAACGAGAGCGTAGAGGAAAAGGATCAGATGAACTACACCGATATGGTAGGCATCCTGATGTCCTCTGTCACCACCATCGTGGACTTCGTGTCCTACGCGTTGATCGCCTTCGTTTCGATCTCACTGGTGGTATCCTCCATCATGATCGGCATCATCACCTATATTTCCGTGCTGGAGCGTACCAAGGAGATCGGTATCCTCCGTGCCATCGGTGCCTCCAAGCGGGACATCTCCCGTGTATTCAACGCCGAGACCCTGATCGTGGGCTTCGCGGCAGGCGCGCTGGGTATTCTGATCACCCTGCTCCTCTGCATCCCCGCCAACATGATCTTCGAGCATTACACCGACATCGAGCGGATCGCAGTCCTGCCCCCCGCCGGTCTGTTCCTGATCGTGTTGAGCGTGGTTCTGACGATGATCGCGGGCTTCTTCCCCTCCAAGATGGCGGCGAAGAAGGATCCCGTAGAAGCACTCCGAACCGAATAACCCAACGAAAAAGACTCCCTCTCCCAGGGAGTCTTTTGACGGTCCGGGACGGACAAAGCACAGCGTCGCCCTGCCCGCATTGGTAAGATCGCCTATGATTGCGTTCTTTTGATGGTAGGATCGGCTATTTATCAAATGACCGCTTGACGAGCGCGTGCGCAAATGGTATACTATTTTCAACTTACAACCAATTGCGTTACGAATCATGAAAACCGAGGTATTTATGAAAAGAATCATCATTGCCGCACTAATGCTGACAGCACTTCCCTTGCTGTTTGCCTGCGGAAAGGCTCCCGCAGCCACCACCGAGCCCGCCACCACCGTCGTCCCCGACGAACCCGATTCCCCCGCCGTCACTTCTGTGCAGCTGACCGTCAACTCAAACGATCTGGCAGGCTATACCATAGTTTATGCCGCTCATCCTTACGATGTCCGTTTGGCGGCACGGTTTACCACCGAATATGATTTCTATAAGCTGATCGCCGTAGATATTGCAGAGCGGATCTGGGCGCAGACCGGTGTAGTGCTCCCCATCGCCAAGGACACCTCTACCGACGAGGGAGCACTGGAGATCCTGGTGGGTCCCACCAACCGTGCCGAGAGCGATCCGCTGGATGCAATGGACGTCTACGACACCTACGTCAAGGTCGTAGGTTCTAAATTGGTGGTGGGCGGCGGTTATGACTCCTCCGCATACACCGGAGATCAGCGCAACTCCTATTGCTTTGCCTCCACCAATCACGCCTGGGACGCAGTGGAGACCTATCTTGCTGATCAGATGGCGGCAGGCACTACCGCCGTGGATCTGTCTGCCGACGCGGATTTCTCCACTACCGTTGATCTGATCACCGTTGCCTGCATTGGCGACAGCATCACCGAGGGCGACGGCTCGGACGTTTGGAGCATTCACTCCTATCCCGCCGTTCTGGAGCGCTATTTGTGGGAAGATCATCTGGTGATCAATCTGGGCAAGTGCGGTAAGACCCTGCTGGAGGATCACGAGCGGCATTACCGGGGCGGCTGTGTGCAGTACACCGCCATGACCAAATACGCCTCCAAATTCGACTACGTTCTTTTCATGCTGGGCACCAACGACTTCATCCAGCACACCACCTGGCCTGCGGGGTACGACGAAAAGTTCCTGACCTCTGCCGATCATCTGGTGGAAGACATCACCAAAAAGAACAAGGATGTGGAGTTTGTGGTGATGAACTCCGCCGTGTATTACGGTACCAGCGGTGCGTCCGCCGACCACGTCCGCGATCTGCAGAGTCAGCTCCCCGCAAGGCTGGAAGCGGCGGGATTTGCGGCAAGCTTCTTTGATATGTACAGCTATACGGTGGAAAACGTGGGCAAAGCGAACTTCAAGGATACTACCCACCCCAATAACAACGGCTACGCCATCATCGCCAAGGGCGTTTACGAAATGCTCCTGCAGGTGGAAGCCGGGACATATAACGCGGAATAACGAACAACTCCTCCCTCGTTTGAGGGAGGAGTTTTGATGTAGAAAGGCGCCCGCTAACTTTGTAGGGACAGGCGGATTCTCTTGGCTCACCGTTTCCACCGTTTCAAGGTGGGGACCAGCTTTTCCAAATACTCCCGTGCCTGCTCGGCGGTCATTGAAGGCGAGGTCATATACGGGATAGTATACTCCACCACATCCTGCACGGTATAATTGGGATCTACCCATTTGCCGTCCTTGTAGCAATAGATGCAGTAGTCGAGGCTGAGGGTGCCGTCCTCGTTGGTGCCCAGCTCGTTAATATTGTGAAGAGGATAGGTACAACACTGGCAGATGGCATTCCGCTCCACGCCGAGGAGAATGTCCAGAGAGATACCGAATTTCTCCGCAATCAGCTTGAGGGTGTCCACATTGGGAATGGATTCGCCGTTCTCCCAACGCGAGACCGCCTGTCGGGTTACGAAGAGACGCTCTGCAAATGCGTCTTGAGTGAGGTGATTTTTTGCGCGGATTTCCGCAATGATTTCATGCACTTTCATGGTAATACCGCCTAATTGATATGGTATGGGTATTATACCACATCCGCAAGCCCTTGTAAAGCAATTTGCTATTGCTATTTGGGATTTCAAAAGCAGCCGACGAGTAGGGGACGCTCAATAAGGATGATAGAACCCCGACAGATTTTTTAGTCTGTCGGGACTCTGTCATAGCGTTTGATATATAAGAATTTACAAATCTTCACAAAATTTTTCAATAACTTTCACGACTTTGTCAAAGGAGTGGAGAAAAAATCCATTTGGAGTTTACAATTTGCGGATATACTATCTGTATGACATCCGGGAGGTTGAAAAATAGAATGGATCAAACAAGCAATCGACAAAATAAGAAGCGCAAGTGGATCTGGCTGATCTCCATCGCGCTCCTGTTGTATCTGGTTTTCAATATGGTATTCAGCTCACTGCTGACGCCGCAGGTCACCACCAACGAAGCCACTTACGATCAATTTTTAGACGAGCTGTATGCGGGCAATTTGGATCGGGTACAGTTTGAGGACGAAACCATCTACTATTCGCTGGTCAGCGATCGGGATAAGGTAGCAGAGTCGGCTCTGCCCGGCTTTGCCGACGACTGGCTGGGTGGCGAGATGCCGGGGATCATCTACTATACCGAAAAGATCATGGACGATCCGGGTCTGCTGGAAAGCCTGTACGACGCGGACGTCACCTTCCGGCAGGTCAAGGTGGACGAGGAGGAGACCTCCTTCTTCTCCTCTATCATCAGTATGATCTTTTCGGTAGTGATCATGGTGGCGGTGTATATGTTCGTGTTCCGTCTCTTCTCCAAGAAGATGGGCGGCGGAGCAGGCGGCGGTGGCGGAGGGATCTTCTCCATCGGTAAAGCCAACGCCAAGGTCTATGTGAGGTCGGACAATCCCGTTACCTTCGCCGATGTGGCGGGGCAGGACGAAGCCAAGGAAGCACTGATGGAGATCGTAGACTATCTCCACGACCCCAAAAAGTACAGTGAGATCGGCGCCAAGATCCCCAAGGGCGCACTGCTGGTGGGGCCTCCCGGTACGGGTAAGACCCTGCTTGCCAAAGCGGTGGCAGGCGAGGCGCGGGTGCCCTTCTTTTCCATCTCCGGATCGGAGTTTGTGGAGATGGTGGTGGGCGCGGGCGCGTCCCGTGTCCGCGATCTCTTCAAGCAAGCGGCGGAGAAGGCTCCCTGTATCATCTTTATCGACGAGATCGATACCATCGGTAAAAAGCGGGGGCAGGGCGCGTTCTCGGGAAACGATGAGCGGGAGCAGACCCTGAACCAGCTGCTGACCGAGATGGACGGCTTCGACCCTGCGGGCGGCATCATCGTGCTGGCGGCCTGCAACCGTCCCGAGGTGCTGGACCCCGCGCTCCTGCGTCCCGGACGCTTTGACCGCCGCATCGCCGTGGAGCTGCCCGACCTCGCCGGCAGGGAAGCGATCCTTCGGGTCCACGCCCGTAAGGTGCGGATGAGCGGGGAAGTGAATCTGCGGATCATCGCCCGTGCCGCCGCGGGCGCGTCGGGCGCGGATCTTGCCAACATCGTCAACGAAGCTGCCCTTCGCGCGGTGCGGATGGGGCGCAAGTCGGTCTGCCAGGAGGATCTGGAGGAGTCCATCGAAACGGTCATTGCGGGTCATAAAAAGAAAAACAGCCTCCTGTCGGAGACCGAAAAGCGGATCGTCTGCTATCACGAGCTGGGACACGCCATGGTGGCTGCGCTCCAGAGCCATTCCGCTCCCGTGACCAAGATCACCGTTGTCCCCCGCACCTCGGGCGCGCTGGGCTATACCATGCAGGTGGACGAGGGAGAGCGTAGTCTGCTTTCGAGGACCGAGCTGATGAACAAGATCGCAACGATCACCGGCGGCAGAGCGGCGGAGGAACTGGTTTTCCACAACGTCACCACGGGTGCCTCTAACGATATTGAGCAAGCCACCAAGATCGCTCGCGCCATGATCGGACGGTACGGCATGAACGACGAGATCGGCATGGTTGCGCTGGAGACTCGTCAGAGCGCCTATCTTTCCGACGACGCCTCCCTCGCCTGCTCCGACGCGCTCTCCGAGGAGCTGGATCGGAAGGTGATCGCGCTGGTGAAGGAGCAGTATCAGAAGGCGTACGACCTGCTGGCTGCCAACATCGGCAAGCTCCACAAGCTGGCGGGCTATCTTTACGACAGAGAAACCCTGACCGGCGAAGAGTTTATGGCACTGCTGAGTCAGCCCGAGGAGATCCCCGAGACGGTCGAGCATTCGAATGAATAAACGAACAATCCTCCCTCGTTCGAGGGAGGATTTTGCAGTAGGCGCATTGGAAGATGTTCGTAGGCACATCGGGAGGGGAGGGGCTTGCTTCTCCCATTCGAAGGCTTACCACTGTTCGAACGGTTTTTGCCGAGGCTACGGTAGCAACCTCCCTTACGCCTCTACGGCGACCTTCCTGCCGCTCTCGGCGCTCTTGTAGGCGGCGTCCATCAGGAGGGTGAGGTTCAGCGCCTCGTCGATGGTGTACATCGTTCCCTGCTTGCCGCTCATTACAGAGTCCACGAAGTAGTCTACCGGGTGAGGCGCGCGCTCCGGCAGCTCGGGGCGCACCCAGCCGCCGCTCTCTCGGGTCTGATAGCGGATCTCGCTGTCGGTCATTAGCAGCCAGCCGTCGGTGCCGCTGATCTCGAAGACCAGAGGGTTGCCCCAGGAGACGAAGGAGGTCTCGGACACTCCGATCGCACCGCCCTCAAACTCCAGCACGGAGACTGCGTTGTCCTCAACGCCTCTGCCGGTCATTTCGGTGAAGGTGGAGGTGACCGCCTTGGTCTTGCCCAGCGCCCATTCGAGAAGATACATAGGATGCGCGCCCAGATCCATCATGGCACCGCCGCCGCACTGCTCCTTGTCGTAGAAGAAGGCGGGGAGCCAGTTGTCCACCGAACCGGTGTGGGCTTTGCGGAATTTGGCGTAGGTGATCTTGCCCAGCTTGCCGCTGTCGAGAAGGTCGCGGATCACCAGAAAGGGAGGCTCCGACTCGTGGGGGAAGCAGATGGTGAAGATCACGCCCGCATCCTTCACCGCTTTGGTGATTGCCCGCGCGTCCTCGGGAGTGATCGCCAGCACCTTCTCGGTGAAGATATGTTTGCCCGCCTTAGCCGCCTTGATCATCAGCTCGGGGTGGAGATTGGTAGGAGAGGTGATGCAGACCGCATCGATGGCGGGATCGGCTACCAGCTCGTCGTAGCTCTCGTAAAAGCGGGAGCCGTTTTTCTCCGCCCACGCACGGCCGCGCTCGGGGATCTCGTCCCAGACCGCGGTAATTTGGGAGTTTGGATGATTGTTGAATCGGTTAAAATATTCGCCTGCGTGGACGTGCCACGCGCTGATGAGTGCAACGTTCATGTTTTGCCTCCATAGGGGATGAATTTGGTATCATTGTACAACATTCCTCTGCTCTTGTCAACCGTTTCGGCAAAATATTACAAGAAAATTAGAAAAATCCATTTACAAGTTCCCCAACAGCGTGTATAATGATGGTATAGTTTTTACCCAAAAGGAGAATCCCCATGAAAAAAGCCATACCCATTACCGTTCCCTCGTTGGAACGCTATTCCGAAATCTACTACGCCGATCCCAAGAACCTCCTGCTCACCCACGCCTATGCTAAGGTAGGCATGGGCGATCTCGCCTTCGATCCGGTTGCCGCACGGAAGATGCAGTTCAAGTTCTCGGTGGACATCCCTACCATGACCGCCACCAATCAGCGTGCCAGCGGCCGTTGCTGGCTGTTCGCCGCTACCAATGTGCTCCGTGAGATCGTGGCAAAGAAGAAGAATCTGGGCAATTTTGAGCTGTCTCAGTCCTATCTCGCCTTTTGGGACAAGTTTGAGCGGATCAATTACTTCCTGGAGAGCATCATCAACACTGCCGATCTGCCCGACGGCGACCGCACCGTGGACTTCATCCTCCAGACCGGCGTCCATGACGGCGGACAGTGGGATATGTTTGTGAACATCGTGAAGAAGTACGGCATCGTGCCCAAAGACGCCTATCCCGAGACGGCACAGTCTTCGGCAACGGGTAATCTGAACGGTCACATCAACCGCTATCTGAAGAAGACCGCCTCGGTGATCCGCAAGATGATCGCCGACGGAGCCGACCGCGCCGCCGTGGAGGCGGTGAAGGAGGACGCTCTCGCCCGCACCTACACCTTCCTCTGCCAGTGCTACACCATGCCTCCCGCCACCTTCGATTGGGAGTACGTGGACAAGGACAAGAAGCACATCGTAGAAAAGGGCTACACACCCCTCACTTTCCGGGACGAGATGATCGGCGATATGCTGGACGATTACGTTTCCATCATCAACGCCCCCACCAAGGATAAGCCCTACGACAAGGTCTACACCGTGTCTTATCTGGGCAATCTGGTAGAGGCTTCCCCCATTCTCTATCTGAATCTGGAGATGGAGGAGTTCAAGTCCATCGTTAGAAAACAGTTGGAGGACGGCGAGATCGTTTGGTTTGGCTCGGACTGCGGCAAGTACGGCGACGGCGCGAAAAAGGCGTGGGACGACGCGTCCTACAACGACGCTCTGCTGACAGGGCTGGACTACTCCATGACCAAAGCCGAGATGCTGGACTATCATATGTCCCAGATGAACCACGCCATGGTCATCACCGGCGTGAACATCGAGGACGATAAGCCCAACCGCTGGAAGATCGAAAACTCCTGGGGCTCCGACGGTGCCAACGGCGGCTATCACATGGCATCCGACACCTGGTTTGACAAGTTCGTCTATCAGGCAGTGGTACACAAGAAATATCTCGCCGACAAGGCAGAACTCTTGAAGGAAGAGCCCATCGTCCTGCTCCCGTGGGATCCCATGGGCAGTTTGGCGGACTAATTGGGGCTTTGCCCCACCCCCAGTAGCACCCCAAAAAGCTTCAAAAAAGCCGTCCCCTACGCGGGCTTGAAATAAGGATGTTACAAACCCGCAGTCTCTGCAGCCTGCGGGTTTGTGTGTTATAATGATGTGGGTGATGGATATAGGAGAGTTGGCGAAAAGTAAATATCCTCGGTTAGATCATTATGATTACAGTACAGCAGGCGCATATTTTGTTACTATCTGTACGCAGAATCGTCGGTGTATGTTATCTCGCGTCGTAGGGCGGGGCTGTAGATGCGGAGCATCTACTACTCCCGCCGCTTTGGAACTGACGGAATACGGAAAAATAGCGGAAGAACAGTTATTGTTGATTGAAAGACGTTATCCTACCGTAAAGATTGAAAAATATGTGATTATGCCGAATCACATCCATTTTATATTGGTGATTGCCAATGAGGCGGCGGGAGCAGTAGTTTGCGCTATGCGCAACTACCACCCCCGCCCTACGGTGATGGATGTAGTTTGTGCGTATAAATCCTTGACAACGAGATAGTGTAAGGAAGTCAAACCGATCGACAAGCTGTTTCAAACATCCCTTCATGAACACATCCTTCGGGGTCGGGAAGATTACAAAGAAACGGTTAAATACATCCACGAAAATCCCATGCGTTGGTATTATGATGAATTGTTTTCTGAAGAATAAAGGGGCATGGGCTTCATCCGATGCGTTTGTACCACAAATGCGAAACTCGCAGAAAAACAGAATGATAAATTCCAATTAATTATACGCCTTTTTCTTCGAAAATGCAATAGGAAAAGCCTTGGGTTTCAGCACAAAACCGCTCCCCATCATCCGATGTGGGAGCGGTTCTGTGCACGGTCGCGCCGATCAATAATACTGTCGGTCGTCATAGCCGTTGTTCTGCGCATTCTGCGAGCTTTGCTGACCGCCCCGAGGCGCGTTACCGCCTCTCTTGCGAGCGCGGACCGCCTTCACGATCAACACAATGGCAACGATCACAATACCGCCTGCCAGAATCAGCGTAAAGATCACGCTGAAGGGAATCTCCTTGCCAAACACGTCCTCCATCTCATCCACCACGATGGTCATAGGGATGCCGGTCTGCTCGGTGAATGCAGTCAGCGCCATATTCACCGTCTCGGCATCAAGGCTGAGGGTCGATCGATTAACTAGGTGGGACTTCATACCGTCCTGCGTCTCCTGGCAAATATAGCCGGAATTCACTGCTGCCGCCCGCGCCGCCATGCGGTTGGTGACGCCTGTCAGATTGGAGGATAGCGAATACTTGTAATTTTCAGGCACCGCCGAATGAATCTCCGTCCCCAACGGAGAGCCTTCCCCGCCAAAGAGATAGTTCACATTGGTGTCAACGTGATTGCCCACCCAGCCGATATAACGGAAATCGTAATGGTTCTCCGCCGTCAGGAACACCACCACGATGCCGTCCTCGGAGGAACCGTATTCCGCCAGATACTGCTCGTTGGCATAATCTTGGAAGGTCTCCTCGTTGTAGGGCACAATGCCGCCGTCGCTGAGGATGGTAAAGGAGCTTGCCAGCGAAGAGAACACCAGCACTATCGCCATAATGACCAACAAAAAGGGCAGCATCAGCATACCCAGCAGTCCGCCGAGACAGCCGCCTCCGCCGTAGAAACGGGGACCTCTGCGTCTCCAGCCCCAGCCACCGAACATCGGTCCGCCGAACATAGGGCCTCCGAACATCGGTCCTCGGGGACCTCTGAATCCTCCGCCACCGAAGCCGCCTCCGCGACCTCCGCCCATACCGCCGCGACCTCCGCCGCCAAAGCTTCCTCCGCGACCGCCACCGCCGCCGCGCGATCCTCCTCCGGGTCCTGCCATAATATGATCCTCCTTGGATTTCAACAAAAATAGATGTATCCTTATTATACACCGTTTTTTCGAAAAAAGCAATAGAAAAAACATCGCACGCAATATTTTTCGACGATACAACGCCCGCACACGCTCCCCACGACGCACTGCACAAACGTCGGCATGTAAACTGATTTCAACAGAATCCGCTCGGCGGATTTTGCACCTTCATTTGCAATTTGCAACTAAAAAACGACCCTTTCGGGTCGTTTTTTCGGGTATCTTAGTAAATGCACTCGAGTGCCATGATGAACTCACGTCCACCCCAGCCGTCCTTCAGAGATACAACAATGTTGTTCTCGCCTTCCTTGAGGATCTCGCGGATGTCAACGCCTTCCATAAAGTCCTTGGGCTCCAGAGCGTCGTTCCAGTCAGCACCGCCCTGGCTTTGAGGAGCGCCCTCACCGTCGTGAGAGTAAACGAGAGTGCCGTTGATCCAGATGTAGAAGGTGTTGTCATACCAAACGTCCATGTAGATGTCATTGATGTCGGCAGCAGCTACCCAAGTCATCTGCTCCTCGGTGAGCTCGAAGGTGGTGTAGCCGATCAGACCGTGCATATCGCCTGCCCAACCGATGGGAGAGTTGCCGTCGCCCAGAGCGTCGTAACGGTCGCCCATGGGAGCAGTCTGAACTTCCCAGCCTGCCATCTCGGCAAGCACTGCCTCATCCTTGTACCATTCCTCACCCTTTTCAGCCAGCCAAGCAGCCATCTCGTCCAGCTCGGGATCGTAAGAGGTGCCTTCGTCAGCGCTGTTGTAGAGAGTGGGGCAATTGAAGAGCTTGTAGTGCCAGTCGGTCTTCAGCTCCATCAGAGTCCAGTCTTCGGGCTGATCGGGATCGATGGGATCGTCAAAGTTGGGAGTGGTAACGGTCTTCTGTGCGGTGGTGATGGTAGCCTTGGTGGTGGTAGCCGCAGGATTGTCCTTGTTGCCGTCGGTGCCATCGGCATCGGCATTCTCGCCTGCGCAAGACGCCATGCTGAATACCATCAGACCTGCCAAGAGGATAGTGAAAAGTTTTTTCATGATATCTTTCCTTTCTTAAGTGGCGCAGATTTGATTATGTCCCGATTGCGCCTATATTGCAATATCAATATACTATATTTTCTCGGATTTGTCAATAGGAAACAACGATTCAACCGAAAAATTCACGATTTGGTAACATTTTTTATGCAAAAATCAGCCCCGCCGCTTTAATACAGCGCTCAAATACGCCCGCAGAAGCCGCGGCGAACGGATCTTGTACACCAAACAGGTCAGCCTCGAGCGGGTGGAGGCAATCACCGCCAGCATCTCGGGGTAGTTCGGCAGTGCGCAGTATTCCTTCAAAAGCTCCAGCGCGCGGCGGCGATCACTGATCTGCGTCAGAAATTCCTCGGGATTCAGACCGTCCCGCATCTCCTTTGCCGCCCGCTCCGCCAGAGGACATCCCGCCTCGGCAAATCGCTCCGCGATAGCGGTCAGCGAACGGCTGCGCTGGGTAAGCATTCCGCTCCACCAGCCCGCCGACAGCGAGCCCTCCCGATAAAGATAACGGTAGAGCGGCTCCTCCACATAGGCGATCGCCTCAGCCCGGAGCGCTGCCCCTGCCACAAAGAGCGAGTCCTCGGCAAAGGACAGAGAGCCGTCGAAGCGCTCGGTCAATAGAGCACGGCGGTAGAGCTTGCTGTGACAGGCGCTGAGCACACCCGCCGCCCACAGCGCGGCAAGGGCGCGGTCCTCTCTCGGGAAGACCCGATCGGAGTGTTTTTTCAAAAGTGCCGCCAGTTTTTCGCTGTACGAAGAGGTGTAGAGCGTCTCCTCCTCGGGAGACACCCGCAGATAATTGCAGAAGACCAGATCCACGCCCTCTCCCATGGCGGCCAGCATTTTCTCCAGAAAATCGGGAGCCAAGCGGTCATCGGCATCCACGAAGGCGACGTACTCGCCCCGCGCATTGTCAAGTCCCGCGTTGCGGGCGGCGGACACACCGCCGTTGGGCTGATGGATGGCAATAAACCGCTTGTCCCGTGCAACGTAAGCGTCGCAGATCTCCCCCGACGAATCGGGAGAGCCGTCATCGATCAGGATCGCCTCCCAATCGGAGACGGTCTGGAAGAGCAAGCTATCCAGACAAAGGGCAAGATGCTCCTCTGCTTTGTAAATAGGAATCATAAACGAGATCATACCGCGCCTCCTTCTCTGCCCCGCCGACGGAGCATCGCTCCCAGCAGAAAGTGCAGGATGCGGGGAGAGCGGGTCTTGTACGCCAGATAGGTCAGCCGGGAGCGGGTCTGACGGATGGTCGCCAGCATCCGCGGATAGTTTTCCAACCCGCAGTATTCCTGCAGAAGTGCCAGACGGTCAGCCTTGTCCTCCATCCGCTCCAGAAATGGCTCGGGGGTCAGAAAGTCCAGCCGATCCCGAACGGCAGCGGCAGCCTTTAGACAGCCCGCCTCGGCAAAGCCTTCGGCAACGGCGGTCAGCGCACGGTAGCGGTTGCGGAGCATCCCGGGCTTCGGCGCGGTGGTCAGCGAACCCTCCCGCCAAAGGTACAGATACAGAGGCTTCTCCAGAACCCCGAACATGGCAGAGCGTGCCGCGTATCCCGCGGCAAAGCGCATATCCTCGGCAAAGTGCAGGTCGGTGTCGAACCGAAGCCCCGCCTCCTCGATCAGCGAGCGGCGGTAGAGCTTTCCCCACACGCTGTTCAGCACCCCCGTATTCCACAGCTCGGCAAGCGCCGCATCGGATACCGCCAGCCGCAGACCCGCAGGGGTCTGCTCTCCCCCGTCCGCGATGTCGGCATCAATGAGATACTCCCCGATATGATCGTCTTCGCCGTCCACATAAGGCTGCCCGTCGGGCAGGATCCGCCGATATTCGCAAACAGCCAGATCTACGCCCGTCTCCATCAGAGCGGCAAGCCGCTCCAGAAAGTCAGGCGCCAGACGGTCGTCGGCGTCCAAAAAGGCGACAAACTCGCCCCCCGCGTTGTCAAGCCCCGCGTTGCGGGCGGCGGAAACGCCGCCGTTTGGCTGATGGATGGCAATAAACCGTCCGTCCCGAGCGACGTAGGCATCGCAGATCGCCCCCGACTTGTCGGGCGAGCCGTCGTCCACCAGGATGCACTCCCAATCGGTGACGGTCTGAGAGAGCAGACTGTCCAGACAGGCGGGAAGAAATTCTTCCACTTTATAAACGGGCACGATCACAGAAATCATAGCGTTTCCTCAAATTTTCTTCCAATAATAAGCTATACAGCCGAAGAATCCTCGCTCGTGAATGAGATCGCGGATCTTGGCAAAACGGAGCTTCCGCTTGGAGGCGGTGTCTCCCGTCAGAAGCAGACGCTGGGAGCAGGTGATCCGAAGCCCCCGATGGCGGCAGAATGCCTCTACGCGTTCGACGACCTGCTCTGCCAGCGCCGCATCCTGTAGTTCCTCCCGAATGGCATCGCACTGTTCGATCGCCTTTTGCAGATAGCGCCGCAAAACGGCATCCAGACATTCCCGATCATCGCAGGAGAGGAAAAAGTCGATCTGCTCCTCCACCGCAGTCAGCACATCCAGCCGCTTTTTCGAATAGGCGGAACGAGTAATACTCTCCCCGCCGCCCTGATAGTAATAGCAAAGCGGAGCCTCCACCAGCGCAAACCGCTCCAGCGGATAGAGGAGACGGTAGGTGGTCGCCTCATCCTCGTGGATGTGCCCTTCGGGAAAGACCAGTGCGATCAACCGTTCACTTCGCCAAAGCTTTCCCCAGCTCACCACGAAGCGTCCGCCCCCCTGCCGATAGAGGGAGAGAAGGGCGTCTCTGCCGCTCATCACCGAAACAGCAGGCGTGCCAACATCGGTAGGCTCGCTCCACCGGGCGGCAGTTTGAAAATCGCACATCGCCATATCCGATCCCGTCTCGGTGAGGGCAGCGAGAAGCAACTCCAGCGTCCGCGGATGGAGCCAGTCATCGGAATCGAGAAAGAGGACAAACTCGCCTTTTGCCGCCGCAAGTCCGGTATTGCGGGCGGCAGATAGCCCCCCGTTTTCCTGATGGATCACCCGAAAACGGCTGTCTTTAGCAGCGTAATCGTCGCAGATGGCACCCGAAGCGTCGGGGGAGCCGTCGTCGATGAGGATCGCCTCAAAGTCCGCGCAGGTCTGCGCAATAACACTGTCCAGACAGCGGCAGATATAGTCTTCCACCCGATAAACGGGCACGATGATCGAGATCATGGCGGCTCCTTTCCTCCAAACTGCATTTTTCTATCCATAGTATACCACACCCACCCACCCTTGTCAACCGACCGATGCAAAAAATCCCTCTCCGCCGCCCCCACCGTAGGCACGGATTCCATATCCGCCCGCTCCGACCACCTCCCATCAAATCCCACTCCGCACTCCCTGCGCACCACTTTTTCCGCCTTCCTTGCATCAAACGCCCTTCCCCCGCATAAAGTGGACTACAACCGACACATAAAGGAGACAATTATGAACCCTTCCTCCGTATACAACGAAATCGCCGCCCGCACCGGCGGCAATATCTACATCGGCGTGGTGGGGCCTGTCCGTACCGGCAAATCCACCTTCATCAAGCGATTTCTGGAGACCATCGTCCTGCCAAATATCCCCGAGTCCTACGACCGGGAGCGCGCCCGGGACGAAATGCCCCAATCGGCTGCAGGCAAGACGGTGATGACCACCGAGCCAAAATTCATCCCCGACAGCGGCGTGGAGATCGAGACGGCAAGTAAGCTCCGCCTTTCGGTGAAGCTGGTAGACTGTGTGGGCTACATCGTTCCCGACGCCCTGGGGCAGACCGAGAACGGCAAGCCCCGCATGGTAATGACCCCCTGGAGCACCACTCCCCTCCCCTTCGGCGAGGCGGCCGAGATGGGCACCCGCAAGGTCATCACCGACCACTCCACCATCGGCGTACTGGTGACCACCGACGGTTCTGTCACCGAACTGCCCCGACAGGGCTATGAGGAGGCAGAGCGACGGGTCGCCGCCGAGCTGACCGCCCTGGGAAAGCCCTTCGTGGTGGTGCTCAACTCCGCTCACCCCGACGATCCCGCCTCGGAGGCGCTGGCGCTGGAGCTGGAGGCTCGCTACAACGCTCCCGTTGCGCTGGTGAGCTGTCAGACTCTGGACGCCGACGACATCCTCCACATTCTGGAGCTGGTACTTCATCAGTTCCCCCTTCGCGAGGTGGGTGTCACCCTGCCCGACTGGGTCAGCGTGCTGGAGCCCGACCATCCCGTGCGCCGTGGGATACAGGAAGCACTCCTCACCGCCGCCGCCAAGATCAGCCGTGTAGGGCAGGCGGAGGAGATCTTCGCCGCCCTTGCCGAGGAGGACTACATCGACCGCGCCGATCTGCGAGGGCTGGATCTGGGCATCGGCCGCGCCGAACTGGAGCTGACACCGCCGCCTGCGCTCTATTATCAGGTCCTCTCGGGCTGGACAGGGCTGTCCATCTCCGACCAGCGGGAGCTGATCGCCACCGTCAGAGAGCTGGCTGAGATCAAACGCCGCTACGACAAGATCGCGGGTGCGCTCTCTCAAGCCGAAGCAACCGGCTATGGCATTGTAGAGCCCGATGTTACCGATATGCGGCTGGAGGAGCCGCGGATCGTCCACCATTCGGGCGGCTACGGGGTAAAGCTGAAAGCGTCCGCCCCCTCGCTCCACCTGATCCGCACCAATATCGAGACCGAGATCTCCCCCGTTGTCGGCACCCAACAGCAGAGCGAGGATCTGATCAAATATCTTCTGTCGGAGTTCGAAGAGAATCCTACCCGCATCTGGTCCACCAATCTGTTCGGTAAAACGCTCTACGAGCTGGTCAACGAGGGACTCCATCAAAAACTTGCCGCCATGCCCGAGGACGCCCGTCAGAAGCTCTCCGACACCATCTCCCGCATCATCAACGAAGGCAGCACGGGGCTTATCTGCATTTTATTGTAAGGCTCCGCCTTTGGAATCCGCCAAAAGCTTTTGTAAAGGGCGGCAAATTCTTGCCGCCTGCCACCCCATCTCCTGCTCTCCCGAAAGGACACCTCATGACCTGTTGTTTTTCCAACCTCCGCGACAAAGAGATCATCTGCGTACAGGACGGACGGCGCCTGGGTTACGTCTGCGATCTGGAGCTGGACCCGATCACGGGCAAGATCTGCGCGCTGATCGTCCCGGGAACGGCGTCACTCTTCTCCTTTGCCAGAAGAGGACGCTGCTGCATCCCGTGGGAGAACATCGTCCGCATCGGCGACGATATTATCCTGGTCAGCGGCGCATTCCCCGTCAAGCCGCCCCCGTCGAAAAAGTGAAAAAAACGACCTCTTGAGGTCGTTTTCAGCTTACTGACAAAGTATGCTTTTGAAATTGCTATCAGCAAAATAAACAAAGCAGATCCATCCAACGCCTCCCTTG
>JAFTPF010000053.1 GCA_017463445.1 Clostridia bacterium
AATTGAGGTGGTCCATAGTGACATTCCTTTCGAATTGTTGTCTCGCAACTCCAATTCTACCATGGAATTGTTACTATGGATTTTCTTTTTTGAAAATTTCTACCCCATCGGGTAGTGCAACTTCATTTTACAATCTGCGATTAATAAATGGTACCACAAGATTTACATGATTATGATGATGTAGCAGAGAACTATGACCTTTACCTTGATGCAATGTACAGCATCGAAGATAATCATGCAGGATTTCAAGACTTTTATCTTGATTTTGCAAAGGATTATGGAAAAGATGGCGTGATTGATATTGCGTGCGGAACAGGTGCGGTCTTGCTATATCTTGCTGAACACGGGATATATGCTGACGGTACGGATTTGTCGGAGGCTATGTGTCGTATAGCAAAAGATAAGGCAAAAGCCCAAGGGTTCAACCTTAATATCTTTCCAGCTAATATGACGGCGTTTAAGAGTGATAGAAAATATTCTTGCGCGATTATAGCACGAAGCGGATTTATGCATCTGCTGACACCCGAATTGCAACGCACTGCTCTTTTGAATATTCGCAATAACTTAGTGGATGGTGGAATGCTAACATTTAATACGTTTGACCCACATCCGTTTTTTCAAGCGCAGCAGATGAAAACAAAGGACACCGACTACACTTTTAGATTGGAATATACCAACAGGCAAGGAAAACGCGAAAAAATATACAATGCAATTTCTTATAATCCACACACACAGATTATGAGCGGAAATTGGAAGTTTGAAACTTTAGATGATAATGGAGCAGTTATTGAGGAAAGAATCCGTCCAGTGAAAATGCGTCAGACATATCGTCAGGAGATGGCATATCTATTGGAACTGGCTGGCTATGAGATTGTGAACGTCTATGGTGGGTATCATAAAGAATCCGGGGATGCTTCTGCAAAGAATGTGATCTGGTGTGTTAGAAAAAAGTAGAATCCCAATTTGTCGAATAGTTAACCGCAGCACCTTATGTTTGGTGCTGCGGTTGATTATTGCGGTTGGCGGACGATTCGTGAATCACCCCTACTATGTGATTGGGTTAGAAGGAACGGCAGGGAGGTCGTTCCCAACCAAGATAACATCCCTATGAGTAGCCGTCTAAGGGTGCGTTTTTGCCGTTTGAAACGCATCTTCCGTTCCTTGAGTGGAAACGGGTTTGAATCGGGCGGAGTCGTGGTTGCGCTATGCGCAACTACCGCCCCGCCTCTACCGGTGAGTGTGAATCCCACCCGCACGGCACGAATCTAACCGTGGCACAATTCTTATCTCGGCGTCCTTTCCCCCTCCGTTTCATCAATCCCCACGTTGCGGATCAGCGCATAGGTTCCGCTTTTACCGAAGACCTTTACCCGAATATTGGAAAAGCCTCGGCGCAGCTTGCGTCGGGAGCCGCTGATCGCCAGCATCTCCACCCGCTCCCGATCGATCCACGCGGCGGTGCGGTAGAAGCCGCCTTTGGAGAGGATCACAAGCGAAGGCGTTTGCTGATCGTCGGGAAGATCAAAGTAGGCGTTTTTGTATTCCAACAGGATGGATGCCGTCACCATCAGCGCGATCGCTACCGTCACGATCAGCCATTGCCAACCAAATAGGAAGACCAGCGGAAGGCAAAGCAGCGGCAGGAGCCACTTCCACGAGAAGAAATCGTAGAGTAGTGACCGTCGGCAAGGCTTGCGCGGCTTCTCGGGAATGGCAGGGAAGAGGATCTCCATGATCTTTGGAAGTTTCTGCTCCTTCAAGATGGGAAGGAGCAGTTTTGACTTCAAAAAACGCGGATTGTGTCCCACCGCGCGGATGTGAAGCTCGCCGTATCCGAAGGCGCGCATCAAGGGGGATTGCCGAAACTCCACCAGCGTGACCCGTCGGGCGTCCAGATAGATCCGCCGATGAATCAAAAAGCCGTACTCGAAGTAGAGCAGATCTCCCCGTCTTGCAGCGGTATAGCGATAATATTTGAGATATTGTAGGAGAAAACCGCCGGTAAACGCCCACAGCCAAAGCAGTACCGTAGGCAGACCCAGTGAGAGCACCAGCGTGCCCGCCACCAGCAGGTGACGGAAGACCGCGTCCGAAATGGTATGGGCAAGGCGGGAATCCACCAGATCGCTGCCCATCAGGAAGACCGCACCCCACAGGATTGCCAAAATGAACAGGTATCGGATCAGCTTGGTGCGCATCGCCGATTTCTTTAAAAGCTCCTTGGCGGGAATACGCACCGATCCGATCTCGGCTTCCTCACTGTCGGTAAGCTGTGCCGTTAGGCGGTCTGCGATCTCTACGGGCAGACCCCACAGGGTGAAGAGATTGCCCGCGAAGGTGAGGATCAGATTGCACCGTCCCAAGCGGGAAAGGATGGGATCGCTCTCGGAGGTGATCATCTCGATCTTGTCCAGCGAGATCACCGTCCCACGGGAGAGGATAAAATTACGGTCGATCTCGATGCGATCGGAATAGAAGCGATAGCTCCAAAACATGAAGGCAGCACTGAAAAGAGGTGCTGCCTTGCTGTCATTGTATTTAGGAAGTGGAATCATTTCAGTTCAATTACCGTTACGCCCAGATCGCCCTCGCCGTACTGTCCGTAGCGGTAGGAAGCGATGCGGGGATCCTTTTGGAAGAAGTTCCAGAGAGCTTTGCGGAGTGCGCCGGTGCCCTTGCCGTGGATGATGCGGACCGAGTGAACGCCCGCCATTTTCGCAGTGTCCAGATAGCGGTCCACCGTGAACCAGCCGTCCTCGCCGTTCATGCCGCGGATGTCCAGCTCGGAGGCGAAGTCGCGGATGAGCGCAGAGGTCTTGCCTGCCTTACCGGAGGCGGCGGGACGTTTCTTCTCCTTCTTGGAAGCGGTGGGAAGGGCGTCCTCCGCCAACATCAGATCGGACTCGGGAACGCGGGTCTGGATGATGCCCGCTTTGACGGCGTACAGTCCCTGCTTGTCGGCGGTTGCCGTGACCACGCCCTTCTGATTCAGGCTGACGATCACCACCTCGTCGCCCTTCTTCAGCGGGCGGGGCAGGACGTAATCCTCCGCCGATCGGGTGATAACGGGATTGACCGCCTCGGAGGATTCCTTCATGGAGCGGCGGATATTGTTCCGCGCTTCCTCCATTTTCTGCGCAAACTCGGCGGTTTCCTTGGCCTTCTTTGCCTTTTCCAGCTCCGCCATGACGTAGTCGCTGGTGGCGCGTGCGCTCTCCACGATGCGGCGCGCCTGCTCGGTGGCGCGATCCCGCTCCTTTTCTGCTTCCTCGACCTTCTTTTGGAGCTTTTCCTCGGTCTCGCGGAGCAGAGTCGCGTAGGACGCACGGAGCTCTTCCGCTTCGGTAAGCTTCCGCTCGGTCTCAATGCGGTTCTCCTCCAGCTTTTCGATGACCTTCTCAAATCGCTTGGAGTCGGCGTCGATGAGCCGCGATGCGCGGCGGATGATGGCACTGTTAAGTCCCAGACGGGTGGAGATCGCAAAGGCGTTAGACTTACCGGGTGCGCCCAGGATGAGTCGGTAGGTGGGAGCCAGCGTGGTCACATCGAACTCGCAGGCGGCGTTGCAAACGCCCTCGGTCTCCAGCGCGTAGACCTTCATCTCGCTGTAGTGGGTGGTGGCGGCACAAAGCGCGCCCTTTCTGCGGACCTCCTCCACGATGGCAACCGCCAGTGCGGCACCCTCCGTGGGGTCGGTACCCGAGCAAAGCTCGTCGAAGAGGACGAGGGAATTTGCATCACACTTATCCAGGATGGAGACGATATGGGTCATATGGGCAGAGAAGGTGGACAGCGACTGCTCGATGGACTGCTCGTCGCCGATGTCGGCGTGGACCGAGGAGAAGATGCGGAGCTTCGACTCGTCGGCGGCAGGGATCTGCAGACCGGTCTGTGCCATCAGGGTGAAGAGTCCCAAGGTTTTGAGCGAAACAGTTTTACCTCCGGTGTTGGGACCGGTGATGACCAGCGTGTCGAACTCGCCGCCCAGACGGATGTCGATGGGGACGATCTTCTCGGAGCGGAGCAGGGGATGGCGGGCGGATCGCAGATCGATCTCGCCGCCCTCGGAAAGGATGGGCGCGGTGGCGCGCATCCGATAGGACAGCTCCGCACGAGCGAAGATATACGCGATCTCATTGATAGCGCGGTAGTTGTGAATCAGCGCATTGCCGAAATCGGCGGACTGTGCCGACAGAGCGTAGAGGATGCGTTCGATTTCCTTCTTTTCAGCGGACTCCAGCTCACGGAGCTCGTTGTTGGCTTCCACCACCGCCATCGGCTCGATGAAGAGGGTTGCACCCGAGGAGGAGGTGTCGTGTACCAGTCCCTTGACCTCGCCCTTATGCTCGGTCTTGACCGGGATGACGTAGCGCCCCTGGCGGATGGTCACTAAGTTTTCTTGCAGGAACTTGTTGTTGCTCTCAGAGGAGATGAATCGTTGCAGGGTGTCGCGAATTTTGGTGTTGGTGTTGCGGATGGCGCGGCGAATGTCCGACAGCTTCGGAGACGCGTCGTCCGAGATGGTATCCTCGGAGAGGATACAGCGGCGGATCTCCCGTTCCAGCGGCTGATTGGGGTAGATGCGGGTAAACCGCTCGGCAAGGATGCCCAGCCGAATGTCCCGCCGTGCCGAATAAGCGTGCATGGAAGATGCGGAGGACAAGAGATCGGCAACGTCCAACAGCTCCCGGGGGGTGAGCATTGCGCCCTTGCCCGCTCGCTCCACGCTATCGGAAATGTCCTTGACCATACCGAAGGAGGGCGTGCCGTGATGCTCGGTCAGCGACTTGGCATCGGCGGTCTCCTGCTGGAGCTTGGCGACCCTTACGGGATCATCCTCGGGAGTAGCGGCAAGTGCCATCTCCCGTGCGCCCGTAGTCTGCGCCGCTGCCGCCAGCAGAGACAGAATCTTATCATATTCCAGTGTTTTTAATGCTTTCGTATAATCTTTCATGGAATTAATCAAATTCGAGGCTCTGCCTCGAGCTCCGCCAAGGGCTCTGCCCTTGGATCCCGGTCTCTTTCTTGGAAGAAAGAGACGCAAAGAACTTTTCTTAAGGGCGACAAATGCTTGTCGCCCGAGTGGTGTTGATTTACTCTCCTACCGAGCGGTAGAATTGCAGGGTAGAGGGCGTGCGCTCCAGATGGGACAAGAGGTGCTTTTCGCACAGGGAGGACATCTCCCATCGCAGTAATTCGTCTGCATCAAAGGAGTAGAGCTTCTGCAGCGGCACTCTCAGCAGGGAGCGGAGCAGGGGGAGCGACACCTCCAACGGGTGGGCAGGGGGCGTGCCTTCCTTCAGCATACAGTCGGTGCAGATCAGTTGTCCCTCTTCGATCACGAAGGCGAAGGGCGGCTCGGTCTTTCCGCATTCCATACAGGCAAGCAGGTCGGGCTCAAAGCCGATGATCGCCGCCAGACGCCATTCGAAGACTGCCTTCACGAACCAGGTCGGTTTATCCCGATAGCAGAGGACGTATAGGGTGTTGAGGAGCAGACGGAGCAGATCTTCCTGTTCCTCTTCCTCGGTAGCGACCTGCAACGCCACGTCCGCTATGTAGCCTGCCAGCGCAAATCGGGTCAGATCCTCTCGAAGGGGGTAGAAGGTCTCCTCCGGCGTGCCTTCCTTCAGGTACCACCGATCCGCCTTGCGCTCGGTGATGAACATCTCACCGTAGGAGAAGGGCTGGCAGATAGCGTGCCGCTGAGAGGACACCGAACGGCTGCCGGGGGCGGACACGGTGATCTTGCCGCGGCTGCCGGTGAGCACGGTGAGGAGATTATTGCCGTCGCCCGTGGGAACCACGCGCAGGACGATTCCTTTAATAGCTTCCTGTCTCGGCATACGGCTCACTTCCTTTTCCGTTTATAATTGTGTTAGTCCTGATTCTTGAATCCGAAATCACGGATGATGAAATCGCTGTCCCGCCAGTTTTCTTTTACTTTGACCCACAGATCCAGGAAGACCTTCACGCCGAAGAATTTTTCCATATCCTCGCGGGCGTAGGAGCCGATCTTCTTCAGCATGGAGCCGCCGTTTCCGATGAGCATCCGCTTGTGCGCCTCGCGCTCGCAGAAGATCTCGGCACGGATGCGGAGCATCTTGCCCTCTTCCTTGAACTCCTCGATGACCACGGCGGTGCCGTGGGGGATCTCGTTGTCCATCAGGCGCAGGATCTTTTCGCGGATGATCTCACCTGCGATCTGCCGCTCGGGCTGGTCGGTGAGGGCATCCTCCTCGAAGATCCACTCGCCCTCGTGGAGGAGCTTTTCGGCTTCCAGCTTGACGATGTTTACGCCGTCCTCCTTCAGCGCGCAGATCGGCACGACCGACGCAAAGTCAAAGAGCTCGGCGTAGGCGGTGATGACCTCCCCCACCTTGACGGCACTGGAAAGGTCGGTTTTGTTCAGCACGAGGATAGCGGGGATGCCGTCCTGCTCAAAGCGGCGGAGCAGCTGCTTTTCCACGTCACCGGGGGCGCGGGAGGCGTCGGCAACCAGGATCGCCGCGTCCACGTCGGCAAGGGCAGTGCTGACCGCCTTCACCATCACGCTGCCCAGACGGGTTTTCGGCGAGTGCATACCGGGAGTATCCAGGAAGACGAACTGATTCTCGCCCTCGGTGAGGAGACCGGTGATTCGGGTACGGGTGGTCTGGGGCTTCTTGGAGACGATGGCCACCTTTTCGCCCAAGAGGGCGTTGAGCAGGGTGGACTTGCCCACATTAGGTCTGCCGACGATGGCAAGGAATCCGATTTTTTGCATATCTATGTTTGGCGGCAGGACGCCGCATCCTTTCGGTCAGGTTGGTGATAACACCTTAGTATAGCACTTTTCATGCCGTTTTGCAAGAGTTTTGGGGAAATTCGCGGTAGAGAGACGGTTGAAATGGGGGGCGGACGCGCAATGCGCGCCCCTACAAATATCAGAGGAATCGGGCGTTACGAATAGGGGCACCTATAGGGGCGCGCATCGCGCGTCCGATCACGATGATCTGCTTTATTTGTTTCTTATCTTCCGATCCCCATTTTCTCCAAAATCTCCTCCTGCCGTCTGAACATATCCGCCTCATCCTCGGGGGAGGTCTCGTGATCGTAGCCCAGTAGATGGAGCATGGAATGGACGGTGAGGAAGGCCACCTCCCGCTTCAGGGAGTGCCCGTACTCCTTCGCCTGTTCGGCGGCACGCTCCATGGAAAGAACGATGTCGCCCAGCGCGCAATACTCGCCGTCGCCGAAATCCTCGTCGAAGAGCGGGAAGGAGAGCACGTCGGTGGGGCGGTCAACGCCTCGCCGCTCACGGTTGAGAACGTGGATGCGGGCGTTGTCCACCAGCGTCACCGACACCTCGGCGGGGCGTTCGAAGCCCTCGTAAGCCAGCGTCGCACGGATGGCGGAGTGGAGTAGATGCTTCAGGGCGAAATCGCATTTGTACAAATGTTGTTCGTTTTCAATATAAATGGTCGTTTTCATATCAGTTTTGTCCGTTCTGCTTTCTGAAGGTGCGGACAGGACGGTCACCCTTGGCGGCTTTCTCCCGATCGTGCTTGTCGTATGCCTCGATGATCTTCATTACCAGCCGATGACGGACTACGTCACGGGAGGTGAACTCGTGAATGGCAATGTCCTCGATGCCCTCGAGGATCCGCACCGCTTGTCCGAGACCGCTCTGGATGCTGTGGGGCAGGTCGGTCTGGGAAAGGTCGCCGGTGACCACCGCGCGGGAGCCAAATCCCAGACGGGTCAGGAACATCTTCATCTGCTCGGGGGTGGTGTTCTGCGCCTCGTCCAGGATGATGAAGCAATCGTCCAGCGTTCGACCGCGCATATACGCCAGCGGTGCGATCTCGATGATGCCCTTCTCCAGATTGCGGGCATACGCCTCGGCACCCATGGTCTCGTACAGTGCATCGTACAGGGGGCGCAGGTAGGGATCGATTTTGCTCTGCAGGTCGCCGGGGAGATAGCCCAGCCGCTCGCCTGCCTCTACTGCGGGACGGGTGAGGATGATGCGCGAGACCTCCTTGCGGCGAAGGGCGGTCACCGCCATGGCAACGGCAAGGAAGGTCTTGCCCGTACCCGCCGGACCGATGCCCAGCGTGACCGTGTTTTTGCGGATCAGATCCACATATCGCTTTTGACCGACGGTCTTCGCCTTAATGGGCTTGCCCTTGGCGGTGATGCAGATGCAGTCGCTGCCCATGGCGTCCAGATCGCCGCCCTCGCCCGACAGGCAGAGCGACAGCGCGTATTCGGTCTTCTGCTCGTTGACCTCCTCGCCCACCTCCACCAGTCGCTTGAGATGAGAGAGAGTAGCGATGGCAACGGCAACGTCGGCCTCGCTCCCCGAGACGGCGATGGTATTCTCCTCGCCCGAGCGCAGGGAAATGCGCACCGAAAGACGGTTCTCGATAAGGATCACGTTGCGATCCATACTGCCAAATATCGCGGCAGACTGCGCCGCCGATTCAATGGGAAGAAACTGTTCCATAAAATCCTTTCTCATTTGGGGCTCTGCCCCAATCCCCGGTCAAGAACCTTTTTGCCAAGGGCACCGCCCTTGGAACCCGCCAAGAACCTTTTTGAAAAAAGTTCTTGCAGTCTGTCGAAAAAGTATCAATTTAGAACTGCCGCCAGCCAAGGAATGGGGAAGGCGGTCTGGAGGAAGGGGAAAAACTTCGGCGTTTGAGTATGGCCGATAGTTGTGCGTAGCGCAACTATTAGAGTTCGGCTTTGCCGAACTCTGGATCCCCTTCCTCCGGTTATCATGAAGATTTTTTCGACAAGCTCAGGTTCTTGGAACTCCAAAAACTCTTGGGGAATATATTTGTGTTTGTGTGTGATTGTGTGCTGTCCGGCAGTCCGGTCATAGGTACGCTTTCGGCGATATCCATGATGCAGTAGACCTGCCAGGTCAGCGTGACCCCCTTGTCGGTGTGCTCTACCGAGCGGGTCAGCGACAGGATCTCCGCCTCCCGAAGCTCCTTTGCCACAAGCGACGCTATCCGCTCCGAGGCGACCGATTCCGCCTCTGCTGCCGTGCGGGTGAGGGTGACTTTTTCCAATCCAACCGTCCGCTCGGTGGCGATGGCGATGGGGAGCGGCGTTCCGTCGGGGAGAGTCAGCGTATCCTTGCTTATTATTGTACCATAAGTTGGGGTCAAAATGCTACTGCTTTCGAAAAGTTTTACGGATTTTTTAAAAAAAATCAGCGACTTTTTTACTGCCGACTCTCCGGTGGGACGGAGAATCTCCTCAGCGAGCGGGACTTCCACCGTGAAGGTGCGCTCCACCTTGGCGTAGACCTTCCCCGATGCCGCTGTCAGCCGCCATCTGCCTTCCTCCATCTCGCACAGCCCCGAGATCAGTACCTGCCCCGGCAGGACCGCCTCGCCCGGTTTTATCATCACCTGTCCGTCGTACATCTCGATCCGCTCGATCAGCCCGCCGAACCTTGCCGTCAGGGAAGAGGGGCGGTCGTCTTTGGGTGCAGCGTTCGGAAAGGCGGCTTCGGTGACCTGCACCTCGCATCGGGTGCCGATGATGTTGACAGCGATGAAGGCGATGCGGTCGTCCTTCAGCAGTACCTTTTGCGCCGTGACAATAGCGTCGATGGGAGGGATGTAGCTGCCCACCTCCACGCCCTCGTCGGCAAGCAAGGTCAGCACCTCGTCTTCACTGACCGTCTCACAACCCACTACTCGGATCTGCCAGAGAAAGAGCGAGCCCGACACGGTGATCGCGGCGGCGGCAGAGAGTCCCAGCAGTAGCCCTACCCGACGGCGGAACTGCCACAGACAGGGCGGCAGACCGCCGTACTCCACCGACTCCACCGTGAAACCGTAGACAGCAAGCAAACGGAGCAGTTTTCGCTTTTCGTAGAGCGGGACGACGAAGGACAGCCGTCCTCCGTCGCCCTTTTTTTGAGCGGCAACGTTGATCTTCTCCCGTAGAAAAAGGGTAGCCGCCGCCTCCGCCCGACCGCCCAGCGTGATCTTGGCATAGCCGATCAGCAGACAAAAGAGGCGGAAGATCATCGGGGACAGAGCTCCATTCCCCGAATGCGCCCGCTGATCTGCATCTCTCCTGCGTAGTAGCTTTTCAGCATCAGACCGCTGCCGTCGATCCTCAGTCTGCCCTGCGACAGGCGAAGCAGGATCACCTCATCCTCGTAGACCAGCACGCCGTTGCATCCCGTCACCGTTACCTCGCCGGGGACGAAGTTCACCTCAAAGCCCGATACGGGTACCTGTTCTTTTTCCATGGCATATTCCTCCCGAAAAAATAATAAGATTGCAAAAAAAGTCTATTCCGAAAGGATGCGAAAGATGCTATGACCACGAGTAAATCGCGAGGAAGCCGAGCGCATCGGTTGCTTGGATACGCAAAAGGGCGGGGCGGGCAGATCTGCCTGCTTCTTTTGGGGGGACTTGTTCTGTTTGCCCTGCGGGACGCCGACCTGCTGGCAAGGACGGTGTCGGACGCACTGTCCCTTTGCGTGCGGCAGGTGATCCCCGTCCTCTTTCCCATTGCGGCGGCGGGGGGATTGCTTACCTGCTTCGCCGCACCGCCCGCGTTCCTCTGCCGACCGATCGGACGGCTCTTTCGGCTGTCCGACGCCTCGGTGGGCGTGCTGGTGATCGCGCTGGTGTCTGGCTTTCCCATCGGTGCGATGCTGGCGTCGAGACTTTTGGAGGCGGGACGGATCGGACGGGAGGAAGCATCCCGACTTGCCTGCTACACCAACAACGCATCCGCCGCCTTCCTGACGGGATGCGTGGGGGCACGCTTTTTCGGCGACCGACGGATCGGCTGGATGCTGTGGATCGCCTCCACCGCCGCCGCCCTGACCGTAGGGATCTTGATGGCGCGCCGCACGCCCCATCCCGCCCCCAATGAGGCGAAGGATCGCACTTTGCCAACTCCTGCCGCTTTGGCACAGTCGCTGAAAGCCACGGGGCAGGGAATGCTGAATCTCACCGTTTTTGTGGTGTTTTTCGCCGTATTTCGTGCTTTTTTGGATCGTGCGCTGATCGCTCTCCTGCCATCAGGCGAATTGTCTGCGCTCGTGCAGGCGGTCACCGCCGCCTTCTTCGAGATCACGGGAGGTCTTGCCGCCGTTGCCGACCTCTCCCTTCTGCTTCCGCTTCGGATGGGGCTGGCAGGTGCGGCAGCGGGATTTGGCGGAATATCGGTATTTATGCAATGTATGGCGGCGGGGAGTGCCGTGCAGGGGGATCGGCTTCTGAAGGCGCGGCTTGTGATCGGACTCCTGTCGGGGATCTTTGCGGTGCTGTTGAGCTTTGCCCTCTGACGGCATTGACAAATTACCGTTTTCGTGGTACAATACTAACAACGCTAAATGCAAAAGGAAGTGTACCATTCGCTGTGAAAACGCCATC
>JAFTPF010000054.1 GCA_017463445.1 Clostridia bacterium
GCACCGTCCAGCCGTAGGCAAACCATCCACGGGTGCAGACCTCCTTGCCGTTCTGATCGCCGGCAGAGCCGCCGATCGCCTTGCCTCGCTCGTCAATAGATGAGTGTCCGATTTTTACTGCCATAGCGTTAGTCCTCCTTTTTGATCTGTTTGAAAATCTGATTTGCGCCGGTAGCGGCAAGTCCCGAGACAACGCCCACAGCTACCGCAGACAATGCGTCAGCAGCGGGGAAATCGGGGATAGTGAACATCCCGACGATGCCGAGAACGCCTCCCAGCGCTCCGCAGATCACGGGGAGCCACTTGTTAGGCAATGCGGTCGCCTTGATCAGCATAGCCGCCAGATAGCAGATGACGGTGATGCCCGCCACAGTTGCAATTCCAAAATCCATAATATGTACCTCCTATCGGTTAATCAAATGATTGCGCAGGGCTTCTTTTGCGTCCTGCATTTGCTTGATGTTGTTGCCGTCGATTCCATGGTCCAGCAGAGCCAGAATTGCCCGCTGGGTGACACGGTTATCGGCGTCGATGAGCTCGAACCGCTCGTGGTCGTTGTTGAGCTTGCCGTCCACTTCCTTGCGCCACCGCTCCAGCTCGTCCAGCCTATCGTCCTGCTGCTTGCTCGGTGCTTTGGCTGCCTTTACCGCTTTAACGATCTTTTCAGCGGCGTTGGAGATCAGCACGATTGCCGACGCGGCGGCGAGGATTACCGTCCAGGTTATTGTCATACTCTCACCTCCGATCACGCCGTTCTGCGCCACATATACACCGCCAGATAGGGAGGCATATTGTTGTGCGCCGATCCGCCTCCTGTAGCGTCGGTGGAGACGTTAGTGGCGTTGTAAGCCGTCGGTCTTGTCCACTGAGCTGCCATCACAGCGGCTTTTGCAGAGCCCTTCCAGGTGTCGTCAGAGGAGAAAAACTGCGTCGGATGGTTATGACTTGGCATCTCGTCGGTGGTCAGCGTGTGAGTCGCCTCACCGCCTGTGGAGCCTGCAGTGTACGAGCCGGACGATGCCAGCAGGAACCGTCCTTGAATCTGCGTCCACGATCCGCCGAACAGCGTCGCAGGGCTGGTAGAGCTGTAGGAGATGTAGATCGCGCCGACGGGGTAGACCGCGTTGATGATCTCTGTTTTCAGTGCGGCGGTGTCAATAGACGACCCGCCGAGGGCTTGATGACTGATGTGCCCTACGCTCATCGTGCCATCTTCGGCGATCTCGATTGAGATCGTATGTGCAACACTGCCGTCTTGCCGCGAAAAATATGCAATGTCGCCTGCGCTCAAATAATCGTGCAACTGATAAACAAACCAATCGACTCCGTCGTCAGATTGTACCTGCAGCTCCATACCGCCTGTCGCCGACGCAAGGAACTCCGCAGGAGTGAGCTTTGTCGCCAGCACGGTGCCTTCGGTCTCCAAAACCTCGTAGTTAGTCTCGCGGATTACGGTAACGCCCGTGCCGGCGTCACCCTTATCACTCTGTTGGCCTTTGAATGAGCTTACAAATACGGATTCCGCGCGGAGCAATCCGCCCGTCGCAGGATCTGTGTAAACAACAGCGATCCGATACAAGCCGCCGTCTGCGGTTATAACAAGGTCATTCTCTCGTACGTCGCGGGCAGAGACACCCGATAGATCTGACGGCGTAAAGCTGTAACCTGGCATATCGTCCGTGTAGATGGTTGACGCCCAAATGGTATTGCCGCCCGTGATCTCACCGTTGGTATAAGCCTGCAACATTTCGAGGATGGGGTCCATCTCTTCGTCGGTGGTAAAGCGGATGTGCTTGTCACCGTTGACAGCGAGGATTTCCTCATTTTGCAAGCTCTTGCCGGATATCATATTGTCATTGATGAGTAGCGACGCCCAAATCCGCAAATAGGGGATCTCAGAGACGTACATCAACCCCATAGCAGAGCCGTTGATCGCTGTCTGCCCGTTTTGGATCAATTCCTTCAGCCGATCGTGCAGGGTGCTGGCGATCAGCTCGTATACAGTAGAGGTATCGCTATCGGTGATTGATCGTCGCTCCTCAAAGTCGGTGACCCAGTTCTGCAGCTCGGAGATAGCGGTCTCCAGCTCGGTCGTGTCGCCGTCTCCGTTTGCTACGGCGTCGTAGATCTTGTTGAGGCATCCGATCATTTGCGCCCATGCGTCTGCATCGGGTGCATCGGGGGTCGTGGGTACCTCGCCGGGCGTGATGGTCAGCGTGCCGCGAGTGGACTTGATGACGTAGCCCTCTCCGTCCTGCACCTCGATCTCATAAGGCACCTTGCCAGCGTACTCGGTCACGACGAAGGGGAGCTTTGCCGACCACACGTTCAGACCGGGAGACGATACCGCGCTGACGCGGGTCAACAGGAGCGGATCGGTGGTGCCGGTACGGAGGGTAAAGCGCACCGAGATTGCAACGGCGGAGAAGGGTCCCTCTACCTCAAAATCGGTGACGGTGCTACCTCTGGGGATCGTGGAGGGGACGACCTGTACGATCGCGCCCTCCGAATTGAGATATACTTTCATAATTTCTCCTTACTCCGTCGTATGGCGGAAGGTGAAGTTGATGTTGGGGAGGATGGTTGTTGCGGTGATGTGCTCGTTACTGCCAAAGAGCAGCTTGCCGTCCTCGTAGGCTACCGCCCACGCCTTGCCCGCGCCGCTGAACTTGTTGTATTCGCGGAAGGTGCCGAACACAACAGGGTCAAGCACAACCGCTTTGTCCGCTTTGCTTGTTGCTGACGGTACAAGCGGGATGTTCTGCACCGATCCGCTTCGGGTGGTATAGGATTCTGCGGTCGCGCGGGAGAGGTCGATCACGGTGTCGATGCGGCTCAGCTCATAATCGAGGCGGTACAGACGTACCTTTTTGGTCAACACCGAGGACTTGCGCGTGATCATCCGGAAATCCTCCGCCATACCGGGGGAGATGATCCAGCCCTTGTTGGTGACAAAGTGGATCTGATAGGTGAGCTTGATGCACTCACGGGAATCCTTGTACACCACGATGTCGCTTTGGAGCTCATTAGTATCAAACAGTAGCTTACCGCCGCTGATCGCACCGTCGTGGTATTCGGGGAGCTTGTCGGGATCGATCCCTGCCGTGCCCTGCTTGGCGTATATTCGCAGCACAAGCCGCTTAAATTCGCCGAATACATCTGCATAGGGTACGGCTTCTTTGAGGCTGTAGAGCGCGCCTGCGGCACTGGTGACACTCACCTTGTCGCCTGCCGAATAGTTGTCCTTGTAGCCGAAGGTAAAGGTCAGGCTTCTGCCCAGCCCGAAGGAGGAGATCGGCAGAATGCAGGATGTCAGAGCCGTTCCGCCCTCGGTCATCCCCGTGGTCACCGCGATCTCGGGCGTGTCGTCGCCCGTTGCCGATGTCAGAGCCAGCGCATCCGCAAAGCCCTGCACGCCCGCTGCGGTGATCAGACTTGCAGACCCTCCGTCTGCCGCGTCGCCGATGATGCAGTAGTCCTCGTAGATCACGTTGCGGTCTACGTACTGATGCTCGGAGATCTCAAACAGACGGGGCTCTGAGTCGATGCCGATAAACGGATTCAGACGGTTAAAATGCCGCGCCAGGTTCAGCTGGACAGTCTTGACATCCTTCCCGCGCTCCACCGTGACCTTGCTGATCGTGTAGTCGGGATCGTCCGGGTAGAGCGTACCGGGGGAAGGGATCGCCGCGCTCGCTTTTGCTTTGTAGCTTACCGTCTTGCCGGGCTGGCCGCCTCGCTCCGCCGCACCCGCGATGTTGCGCCCGTAGCGGTCGGAATCCACATAGTCTGCGGACTGGTTATACACAATCACATTGCTGGTGGCATTGTCCGCCGCGTCGGGCTTAGCTTGCCGCACGCGGGTGTTGATGATCGGGATGTAAGTCACGCGGAAGTGTAGCTTCGGGTATTGCATGACGCCCGAAGACCCTGTGATTTCCCACCCAATATCATCGTAGGACGTTCCGAACTCCGCGTTGCAGATGTTGACGATTGATGGAGATGCAAAAAGCTGGCCCAGCGCGTGCTCAATCTCAAAGGAAAGACCGCCGATGCTGTTTTGCCCTCTCTGATAGTAGAGCGCATAGGACTTGGAGCGGGGATAGGCGGGTGCGTAGGAGGACAGCAGATCGTACTCGGTTTTTTCAAACAGGTACTTCGTAATGTCCGCCGAATGATCCTCGTAGGCGACCTCCAGCTTCTCCACGCGGTAGATCCCGTTAGCGACCTGCACCTCCGCTGATTCCTCAGTGACGCGCACCTCTTCCGATCTGAGTGACATCCACGCTTTGCTGGACGGCTCAGCCGACACGCCGCTATCGCTGGCACAGACCAGATGGTTGACCGTGCTGTCCATAGCGGAGCAGGCACCCTCGATGCTGTCGTTCATCTTGCGCAGGACTGGCGTTCCCAGCTGGGAGGTGTCAGCCACCTCTCGGGAGCTGATGGGGTAAATATCGGCGTAGTGGGTAAATGCGCCTGCGTCGGTGTCGTACTCCAGCCGATAGCGGCAGAAGCATCCACCCACGCCTGCCACAGTGTCGATTGCCTCCCGAAGGGTTGCGCCCGACAGATCCACGTCCACGATCTCGGCGTTCATCGCACGGGTAGCGATTTCGCCCACGGGTTGGATCTTCAGTTGGTCGGTGATTCGCCCTTCTCTGGCGATGGCGCCGAGGATGTAGCAGGCGTTGAGGAAGGAGAGCTGTGATTTAGAAGCATTTCCGGATGTGTCCTTGTATATGTAGACAAAAAGTTGACGCTTGTTTTCATGTCCTACAGAATCGAACCACCATTCAAGCTCTATCGCTCCGTTTTCTGATATGTCGACATAGGTCTTGCTGCCATATTCGTTCATCCAGCTTTCCTCGGATACGTATTCGGTAGTAGTGTTACCATTAGAGTCGATGACCGTCGAATAGCCCATGTCAACGCCGCTGTCGCCGCTGTATAGCTTCCAGTTGCTTTGCAAATGGATTTTTCCATTGATACGCACCGCGATCCCGTATTCGTCAGCACCAGCTCCGCCAAATGCTTGAGCATTTGGGAATACCTCTGCAAATGACGGAAAAGATATTCTGTCAGTCACGGTTATTGGTGTAAACAACACCGGTTTTACATAATACTGCTCGTCGTCACTATCATTTTTGTTACTACGATCCGAGTTTGAATCAAATATGGTTACGTAGCATTTCTTCACGACGAAGTCTTTTATCGTCCCTCTCACCATCGACCGCGTAAACGTCTTATTCCCGATGACCTCCCGCTCCAGCAGCTTGGTGATGTCGCACAGGTAGAGCGTGTGGGTATGCTTGCGGTTGGCGTGGTTGGTGCCTCGGGCAGTGTCCACGATCACCCATTGATCGAGGGTGTTGTCCGTCCAGTAGCCGTCTCCGATCATTACCACCGTGCCGGGGGCGAAGGTCTCCTCCCGCTCCATATTGCGGAGGGTGACCGATGCCGCACCCAGCGCGGTGTCGTGACTGTATTCGGCAGAGTAGGGATAGACCAAATACTGACTGTATTCGGTGGGGGCTTTTTTCAGCCCGTTCTCAAAGATAAATATACGCATGGCTTTTTTTACCTCGATCCGTTATAAAATGGACCCGCGCGGGAGCGGAGATAGTCCAGCTCCTGCTGTTCGGCGGTGTAGTTGATCTGGATTTCGTTCTTGCGTTGCTGATACTCGGTAAAGCCGGAGATCAGCGTGGACAGCATGGACATTGCAAAGCCGAGGGCACCTGCGGGACCTGCGCCCATACCCATCGCTGCGAGGATACTGCCGCTCTGGATCGTGCCGCTTAATATGTTGATGCCGGCGGAATTGATCGAGTTGATCGCCGCCTGCCTTTGTGCGTACTGCTGGGAGCCGGTGAGCACGTTGATCTCGGTGGTCTTGTTCGCCATATACACCTGCGCCACGCTCTGGATCGCTTGCGTAGCCACCTTGGTTGCGGCGGCTTTGGCAAGCCCTGCAGTGTTATTCTGTGGGACCACCGATGCGCTCTTTTGCGTTGCTACGCCGTGGGTCGCAGGCGTAGGCGACACGCCCTCTGTGTTGGCTCCTCTGACCGACGGATCGAGCTTTATTAGGATTTCGTGTGTTGCCATATGCTCACTCCCACTTATAATAGATCACGGTGTAGATCCCGTCAGTAGAATAATTGTGGGTGACATTCTGAGCGCCGGATGTAACGAGTGGCCCGGAGGAGGTCCCGTCTCCCCAAAATACGCACCACGTTCCTGCATATAGCGGTATCGATGCGCTATGATTGGCTCCGGACGCTGTAACTGTAGTTCGGCTCCATGCCGATTGATAGGGTATGTCAGCTGTTTGCGCATCAAGCTCCAGTAGGTTGCAGTTCAGACCGATCGTCGCGTTGCTTGCCTTTGTGAGTTGAGTCTTTGCGATCTCCATCAGATAACACTGCAGCTTCGTCTTGCCGTATTGCGTTTTCTCGAGCACAACGCAGTGCGGTTGGTTGGTGCCGCCATCGATCAACTCGTCCAGCATGGTGTCGGTAGCACCCGATTGAGCGGGGCAGGCCAGTTGGATCTCAATGGTCGAGGACTCATCGCTGTTTACGGTTGATCCGGTGGAGGATTGCGCTTGTACATCAGCGGTGGAAGTCTTAGTCCGGCTTATTACAAGGTCCGTGGTAGGGATCACTTCGCCGTCCATTTTCAACGTGATCGTTGACGGCGCCATGGCACCCCTTAGTGCCGTGAAATTGATTTGTACCGATATAGGAACGAACGCGCCGAAGTTGGAAGACTCTTCTTGGTAAGTTCCAACCGTAGGCATCGACATGACAGGAAGAACGGCATACGGCCCGTCGTTCTCCACATAATAATCGAAATACAACCCTGTAATCTGCCCGGCGCATCCGTTCAGAAGTCCAACCAGCGCTTCAACTTCCGGGAAGTGACCGTCCTCTTCCGGGTATGCATCTACCAGCAAATCAATGACTGCCGCGCCTGTGAGCATATTCAGCCCCTCAGACACTGCGTTGATCTGGGAGGATTGATTGCGGTATACGCCGTACACGGCGGAGTGAATGGTGTCTGAATTCTCGGCTTTGTAGTCGTTATAAGCGATGCCGAGATTGTTGTACAGCTTTATTGTTTTAGTATAGCCGTTACTGCGGAGGTAGTACGAAATCCTACCCCAAATATTGTCGAGAATTGTATTGTATACGCTCATCCTAACACTCTCCTTAGATAGTTTACTGCATCAAGGCAGGCTCTGTCCCACCAGCCTCGGTGCGGGGAGTCGGGGGACTCGTTCAGCCATTTTGCGTAGTTAAATCCGCCTGCGATTCTTGCGATTGCGCTCTCGTCGATGTAGATGCGGAACTCAGTATGTTCCACGTCTACCCACTCTACCTTGATTGCGTTGAATCTCAAGGTGCCGGTGTCGTACGGCGATTGGTTGGCGATGATCTCCGCCGCGTACAATATAATGCGGTCAAGATCGTCATAGGCTCCGAGATTGCTAAAACTTCTCTGCTCAGCCATTGCGCATCACCGCCCGAGGGTTTGCCACCTTGTTCAGGGTAAGCCGATATTCGGTGAGCGGATTGCGGGCGAGGCGGTTTACACCTGCACGCCCTGCGTTGCGGTCGATGGAAATATCGTCGATCTTGTACATATCGCCGTCGATCTCCACGTACTGCCGATCTGCAAAGCCCATATCCCACGTCGTGGCGATGGTGGTATAGCTCACGTCGGAGATCAGATTGGGCACGTGCTGGCGATCCTCAAAGCGGGTAGCCTCTACGTACCAAAATTCGAAATACTCGCCCTGCGGATCATCTCGCCCCGCGTAGAGCGTTGCGCCGAACATCTCTCTTTGATTTTTTGCTACGATCCCAATCATCAGTAGTTATCCTCCGCATATGCAGGCAGGCGCACCCGATCGCCGTGCGGGATGGGGAAACGCCCGAAGAAAACAATAGGACATCTGTAGCCGCTCAGATTGCGCTGTAGGATCGCTTTGGCGTTGGGGGCTACCCTTGCCTCTGCAAATGCGCTTTGACCCGCTCCGCTCATCGTAGCCCCGTCTACGCCTGCTACAAGACCAAGGTCACCGTTGGCAAGCAGATACATCACCTGCTCGCCCATGGCATCACGGATCAGAGCCCGTGCCTGCGGGTCGGTGCCCAGAATCCACTCCTGCACGTCGTTGTCACCTCCGGTCTCATAGATGTAGCTGTAGACGTTTTGTGACGCCCTCTCCAAGAGGAGCACCGCCGCCTGCGCACGGTCGATAGAGCCGGTGGGGTTGATGCGTGCCACAAGGTCGATATTGAGCTTCTGGGCGACGTATTCTGTGGTGAGGACGTATCGGTGCGCATCATAATCGTAGCGCATATAGGTATCGTTATAAGCCATACAAAACAGCTCCTTTTGCAAAATAGGTGCCTGCGGTTGGAGTCGAACCAACGTATCGTGGACAGGAGGAAAAACCACGTTCACCGGAATTACGCAGGCATAATAGGGGAGGGCATAGCCCTCACCTATCGAGGAGGGGACAAGCCCTGCCTCTGTTGGGATTAGGCAGCGTGCTTCTTGACGGCAGCACACTCTGCGGTGGTTACCTTGAAGCCTGCCACCAGCTCGGTCTGAGCCAGAACGCCGTTGAAGAGCTCAGAGTCCTTCAGGCGCATCATGTTCAGCAACTGGACGTAGGACAGCACACGGGCATCGTACATCACGAAGTCAACCAGCGCAAGGTTAGCGGAGGAAACGGTTTTTGCAGTGCCGGAGCTGTCACGGTATACGGCATCACCGTTGGAAAAGTCGTTAACCTCGAAGAAGGTCATACCCAGCCAGCGACCAACCTGACCGGTAGTCACGATGCGCTCGTTGGTCTCGGGGGTGAACTCCTTACCTGCCGCCATGAGAACGGTAGCGTAGAAGTCGGGAGAGCAAAGCACGACGTTAGCGGTGCCCTTCTTCTTGGAGATCTCCTTGCGGGCGTTGATCAGCAGCTGCTTTGCGTTATCCGCAGTAGGTGCGGTGGTGTCGGAGAGAGCGGTGCCCTCGGTGTACAGGCAAGCCAGAGCGGACGACTGTGCAGATTCTCTGGTGCTTTCCACATTGTCACGAAGATGCTCCTCTGCGATAGCGTAGCCTACAGCTGCAGCCTGTGCATTGTAGATCTTCTTAGAGTAGTTGTAGGCGTTGTTGTACTGGATGGGGATCAGAGTATCCGATGCATCCACGTTGGTGAAGTCCTGGCCAGGCGCGGTGGGCGACTTCTTTCCACCGGATACGATCTTATGTACGTATACACCGCCAGCCTTCTCGGTGTACTTGTCGGTACAGGTAACGCCGGGGATGAGCCAAGTGTTAGTGTACAGGACGGGCTCGACGATTTTAGAATAGACCTCGTCGACGTTGGTCTGTGCGATCTTGATAGCCATAGTTTAGCTCCTTTACATTCATCCCTTGAAAAAGGGGTTATCTTTGTACTTGTCCGCGATATACGCGTCAGCATCCTTGGGAGGCATTACCGCACCCGCTCCCGGTACATTGGGATTCTGGCGCTCGTTCAGGTACAGATCAGTGCGATCCTTGGTGAGCGCGCTGTAGATGTCGGCATCTGCCTTGCCTTGGTTTTCGGGCTTTGCAATCTCAGCCTTGAACTCACCGAGCAAGCCCTGTTCGGTGTAGCTGTTGACGAATTTCTTGCCGCCGTGTGCGCTCGCGAAGCGCTTCGACAGCTCGGCTTCCTCTGCCTTATTACGGGCGTCAGCCTCATAACCTTCGGCTTTGGTCTTCCAATCGTCGCGATCCTTGATGATCGCATCGATGTCGCCCTTGCCTCGGAGTGCTTCCAGATCGGCGGTTGCGGTGCCGAGCTGTGTCCGGAGGTCGCCGACGCTTGTCCCGTAAAGGTTAAGGGTTCGGGTGATCTGATCGTCGGTGGCATCTGGGAAAATAGCCTTGATTTCGTCTCTTTTCATGGTGGTCTCCTTCTTCCGCACGGTTTGTCAACACGGTTCGCCTTCCGCTTTCGGAATTGATAGTTTTACGCCGTTCCGGGCAAAATTTGTAGATTCCCAAACGTTTGGGAAAGTCTAAGCCTTACGGCTTGGATTTCGGTTTGTAGATGTTCTCGCCGGGGAGAACTTTGAGGCGGTCGCGCTCCTCCACCAGACCGTTGCGCTGGCAGTAATGCTCGTACTCATGCACCAACTTGTTCTTCTTGTGCCATGTTTTCGCAGAAGTCGGATCGCCTATGGTCTTTTGCAGTACGTGCCTCTCCTTGAGCTTTCTGATCTGCCGCTCCATCTCGCGCTGTCCCTCCTCCAGCTTGCGCGTGCGCTCGACGACCTCTTTCGGGATCGGGATATCCCGCATACCGGGCTTGTACTCCCTCATCCGGTGTCGGCAGTTAAATCCAAACAGCCCGTTGTAGTAGGATCTGCCCGCTTTGTTGGTGTAGAGGTCGCGCTTGTTTTTGGTCGCCTCCTCTAAAGGGACGTACTGCTTACCGTCGGAGGTAGTACCGGACGTGCCATCCAGTGAGTAGATCTTGCCCTGGTAGGACTGGCAGCGTTTGGAGCAGTTTGCGTGTGACGGTACCAAGATCAGCTTAACGCTACGGTCCCGCATTCCGTGGAGCTCGTCCAGATGCCGCTGGAAGCGCACGTCCATCTCTGCGATGTTTCGGAGGTTGACGGGGCTCTCGTAGTCCGCCTTTGACTCCATGGCGATGATCTCATCCAGCGCACGCTTCAGAGCGGTGTGGTATCGCTCGTCGCCCATTGCCGCCGCATAGCCTTGGTTGTACACGGTTGGATCAGGCGGCGGGAGGTTCATCACGTGGACGTGGATGCGCTCCCTCTGCTCGGGCGTCCATTCGGCGGGAGGGGTGAGAATCATCGGCAGGATCTGCTTGGGGATCGGTGCAAATGCGTTGTAGGTCTTTTTGTAGATCTCAGATGCAAAGCGGGGGAGTGCCGTCTTACACTGTGCCTTCAGCTCCTCGCTGTCCAGCTCCTCGATCAGCTGAGAGATGATCCCCGTCACCTGCTTTTGCAGATGGCGGTAGGTCCATTTGTTGATCACGCCGCGCAGGATCGTTTCCTTGATTTCGGTCTGGGCTTCGTCAATGGCTACTACTTGCCAGTCCGCGCGAGAACGCTCATATTTGCGCTCTGCCACGGTTTACACCTCAAACATGGAGTTGATAGGGTTCGCCTCTTTTATCGCCGCTACGGCTGCCTCTGCCTGCTCCTGCGTCTCATCCGGGAAGAGGAAGCGGCGGATCTCTACGTCGGAGACGGCTCCCTCCTGCTTACCACGGCTTAGATCGTTGAATCTGCTCTCAGGATCGCTGGCAAGTCCCTCTCCCCACTTGTAGGAGGTCTCATACTCCAGCCCGGCGCCGGGATAGCCGTAGTAGTCCAGCAGCGCGTTGATGGCGTAGATCACATCATCCATAGCATAGGCGTAGGCATCGCGGCAATCGCCGACCAGTACGTCGGTATCGTGCATCGCACGGCGCACCTGCGTTGCGGTTGCCATTGTGGTGGCATCAGTAGGGGAGATGATACCGGAGGAGGTGCCCACCTGCTTTTCCAGTCGCTGGAACAGGGATAGCAGCCGCGCGGCGTATGCGCTCTCTCTGATCTCGGGAGAAAACACCTCGAAGAGGCTGTTGGTGCCGTCGCCGATCTTGCCTGCAGCGTTAAACTTAACGTAATGGTGCCGCTTTGCAAGGATCTCATCGGAGGGGGCGACCTGCTTGCTCATACCCACCCACGCCTCTTTCGCCTCGAACTCGGTAGCCATCTGCCGCATACAGTCGCGGATCTCCTTGATCGTGCTGTCACAGCCAAAGGTCAGCGGTACGCCGGAGAGAATGTCAGGGGATTTGTTGTCGGTCGGGCAGCGGAAATATCCCAGCAGCAGACGGTCGCAGCCGCCGATCACGATCTCGGGCGGGATGTCCGCCCACGCCTTGACCGACGACAGCGCGATCTCATTGCCATCCAGCGTCGCTTTGTTGCGGATGATACATCTGTCACCCTCCAGCGCATACTCGCTCCAGCGGGCGTATTGTCTGCCCTCACGGTCGATCTTATCGGCAAGGAAGGACAGCCGCCGCAGATTGCATCCGCTGTGATCGGCGATCATGACACGATCCTGCGGGATCACGTCAATGTGGATCTCTCCGTTCACGGCATAGGGAACCAGTAGAACGGCACCGATGCCGAGTGCCTGGCGCATCCACTTCTTTTCGTGCCGTCTCTCTCCCTGCAGGATGCGGTCGATCTCTTGCGCTCTGGGATTGTCACCGATCACGTCGATGGTCGCATCGTCCAGCGCAAGAGAAGTGATGCGATCCGCAAAGATCGCCGTGAAGTTTACATCGTCGATGTCACGGTAGTCCTTGCCGAATCGGTTGATTGCCCTCTGCTCGAGATAGGTTCCCTCTCTCTCCGCACCGAATAGCTTTTTGAGGAACAGCCTAAGCTGCTCAAAGATATTGCGATATTGCATTGTGTTACCACCTTGTCAGCTCTGCGATATCTGCCTCCCAGCTGTACTCGAAGGCGTCCAAAATGCAGATGTTTGTTGTAAAGTTATCGAGGCGCACGTCCTCGTCTTTGGTCTCGTCCCACATCGCGGTCCGTAGACCTTCGATGAGACTGTCGTTCTGGTTCTCTACGAAATGGAGACGCCCGGAGCAGATCAGAATGTTGGTCGCACTGATGCGCTCGTTGATCTCGTTTTTGATGGAGTTCCAGATGCACAGATCGGGCATCCGTGCCCGCTCCGTGTTGATGATCGTTTGCTCTGCGGAATCTGCGTAGACGCCGTCCAGCCTGCCGTACTCCGATCGGATGTAGTCCGCCATCTCCTTGAGCTTTTGGCAGACAAAGTCCACGTCGGTGTCGGTTGCCTCAAACGTCTCTGATTTCAGCACGTAGACGTGCTTGTAATCTCTCGTCACGCCGGTTGCCACCAGCGTGTGGTGGGATTTGTGCCCACCGAAGTCCTGCCCGATGTAGATGTGATCAAATTCGGCAACGGGAACGTCTGCACGGGAGCAGAGGAACTCGGCGTGATGGTTGGCGAAGAACTTATAGATCAGCCCCTCAGCTGCGCACCGTTTGCCCTCGATGTCTCGGATATACTCAACTGTGCCGGGAGTATACCGAGAGAGCGCAGCTTGTACGTTGGCTGGGGTGAGGTTGATGTTGTCGAAGATGTTGAACTGCTGATAGTTAAAACCGCCTGCCAGCGTCCCTGCTTTGTTCCGTCCGTCCCATTCATCGATGTAGTTCCGATAGATCAACGCCGTGGGAGACGTGGGGTTGAGATCCCAGTAGAGCTTAGAGCGGTCTGCTTCGATCTGACGCTTGAGTGCCTCGTTTATAAATTCCGGATGATGCAGATTGATCTCTGTAGCAATCCATGCTCCCAATGTCATTCCTCGGATTTTTTTGAAGCTGTCAGCTTTGCCGCCGCCGCAAAACAAGATAACTTTTTGTTTGTTGTTGGTATCCGGCCCATTTATGAGCAGCGCTTCATTGCCTTTGAATTTACCCCAGCGGCATTGCCCTCGGAAAATATGCTCCAGCCCGAATCCGTCGCAGTCGCCGATGATCAGCTTTGCCGTAGGGAGCGTGGAAGCGGATGCCAGGAAGATCCTGTCCTTGCTGCGCATCACATCCTCAGCAAAAGCACGCACGTTGTCGGTTGTCTTGCCGGAACGGATCGAGCCCTCGGCGATGTTGTACTTGGAGAGGGTTGTCTTCCGCAGGTATTCCCGGTGTTTCTCCGAGAAACGGTAGTTAAGAGTGCGGCGTCTCATCGGGGAATAGCTCCGCACTCACGTAGGCGTTGTCTTCGATCTCGGGCTCAACGGTGCCGGCTTGCCGCCTCAGATTGGCGATGCGCTGGGATTGCTCCTCCAGATCGGCGTCGGTCTTGATGGACTGCAGGTCCTTCAGAATACCGGAGATCTGCTTCAGCTCGGAGAGGGTCGCGCCTTCCACGTTCTTGTCCATCTCGTCGAGGACACGGTCTGCGAGCTTTCTGTGTTTGGCGATACGGTCGGCATCGGTCTGCGTGCTCTTCTCGATGCTGGTTGTATACGTTTTGTTACGGTACTGTATACGGGCGTTTACCCAGTCCTCCGACTTTGCTCGCTCTGTCAAAGTCGGCAGTCTGATTCCGTACTTGGCGGCCAGCTTCCGGTAGCTGGTGTCCGTTGTGACGTACTCGTGTTTGATTTTGTGCCATTCCATCGCCGACCTCCTTTCGCTCGGTGTTTGTATGCTATAGCTACATCGTAGCTAAAAATCGGAAATTTGTAGTCTGCTCACGTGAGCATTTATAACGCAAAAAACGAGGGATTTTTAGTCCCTCGTTTTGCCGTTGCGGTTATGATACGCCGATAGCGTTTGATAGATCTGGCACTCTTGATAGTCCAGTGCACAGAATTTGTAGATCACGTCCTTGCGCATTTGATCGTCGCGGAATCTGATCGTTCCGCCTTCGCATATCACCCGCTCAGGTGAGTGCTTGGTAGCTTTTTTGTGCCGCCTAAAGTAGGGGCACAGGAATGCCTTGGGCAATTAAGCCTCCTCGCTCGCTTTCTGCGTAGCGTTTAAGTATTTTTCGGTTGCTAACGGGCAGTCGTATGCGACAGACGACGATCCGATAATGATCGGTGATTGGCATTTCATCACCGTGCACGGTTTGATGGAGAGGATCACGTACCCGTCTTTGACGTACTCAGGAGCGGACAGGATATAGTCTACGTATACGACGCAGCTACGACCAGTGTAGGTATTTGTGTCGGGATCATACTCGTTCAATGCGAGCAGATCGTTTTCCCGGAACTGTCTGTCATTCTTGCGGACTTCGAAAGATTTCTTGCCGCTGATGACATCATCAAAATATTTCGGGATTGTTTTCAGTTGATGAATCATTTTACCACCTCCAGCTGTTCTCGTCGTGGGTTACACCGGACAGGATGGCAAACACCAGCGTACCGATTACGCCTGCGCCGATCATGCAGCCTGCCAAGGGGACGTGATCCCATCCGCCGTTATCGGGGTATCCGATCAGCACAAAGCCTGCAAACAGCACTGTCACGCTGAGGATGAGCATTGCAATCATTGCGATAAATGTTTTCACGTAAAATTCACACCTCCGTGATTTTGATACCGTGTACCCACAGCATCAATTTTTTCTTGATTCGGTATTCTTTGGTTTTGGTCGCGTCGCTCTTCGTGTCTTCAACGACTTTTTTGCCGTCTTCCGTGTAGACAAAGTCAGCGATATAGGCGCATTCCTTTTCTACGACCCTCTCCCCATCCGCAAGACGGTTCCCCCGTTTACCGTAACGGGGGAAGGGCTCTGTCTGCGTCGGGATCAGCACAAACTTGACCTGCCTCTGCAGATCGGAGATCACGCCTGCCCGTTGCATCATTTGCAGCTCACACCAGCGCCGTGCCTCCTTGCGGCTGTCGTGGGTGATACCGTCTGCGGTGGTAGCCTTAAACGAGTGATACTTGCTCATCAGAAGGGAAGATCATCGTCCTCGGCGGAGGCAAAATTGAATCCCGTCTGCTGAGCAGGTGCAGGCTGGGGCTGATAGCTTGAGCTTTGCCATCCCTGCGGTTCCATTGGAGGCTTTACGCTCTGCGAAGGAGGCTGTCGGTAGCTGTCAGGCACGTAGGAGGGCGCAGGCGCGTTATATTGAGCGGGAGAGGGAACTGCACCCGCCGATGCAAATCCCGCGTCTTGTGGGCTCTGTGCGCCTTGTGGCTGGTTAAGCGTATCGACAAAGTCAAAATCAGTGCAATTAAGCTCGTACACAGTGCGCTGTGCGCCGCTCTGATCAGTGTACTCTCTCTGCCACAGCTCTCCCATGGCGAGGATTCGGGATCCCTTTCGGAAATGGCGTGCGATCGTCTGCCCTCTCTCCCCCCACATCACGCAGGGGAGGAAGATCTTTTGCTCGGTCTGCCCGATCTTCTTTGATGCTGCCACGCGGAAGGTGCAGACGATCTTGCCGCTTTGGGTGGTCTTCAACTCCGGGTCAGCTACGAGGCGACCGCCGATTGTCATTTTGCTAAAATTCATTTTTTGCCTCCTTGAGCTTTTGCTCATGTAAGATTTGCCTAATTGTTTTTTCGTCAACGCCGTTCAGCTGCGCCAGTATGGTGATGCCTTCGACTTTGTCTGCGAGGCTGTTGTAATGCCGTCGGATCTCTCCGTCGCTCATCCACAGCTTGTCGGAGTTATCGACGTGCTCCATCACGCCGCGCATCCTCGACCATTTGCGGACGATGCCGCGCACGTTCTCGGGCTTTTGGCACTCGCAAGAGGTTGGGCGGCGCATATCGTATGAGGTCATATCCTGCACTTTTTGGCAGGATGTACACCTCACACGGTATACGCTCTCGTACTGCTTCAAGCAGTTCAGCCGCCTGCCCAGATAAGCGATCACCTCGTAGCTGCCGACGATTCTGCCTTTTTCGTAGGGCGTGGCCATGCGATCACACTTTCGTAAAATCCGCTTCGCACGCCTTGCATATCTGGCGTCCTTCGGGGATGATCGCACCGCAGCAGACGCAGAAATTCGCCGATGCGGGCGGCAGCTCGTCCTGCTGGATGCGCTTCTCCTCGATGTAATCTGCCGCACGTGTCAGCAGATCCGCTTTGGTAATATCGCCGAGGGATTGCATTTGATCAGCCGTGCGTCGCAGCTCAGCGATCAGATCGTTTGGTTTGGTCATGTTTTTTCCTCCTGTGTTTTTTCACCAATCGTTTGTACCACTTGCATTTGCGACCAACGCACTTTTTGCGCTCCCAGTAGTCGCAATAGTGGCACTCTCCGGTGGTGAGTTTTTTATAATCAGCGGTGTCACAGGTATCACTCATGCACGCCGCCGTCCATCTCGCCTGCAAACTTTTGCAGTACCTGTCTCAGCTTCTCCGCACGTTCCGGCTCCTCCGCTTCGATCTCCGTGAGCAGTTTCGCAAGCGTTTGGTATTCCTGCTGCCATAGCCCGAAATGGATATTGAACTTATGGAGCGCCGCAGAGGAGGCAAGAGTCAGCTTCTTTTGGAGCGACTGATTCTGCGCTTCGGCGGCAGAAAGGCGTGCAGTGTATTCCGCCTCTACTTTTTTCCGGATGGCTTCGAGATCTACGGACGGTTCGATCGGTACCTGCTCAGGTTCGGGAGGATTGGCTTTCAACTCCTCCAGTTCGGCCTTCGTCTTTTTCAACTCGCTCTTCAGATCCCAGTTTTCATTCACAGACTTGGTGCATTCTTCGTTCGCTGCCTTTAGATCTCCCTCAGCCTTTTTGCGCTGAGTATCCGAATCCTTCAGCTTTTTCTGCAGCTCTGCCTTCTCTGCTTGGGCGGACTTATCGGATGCTGCCTTTTCTGCCTTCAGTCGATCCACTTCCTTCTGGAGCTCCCGCACCGATATATCCGACACGTCGTGCGTCTCTACAAATTCCTTCCGCTCCTCCTTGGGGAGAGCGGTCAGCACCAGCGCCTGCGACGGCGAGAGCATTGCAAAGATGTCATTGCTGTTATCGTCAAACAGAGATTGCTGGGGCTTGTCTCCGTACTCGTTATAGAGCTTCATCAGATTGTTGGCGGTGGAAACCGAGTAGTCCACATTCTCCTCCAGCCACTTTCCCCAGTCTCCATAGGGGACGCCTACCTTTGCCTCGCAAAGGAGGCGGCCGATCTCCACAGCGGCAGAGAGCATAGTCTCCTGTGTTCTGCGTTTGATAAAATTGATCTCGGCGGCGATCACGTCGCCGGACCGGTTAATGATCTCGTTCATGCGATTCTCTCCTGTTTCTTAGATTTCAGATCGGGCTTTTCCTCGGGGCGGCTTCCTGCCTTCACCCATGCAAGCCAGTTTTGGTGGAATTGCTTTTCCTCCGACGTCTTTACCGGCAAATTTGCCTTTCCGCGGATCTGTCGCTCAAAGCCGTCCTTGATCTCGATGGTGTAGAGCGGCGTGTCCGGCTTATCACAGCGGCGCATAAAGAGAATATCGGTATCTCCCTTCATGTGCCGTTCGGCATAGGTGCCGACGCAATGCTTCATCAGCTTGCCCTCTCTCACGATCTCTTCCTGCGTAAACGGCGGGCGAATGAAAAATGTCCCGTCGCAATAGCAATACTTGTGGGAAAGCTCTACTTTTCGCTGCATATACGCCTTCAGCGCTGCCTTGTTGATACGGATCGCCATCTGTGCAGAGGCGTGATCGTGTGCTGCCTTCAGATCCTTGGGATAGACTACGACCGGATTCTTCAGATCGTATTTCAGCGTGCCTGCCATAGAGATGTAGTCCGCCCACTCGATCAGCGAATACTTCTTCGCCTTCACTTTTTCGGCAACCGTTTCCGCTTTTACGCCCAGACGCTTTGCTGTTCGTACAAGCGTTACGCCGTCCGACTTGTACTGCTCTGCAATGCGTACTGCCTTCTCCATGGTAAAGCCCTTCACCCGTTTCCCTGCGTGATAGATCACCAGCGCGTTCCTGCCGCATCCGCTTGCCGCATACGCCTTAAAGGACTGCTTGTCCAGACGGAAGAATCCGTGAGGCGTAGTCGCTTCCCAGTCCAACAGGCTTTTATTGTCCTTGCCTTGGTATACCTTTTCGCGGATCACCCAGAAAGCATCCAGTTTCAGTAGCATTTCGGATAGCCGTGGGTTTTCGGCCATAAATACCAGCTTCTTGACGTCGATGTCTGGATTGATTTCGCCGGCTGCAGACTCTGCATATTGCAAGAACGTTCCTTCCAAGAACGGGCCTCCATCCTCGGAGCGTCCGTCTACCCAGTAGTAGTCACCGCCATGATACATAAACGGTTGATACGGCTCTCGGTAAGGATTGCTTGGATGGCTCCATCCGCTGCCCAGCCTTGCATGGTATCCGTACCACAATGTATCCCAATAGTTGTACACCACCCGCTCGCACTGCACCTTGCCCGGTGTCAGCAGCCAAATGCGGCAGGGCGCATAATGCAGATCCGAATGATAATCATTTGCGTTGATCTCGTCCCAAGCGTGAGCGGCGACCATCCAGATGCGGTCGTGATTCTCGGCCCACACAAACACAAAGCGATCATCCTTGTGGAGCGAAGAAAGGTTCTTCATTCGCCCCTGCGCTATGTAGGTGACCTTTTCACCGCAGCAGGGGCATCTGCCTTCCTCTCGGTGTTTTGCCTTCCAAAGCTCGCCGTAGCGCCCCGTGTCGCCCTTCTCGGCAACCATCACGCGGCCGCACTTGGTGCAAATAGCCTCCCGCTCGTTTTTGCCAAGATTGTAATAGATCAGATACCGCCCCAGCAGATCCAGCGCCTTCTCCCGCAATACCTCGGGGAGATACGGGACCTGCTGCCTCAATGTTTTTGTCTCGTTCTCGCTCATCATCACAAGAGGTCAAAGATGTCAACGATCTCTGACTTTCCCTCCTTCTTGGGTTCTGCAGGAGTAGGCGCCACTGTTGGCTTTGCAGCAGGCACCGTCGGTGCGGTGTTCTTTCCACCGGCACCGAAGCAATACTCGCCCACAATGGCAAGCCCTCTCTCGGGCGGGATCATCACGCAGTTACCTTTCGTCTTAACGTGGATCGCCTTCGCTTCCGCCTCGATCTTCTTGTACGCGGCATCAACCGTCTTGCCCTTGAGCTTGGGCGCAAGAGACGGATCGGCATCGACCCTCTCCCGAATGTAATTGGCAATGACAAAGTACACTGTCTTCAAATGTTCGGGAGCCTTCTCGCACTCCGCATCCAATCGCTGATACAGCTCCGCACTTTCCGATACGTCTGAGAATTTGGTCGTTTCCAGGATCATCCCCTTGCCCTCCTATCCCAATTGACGGATGCACAGGCACTGCAAAGCGGCGCATCAAAGTAATACATCCCCTTTTGCTCCTCTTCCTTGGTCACTTCGCGGTGACAGGCAGGGCACAGCACCTTGCGGGCTTGTCGGTTCTCGGCCGGTGCCGGCACAGGTGTCGGTGCAGGTGTCGGTGCAGGTGTCGGTGCAGGGGTGGGTGCGGGAGTAGGTGCGGGTGTCGTAGGCTGTGCGGGAGAGGGGATCTCGGGTGCGCTGTACTTGGAGTATCCCTCTCCCCAGTACACGTCCTCGCTCATTCCGAGCATACGGCAAGCGGATCCGATCGCATCGGACATTGCCATCTTGTAGCACTCGTCCGTTACGTACAAGCTGCCCTTTTCTTTGGATACAAAGGAGGAGCCGCCCAGACCGGGGATTGCTTCGCTCCAGTTCTCGCCGTCCTTGATGTACAGATCCACAGCGACAAAGGCTTTTACCTCGTCGTTTGCACGTTCCAGCCTCTGCTCGGTGATGATCACCTTCCAGCCGATGCCGCACGGGCCAAATACCTCGGTGAGGCGTCTGATCCGCCACATGGTCTTGATGTCGGTGAAGCCCTTGAGACGTCCGCCTTCGATCCGCTTCTTTGCCTCCGGCGGTGTTTGCTTGAGCTGGTCGTACCAGCGCATATTGTTGTTTTGGTTTTCCATTTTCGATATCCTTTCTTGGTTTGGTTTGATTAGATCAGCTTGATCTGTGTATAGCGTGGCTCCATGGGTTGAGCCTGTTGCTTGGGTTTGGTTTGCTCCGGCGCAGGCATAGCCGGTGGAGGGTCGATCCGCTCCAGTAGTGATACGGAGATCCACTTGGATTCGTAGCGGTAGAGAGGGTCCCGAAAGCCTCCCTTGACCGGAGTGATCCTTACCGTTGCCGACTCAGGTCGATGCCTGGCAGTGTAGACGTGGCAGAGGTGACGGTTGTCCAGCTCGTAGACAACCATCCGATCACCGCGCCAGTAGTATTGATAGCGTAGCATGGTTATCCTCCTTCGAGTTTGCCAGCCATGGCGAGTGTCCTTTTCAGCGCCGCCTCGAAAAACTCGTCGCTATCGAACGTGCCGCCCGAAGGCTTCGCTCTGATTTGCGGTCCCGCTCTTGCCTCTGCTATGTACTGCGGGAATTTCTTCCCGAACAAGGTAGACGGGCGCAGGTAGCGGTGCATCTTGGGATCATCCTGCCATTCGGAGCGCTTGAGCTCGATCACGGACAGCAGATCCTCCTCGGTGTAGCCCGCCATCAGCAGGTCGATGATCTTGCAGGCGGGGAAGTATTCGGTAGGGTCAAACGACGATCCCGACACCTCGTTGAGCCTCTTGACGACGTTCTCTATCGCGTGCGCGTGTGCGTTATATATATTCTTATATTTAAGGGATTTATTTTGATTAAAGGAAGGATGCTCATTTTGACACAACCCCCTTGTGTCATTTTGACACAACCCCCTTGTGTCATTTTGACACAACCCCCCGTGGATGGATTTAGTCGTATAGTAGGTGGCAGATCCGTCCTTTACGGTGACCTTTCGGCGATCGATCAGATCCCGCTCGGTCAGCTCGCGCAGAGCTCTCATAACCGTTTCACGGCTTGCGCCGGTCATCTTGCGCAGATGCTGTGCGCCGCCGGTAAATTCGCCGCCTGCGGCCGTGTAGCCGTAGATCACTGCGTAGATCAGCAGATCGTTCCCGGCAAGGCCCAGCTCATCGACCATCCATCCATGGATGACGGTATAAGCGTCGGCGCCCGGCGCCGCTAAATTTCTCAAACAGAATTGTCACCTCCCTATTGACTTTGTCCTGCGTTTGTGGTATACTGATTACAAGGTTGGAAGCAGGCAATCCAGCCGCGATATTCTTTCTTGGGATCCTCGTGCACTTTGTTGCGCGAGGATCTTTTTTTGTTAGTCGGGGTCCTCGCAGAAGCTCCCAAAGCTCTCCTCGTAGATTGAGACGAACGAAAAGTATCCTGCCAGGAAGAACAGTGAGCATCCAAGGAAAACGCCGCACAGCGCGTACAGACGCTCTACGTAGCACCACACGCACAGCAGGCTGCTCGCCGCTGCGATGATCAGTGATGCCCAGATCGCTACGGATACGTTCCGTTTGGTTTTACGGATTTTCATTGTCTACCTCCTCGAAGAATTTCTGCAGGCGGTTTGCACCGTACTGCCCTTGGGTGATCTCGATGATCTCGCGCACCGTATACTCGTCCTTGAACTCGCGAATTGTGGAAAGAAATTGCTCCGTGCCGGCTTTGCAGGCACCGGTGATGATGCGGTACATCGTGATAGCGTCATCTTTGCTGACAACGCTGTCCAGCGTCAGGTGCTTGTACTGATCAGCGCCGCGGTCAGCCGCCTTCTTAAATTCCAGATCCAGCACTCCGTCCTTGAAGCTCTTGCAATGTGCATATAGGGTGCCGTCGGAGATCACATTGCGGTCCTTGATCTTGCCGATATAATAGGTATATCCATCGACCTTCCTCTCGCGCTTGACGTGCGTAAGAATTCCGTCACAGTAGATGTATCTGCCGGGAACATAATCACCGTTATGTAATTTATTGCAAGTCCTCTTGCCAGCGATCTGCGTGTCTCTGAGATCGAGCCCGCCACCTACGGTGAGGTTGTCGGGAAGCGATGTGATCTGCGTGCCTCTGAGGTCGAGCGAGCCACCTACGGTGAGGTTGTCGGGAAGCGATGTGATCTGCGTGCCTCTGAGGTCGAGCGAGCCACCTACGGTGAGGTTGTCGGGGAGCGTTTGGATCTGCGTGTCTCTGAGGTCGAGCCAGCC
>JAFTPF010000055.1 GCA_017463445.1 Clostridia bacterium
ACCGAAACTTATGTGAATACACTGACCGCGCTGGGGCTTACTCCTTACACAACCGACGAGCAGGCGGCGAAATTTGAGGTGCTTTACCAAAACCTCGTGGACTTCAACAGCCACACCAACCTCACCGCCATCACCGACGAGGCGGGCGTGAGCCTGCGCCATTTTGCGGACTCCCTCACCGCCGCTCCCTACATTGGTGAGCATTCGCTGAACATCCTGGATGTGGGTTGCGGCGGCGGATTCCCTACCCTTCCCCTCGCCATCGCCCGTTCCGACTGCCGCTTTACGGCTCTGGATTCCACCGCCAAAAAGCTGAACTTCGTAGCACAGATGGCAGCTCTGCTCTCTCTTCCGATCACCACCCTCCCCGCACGGGCGGAGGAGGTTGCCGTCACCCCCGACCATCGCGAACAATACGATCTGGTAGTCTCCCGGGCGGTAGCGCGTCTCCCCATGCTCTGCGAGCTGTGTCTGCCCTTTGTGAAGGTCGGCGGACGGTTTGTTGCACTGAAAGGAGCCGACGGTGAGATCGAGCTTGCGGAGGCAGAGCGCGCCATCACAAAGCTGGGCGGCAAGCTGATCTCCCGAAGATCGTTCACCTTGGGAGAGGCGGGCGGACGGGTGATCCTGGAGATCGAGAAGGTGCGTCCTACCCCTGCCGCTTACCCCCGCGCCTTTGCCAAGATCAAGAAAGCTCCTCTCTGATCCGCGAATGTTTAGTAATGCAGTGCGAAAACTGCAAAAAAATCCGCTCGTTTGCAAAAATTTCACACTTATTTCATAAGTTGCACCCAAATCCGTGATACAATAAAAGCGAAACCTATTCGCAAAGGAGTATCTCCATGTACGACGGATTTATTGAAGAGATCTTCAACTTTGACGGTCTGAATATGATCATTTGGTCGATCTATATCGGCTTTATGCTTGCAACCATCCTGTATTACTATCAGAAAAAGGTGATGGGCAAGTTCGTTCGCCTGTTGATCAGCAGAGGTGCACTGTCTGCCGACGCTGCCATGACGCTCAGCGAGCTGGGGTATGAAAAGAAATTTCTTGTCCGCCGTGAACTCCAAAAGCACAGTGCCCTGCGCAAGATGGTGTGGGAGATAGACGACAACTACCTCACCGGCGAAGACGGCAGTCTCTACTGCGCCCGCGAAAAGGCGCTGGATCTGAATCTGGGTAAGTTTTATATCCCCGAGGAGCGGCGCATCCAGGCCCAGCTGCGTTACGACGATAAAGGCTCCGATATTTTCGCCCTGATCATCTCCGCGGCCGTACTGTTCGCCCTTGCAGTAGTGGCGTGCATCTGGCTGCCCGATATTCTGGGCAGTATTCATCTGTATTAAAACGGGAGGTCTTCATGGCCCGTATATCCAAAAAACGATTTAACGCACGTTTGTATATCGCAGGCATCCTCATCACCGCACTGGTAGCGGTAGTGGTAGTGGCGGGAGTTTTGCTCTCGTCAGGTCTGCGCTATCAGACCTATCCCACCTCCGAGCACGGCGATATCAAGTTTTTAGGGGAAGTCCGGAACGGTGTTCCCATCAGCGGAACCGTCTACTATTCCGACGGAACCACCGCCGAAGTCTCCAACGGCAAGAAGGCAGACGGCGCCCACGAGCCGGAGACCTGGCAGCTCACGCTGACCTATTCCAACGGCGACGTCTACGAGGGCGAGTGCGTTTACTTCCTCCGCCACGGCCAAGGCAAGATGACCTACGCCGGCGGAGACGTTTACGAAGGAGAATTTATCTTCGACGTTATGGAGGGTGAGGGCACCTACACCTATCTCTCCGGTGACAAATACGTAGGCGATTTCTCGGACGGCAAGAAAAACGGCAAGGGGATCTACACCTGGGCGCCCCTGTCCGACGGAACATATGACTCTTACGAGGGCGAATACGTGGACGATATGCGAGATGGCGAAGGCACCTACATCTGGGCTGACGGCTCCCGTTACATCGGGCAATACGCCGCAGACGCCAAGGATGGTCAGGGCTCTATGTACTTTGCCGACGGTGCGTATTACCAGGGCGCGTTCGTCAACGATACCCGCACGGGCAGCGGCGTTTACAAATGGGCAAACGGCGATGTCTATGAGGGTGAGTTTTACAAGAACGCCATCACCGGCATGGGCACCTACACCTGGTCGGAGAACGAAGAGCGCAAGAGCTACACCGGCTATTTTGAGAATGGAAAGATCGTGATCATAGACGAGGGATCAAATCCCGAAGCGGATGCTCCCATCGACGACGGCAGAGCAGATCCCGAGACCGAGGAATAATGATAACAGAAAATCTCGCAAGCAGTTTTACTTGCGAGATTTTAGACTGAATACAAAGCATGTAGATTAACTGGAGGGAGGGGAAACCCATCTCAAACGCCGAAGTTTTTCCCCTCCCTCCAGACCTCCTACCCTATTCCTTGGCTGGCGGCAGTTCAAATTAATACTTTATCTGCACGCCGAAATCTCGCAAGCTGACCGCTTGCGAGATTTTTGTTTTAGTAGCCGTAGCGTTTCCGCTTGGTGATGAGGAAGAACACCGTCACCGCAAGGGCGAGACATTCAGATACCACGATGGCAAGCCAGATACCGTCGATACCAAGCCAGATCGGGAGCAATAGCAGGACGGCAAGCTGAAAGATCAGCGTCCGCAAAATGGAGATTGCCGCAGACACGCCGCCGTTTCCGAGGGCGGTAAAGAAGGACGAGCCCAAAATGTTAAATCCGCAAACGGCAAAGGAGAGCGAATAGATCATAAAGCCCCGCACGGTCAGGTCAAATAAGCCTGCATCATAGCCGACGAACAGCTTGGTTAGAGGCCACGCCATCCCTTCCGAAAGTGCCAACATCAGCACACCCGCACCTGTGATCAGGCGAATACTCTTGCGGCGAAGGTTTTTCAGCTCATCCGTATTGCCTGCGCCGTAGTGGAAACTGAAAACAGGTGCCGTTCCTACTGCATAGCCTATAAAGAAGGAGATAAACACGAAATTGACGTACATAATGACGCCGTAGGCAGCAACGCCGTCCTCTCCTGCCAGCCTGATCAGCTGATAATTATACAGCACATTGACCAGCGACATGGAAAGATTGGTCAGCAGCTCCGAAGAGCCGTTGGTAAAGGCTTTGACAAGCGAGCGCCAATCCACCTTACAGGAGGTGAGATACAGATTGCCTCGCTTGCAGAAGATGAAATAGACCATCGGGACTACTCCGCCTACGAAATAACTGAGGATGGTCGCCAGAGCCGCGCCCTGCACGCCCCAGAGAAGGACGCCTACAAAGAGCCAATCCAGAATAATATTGGTAAATCCTGCGGCAACCGTAAAGCAGAGCCCCAGGGAAGGACGCTCCGCGGTGACGAGGAAGCTTTGGAATACGTTCTGAAGCATAAAGGCGGTGGTACCGATCAGCAAGATCCTGCCGTACGCCACACACTCCTCCAGCATCTCTCCTTCTGCCCCCAGCAAGACTGCCACAGGGCGCAGGATTAAAAACCCTACCAGGGTGAGAATAACGCCCAAGCCCACGGTGGTATAGATCATCAGGGAAAAGGTACGGCGGGCTTTTTCAGCTCGTCTCTCACCCAGGAGCTGTCCCACGATGGCAGAGCCGCCTGTGCCGATCATAAAGCCCACGCCGCCCAGCGCCATGATCACGGGCATAATAAAGTTGACGGCGGCAAACGAGGTCTTTCCCACATAATTGGACACGAACAGTCCGTCCACCACGCCGTAGATGGAGGTGAAGATCATCATTACGATGGAGGGCAGCACAAAACGGATCAGTTTTCGATAGGTGAAATGATCCGAGAGTTGGATTTTCATTGCATATTCCTTTCCGATGGAGTTACAATAAACAAAAGCACAAATCAACAGGCAGTATAGCATACTGAGCAAAAAATGTCAAGAGAGGAGGCAAAAAGAGTGAACATTCTCATTTGCGGCTTCATCGGCGGGGGAAACTGCGGAGACGAGGCGATCTGCGACCGACTGATCGCCGCCATTCGGGAGCGGGGCGATGCGGTAACGATACTCTCCCTTTCGCCTGTGGAGAGCGAGGCTTTGCACGGCATCCCTGCGCTTCCGCGCCGCTCCCCCGCCGTACTGAAAGCAATATGGAGGTGCGATCTCCTCATCCTGGGCGGCGGCACGCTCCTGCAAACACAGACCTCCCGACGGTCTGCGGTCTGCTATCTTTCGCTGGCGGCTCTGGCGGCGGCGATGGGCAGGCCGTGGGTGCTGATAGGCGGCATCGACCCCCTATCGGGCGGGGTATGCAGGTATGCAAAGGCGATTCTTCCCACGGCGCAGGCGTTTTTCCTGCGGGATTGGGACAGCCTCCGGCGAGCGCGGGATCTTGCACCAACCGTCCCCCGATTCTATCTCCCCGACTCGGCGCTCCTTCCGCTGGGAAAAGGTGTGGACGATCGAGAAAAGCCCCGCTTTCCTTATGTGGTGATCTGTCCCAAAGCAGGCGTGCGAGGAAAGACGGTGGCTCCCGTCGTGCGCTCGGCGAAAAGACGCGGGCTTCGCCTCGTCTTTTTGGCAATGTCACGAGAGGATGAGGGGATCTGCGCCGCGCAATCGGCAAAATTCGGGGGCGTTTTCGTGAGCGTGATGTCCACCCACACGCCTGCCGCCCATCGGGTGAAGGCGGAAACGATCCTCCCCGATCTCCCCCCTCACTCTGCCCATCGCTACTTCTGCGCCCTCCCCTGCGAGATCGCCTGCCGCCTCATCGAGGGCGCAGAGGAAGTCTACAGTGCCCGCCTCCACGGGCTGATCTTCGCAAAAAAAGCAGGCGTTCGGGCGCATATCTTGCCCGACGGGACGGGGCAGTGGAAGTTCGTGGGAATTTGACCGGATCCGCTTAAATCCTTCAAGAACTTTTAGAAAAGCGCGGCGAGTACTCGCCGTGCAGGATGAAAGAGCCAGTGGTTACTTCATAGCACTCACAAATTGTGAATACTATGTGCAACTATAACAAAAAACCAAGGTCAAATCTTTAGATTGATCTTGGTTTTTTGTTGCTTTTGTATAATGCCTATTTACCAGCTACCATATACTTCAAATATACGGCATAAACGCTAAATCGTTCAAGGATTTATTCATTATCTGTACGTACCCAAAGTTCTCCATCAATAATAAGTGCGTCATCATTTTGTTCAAGGGTATGCACCCCCTCATACAATGTTGGAATAACAGAGTCCCAAGCATCGACAATCAACGAATCCCCACGGACTTCATAAGTTCCGGTAGTATCATGCCAACCACTTTCAACAATAGTTCCATCCTTCGAAAAAGTGAGACAGCATGATGAGTATCCCGATGTTCCCGATAACTGATACGTTCCTTCCAAAGTGTGAACATCACCTTGATCTGATATATCCATAACAATTTTTCCTGTTGTATCAATCACAACAAGGTCATTCACTACTGCAAGCCCTGCATAAGAAAATGCAGTCACACTTTCATACTGCGGTGCTATTTTCCAGTTTCCATAAGGATCCACATATCCCCACAAGCCGCTGGAAGGTTGATATGCACAGCAAAGATCGTTTGAAAAAACACACAAGTCGAATTCGCTTGCACCTAACCAAATATCCTTAGTCGGCTCCATTAGGATGTTTCCATTTGCGTCCATGGTCGCATACCATGTAGACGTAGTATTCATATAAAGTGTGGCGATTTGCCCAAGTGTATTTTGGGTTATTCCAACCTCAAATGTCCTATCTGATGCATTTTCATACTCTTCATATGAATCCACTAAATCATACCAAATATCACGATCTATACACGGTTCTATGCCCGATACCACCGGCAATCCATACCTCTCTGATATTAGCGGATCATATCCCACATTGTATCTTTCAGTATATTCATTGCCGTTACTGTCGTAATATTTCCAGTTTTCATATCGATAAATATTTCCATGAATATCTACGACATTTTGATGAGAATAACCATAATCACAATATCCTGTTTCATCAAAATCTATGTAGCCGCTTATTTCGTCTATATCGGAGACCCGAAATACCTCAGACATATCCTTGGCAGAATAGCATATCAAATCATATGTCTTGCCCGATGGCTTTTCATCGGTCATTTGATATGCAAATATCCTTCCTTGAGTAATATCGCTGATAAATTCAATATTATTCTCACCTACAGCTAACACAGAGTTTCCGTTTTTGTCCAGAATCTCAGATGATCCCTCCCAAGCATATGCGTTTTTATTACGGCATGACAAATAATTACTGAACTCGTTGAAACATTGGTTCAAATAAAAGCCTTCATATATGATATCGCCATCGGTACTTAAAAGACCATACATTCCGTTATAGTTTTGGAAAATATATACATCATCACAGGCTGCCACAATACACTTTATTTTAGTATACTTATTCTCTTGAATCGTTGGCCCATCCTCATCGGTGTCCGGTTCATCGTCACTACTGATGGGTTTATCACCGTCGGTGACTGGTTCATCATCGCTACTAATGGGTTCGTCATCGTCAGAATCATCATCCTCCTTTTCGGGACATTGCGTGGTGGTTTCGCTTTCGTCATCGCCCATATACGGTTGTTCATTGCAAGCAACCATAGATGTGCAAAGCAAAAGAGCGGCTAACAGAATACTAATCTTCTTTTTCATTATCTTCTCCTTTGTAATATTTTTCTCATTATAACACCATGCGGTGTTTTTGTCAACACCTTACGGTGTTTTTTTGTATAATAAACTTGCATACTATCGAACGGAGGGGTGCAATGTTTGTGTACAGAAGAGTGAGGGATCTTCGTGAAGATCACGACAAAACGCAAAAAGAGATCGCCGCCGTACTCAATATGCAACTGACCGTCTACCAACGCTACGAGCGGGGAGAGCGCGAGCTCCCGCTGTGGGCGGCAATCAAGCTGGCGGATTATTATCAAGTCACGTTGGACTATTTAGTAGGAAGAGAATAACAAAAGAAGCGCCTTCGTGACGCTCCTTTCGCTTATTCACTTACTCCGCATAAACAGTCTTCACCCGATCTCCCCAATGCACCTCAACCGTGATCGGCTCGGCACATTTCACGGTGATCTGCGGCTCGTCCTCCGCCGACTCCCTCGCCTCGCAGATCAGATCCACGGTCAGTTCTCCCAAGGGTAGAGAGAAAGAACCCTCCGAATGTTGGATTTTCCACATTCGGAGGGGTTTGTTATGCCAGCGACTGCAAGTAAACTTCCAAAAGGCGCAGGGCTGTTTCTTTATCCTTGGGAGAAAGGGTGTCGAGCCGCTGCCACAGCTCCTCTTGTTTGGCGGAAAGGGTCGGAGCGTTTTCGGTGAGGATCTCGTCAGGGGTGATGTGAAGGACATTGCAGATCCGGAGGATGGTTTCGATGCGCATATTGACAGTTCCTCGCTCAATATCGGCATAGGTGCGGTCGG
>JAFTPF010000003.1 GCA_017463445.1 Clostridia bacterium
AAAACCATCTCAAACGCCGAAGTTTTTCCCATCACCTCGGGCTCCCCACCCCATTCCTTGGCTGGCAGCTTTCTAAATTTATAGTTTTTCGACAAGCTTAAACCACCCCGAGGGGTGGTTTTTCATTATTTCTTTTTCGCTTTCCACTCTTTCAGCATTCGTTTGGTCTCGGCGAATGCTACCGCCTCTCCTTCGTCTGCCAGCAGGCGGAGGAGCCGTTCCAACTCAGAGGCAGTGGCAGGGTGCATAGTGTTCTTGGCGTTTCCGCGGAGATAGTAGAGGAGCGCCGCATCATCCTGATAGTCCTTGCCCTTATATATCTTGCAAGCGGCGACACGGTCGCAGAACATCTCAATGAGGAAGTTCACCGGCATTTCCACCGGCTCGTAGCGCTTGGTCTTTGGGTTGACGTCTACCCAATACTCGAAGTGGTGGCGATTGCGCCCTTTATGGTGCATCCACGCCAGCGAATAGCCTATATCCTCCCGCTCCGCTTCGTTGGGACTTCGCTGTCCCTGATAGTAGCGTGCACCCTTCCAAAACTCGGTAGGGCTGTATTTGGACAGATCATGGAACAGTCCCTGCCATCCGATGCCTGCCTTGAAGCAATGTGCAATCACCTTGTGGCGGTGGCGGGTGATGGTTCGAAAATGCTTAAATGCTGCCATCAGTATTGTGAATAGTCAGTATGGTCGGAAGACTCTTGTTGCTTCTGCTCATCGATCATCCGATTGCGTTCCCGTACTTCGACGCGGTTCAGATAGATCTGGATCAACGCCTGCAGGACTACGGAAATGCTGAAGAAAAGGAGCAGCCATTTGGTATTATCATTGTAAAGGAACTTCATCGCCCGATTGTATCGGTCGGTAACGAACAGCGTGATCATCGTGATCGCAAGAACAATATTGATATGAGGCAGGAATTTCATCAAATTCTGCAGTATTTTTTTTATGTTGATCATTTTTCCTCCCTCAATTCTTCTTGATCTCGCCAATGCAAACGATATCAAACAGATCGCGCTGTCCCTGTCCTGCTTCCTCACGTTCCTGGTCTACGCGGTACATTTCTCCGTTGAAGTATGCCTGCGCACTGTCTCCGCCGTCGAAATTGTACGCTTGCTTACAACCAAGCTCGTTATAGATCTGGGCGATCTGGGCTACTCGCACGCCTTGCGAATCGTCGGATCTGCCGTCGATCACCACCAGCGCATAGTGACCGGGCTCGTAATAACCGATCGAGGAGCGGGGATGACGGGAATCGATGACGTTATGATCATAGCTTTCATTGCTGAACTCGGTGATCATCTCGCCGTTGTCATCCAGAAGTCCGGGACCGAATTCCCAGATCTGATAAGGTGAACGTGCAGCGATCGCGTTCCAATCGTACTCATCGGGCGTATAGGTTTCCATCGTGCCGTCAAAGTAGAGTACGCAAATGTCGCTGGTGATCATATTATTTTCGGGATGACGGAGCACTACGCCGTTGCGGACTGCAACTTCGGTATGGTTGGCATTTCCCCAATAGTCGCCGTTAACGGCCGCGATCGGGATCCCGTCCTTGAGCAGAGTTCCGGTCTTATCTTCGGTCTTTTCCAGCAGATCCTCGATGGGTTCACGCTCTCCGACCGAGACTGTGTAGAGGTTTTCAATATTGCGGACATAGATGTCGTAAACGAAATACTGCACGGTATAGGTTCTGCCCGTACCTTCGTAATACATATCGCGGTTGACTTCGGTGAGCGTCACCCACATATCGTTGCTCTTGTACTCGGTAGCGGTGGAGATGACCTCCTCCCCTTCCTTCAGGAAGAGGTTTCCGAACTTGGATCCGAACTGACCGGAATAATCATAGCCGTCACCGGGATCTTCAGGGTTTGTGTTTTCGCTGCCGTTGGAGCCTGATCCATTGCAACAGCAATTACAACTGCCGTTGTTGGAATCATTATATGGATTTGTAAATTGGATCCCCGCCTGGTCACCGGAAGTATCGTCATCTATTCCGAACCACAAGGGTTTAATGTGGTGGAACCATGAAAATGAGCATAGTACAGCACCGATCAGTATGACGTCGATCAAAATCAACAGCCATACCGGTAAAATTCGTTCTTTTTTCATACCTCTCCTTATGTATCATCGATCAAACAGAGCGAATCGGAAGATCTCTTTGTAGATCTTTACCGAGTCTTGCAGCGGGCGGAAATGGGAAGACGAATTGTCGTTTTCATAGACCGTTTCTATGGCGACCTCGTCGATAGCGATGCCGTCCCGGGCGGCGGTCATCAATACATTCATTTCGTATTCATAGCGCTCGCCGGGGATCTTGATCAGCCAATCCAGCAGACTGCGGTCAAAGCCGCGCAGACCGGTCTGAGTATCCTGCACCTTAACGCCGCTGACCAATCTGTATACGCCGCGGGTCACGGTATTGCCGAAACGGGAGCGAAGCGGAACCTCGCCCACAAACGCACGGGAACCGATGACAAAGCCGCCTTTTTCATGCAGACGGTCGCATACCTTCTGAATATCCGCAGGACGGTGCTGTCCGTCGGCATCCGCTGTGATCAGATACGATACATTCGGGAAGCACCTCAGAACGCAACGCATTCCTCGCTTGAGCGCACTTCCCTTTCCGCGGTTGGGCGTATACCGCACCACGCGGGCATATCGAGCCGCTTCGATAAAAACGGAATCGTAATCGGTACCGCTCCCATCGTCAACCACAAGGAGCGTATACCGTGCCTCGGACAGTTTTTGCAGTGTTTCGATCAATTTGTGATCGGGTTTATATGCGGGAATCAATACAACGGTGTCAATCATAAATCAGTTTCCTCTTGAACTTCCTGAAGTTGCAACAAAGCGAGCTGCTAATGTTGCCATTCTCCCTTCTTTAGATCAACCGAAGATCAGCGAATGGAGCATTTTTTTGTTCTTTTCAAAATTCACGCTGAGCACGCTCATGCCGTCCTTGCTGGCATAATTGTAGGTGCCGCTGTCGGGAATGTGGCAGGACTGGATGGTATAGGACGAATAGGAGGTGCCTACCGACGCCAGCAGATTGGCACAGTCGGCAACCGTCAGGTCGGTAGTGATCATCGGGAGCACAATGGGGATCAGATCCATCAGCTGACCCAGGCTCATAGTCTGTGCCTTCTCAATCACTTTGGTCAACACTCTTCTCTGCCGTTCGGTACGACCGAAGTCTCCGTCGCCTTGCGAATTGTCGTTGGCATATCGGTCACGGCACAGACGCAGTGCGTATTTGCCGTTGAGATGATAGGTGTTTTTGGTCCCCTCCACCAGATGATCCTCGGGAACAAAGGTCTTGCCCGCATCGAGCGCAGTATGCTTGACCAAATTCGTGACTTCTTTGGCAGACAGTTCGATATCGATACCGCCAATAGCGTCGATGACCTTCTCAAAGGAATTGAAGTTTACCTGCGCGTAATTGTCGAATTCCAGATCAAAATAATCGTACAACGTATCGCGAACACCGCCTACACCACCGTATACATACGCGGCGTTGAGCTTGTTGTAGGTGTTGGTCCCCGCCAGCTTCATATACATATCACGAAGAAAAGAAGTCATCGTGATGGTCCGCTTCTCGGTATTGATGGTGATCATCATGATCGTATCGGTTCTTCCGAGGGAGCCTACCGCACGCTCGTCGGTACCCAAACAAAGGATATTGATCAGTTTTTCCGCCTCTTCGGGAAGCGGCTCATCGGCAGGCGGATCCTTCCACAGATCCAGCGTATGATTGGGATCGGAATCTGCCAGACCGCTTTGCGAGTTCAGCCAATCCTGATATTGCAGCTGCAGATCCTCCACGTCCTGAAGCGTAAACCGATGATTGGGATCCTTCAGGATAGTGTCCAGCGGAACGCCGTTTTGCATCGCCAGCGAAGCGTTCAGAAACTCCTGATCCATCGTATTGTCACCGATTTCCTGATATGTCATCTGATTGTACCAGTTAAGCAGAAGCAGACCGCCGCCAACCAATGCAACCAAAAGCAGCCCCAACAGGCTGAGCATCGAGATTACTGCAGCCAGTTTGATCTTTTTGTTAACTTTTTTTCTCTTTGTTGAAGACATTCTATTTCCTCCTGCCGTATAATACGCTACGGCACAGTAACTTGATTTTACGATAATCAGTAATATTATACTACCCAATTTGAACGATTTCAATGCAATATTGTGAATGTGATGTAAACATTTCACAGACGAAACAAACGGAAGCGTTAGAGAACGCTTCCGTTTGTTTGGGATACTATCGTATCCGGGGAATCATTATTTCTTTTTTCGAAGCATGATTACCGCAGTGATCAACGCACCGGCCAATACTGCCGCTCCGATAGCAATGCCTGCAATCAATCCTACGGAAATCTTCTCGGAATCGTCACCGGCAACGTCGGGATTATTGGGCTCCGTGTACGGATCAACGATGGAAGTATCGGAATCATCCGGTGTCTCACCGAGATCGTCATCGGATTCGATGACGGGAGGCTGTTCCTTCAGCGAAAGCGTTGCGAAAACGGGTTCAACCAGACCGTATTTGGCGTTTTTCAGTACCGCTTTGGCGCTGTTGATGGCATCCTGTGCGGAATCCGCGTTAGCAACGACTTTCTTTGCATTTTCCAATGCCGCAGTAAAGGCGGCGGCGCTTTCGGCAGTATATGCGGACAGGTCGATGGTACTGTAGCTTTCGATCAATGCTTCTAGCGCAGCAGAGGACTTCCCTTCCACCGACAGCGCAACATTGACGGGAATGGGCGTTCCTGCGATCCGTCCCCGCAGAGTGAGGGTACCGGAGGCGGTCAGCGCTCCGTCAGGAAGCGTTTGCCAAATCACGGGAACCGCGGTGGAAACGCCGTTCATCAGGACCTCGATGGTTTCGGGCAGTGCATCGCCGGCTGCGATCTTTATAGTCAGCGCGTCCATACCGGAGAGCTTCTTCACAGATTTTACTGCGGCAAGGTCTTCTACCGCCTTGCTGAGCGATGCAGCAAGGGCGTCGGCTTTGCTGTTGTTTTGTGCGACTGCCTGTACGCACTGCTGATAGATCGCATCTGCCGCGTTGTAATCGGCTTCGGGATAATCGAATTTCGACAGAAGCTCGAAGGAGGAAAGAGCGGCTACCGATTTCTCCGCTCCGTCGGCGCACTTCAGGAAGAATACCTGCGACAGACCAATGTGAGAGCTGCTTCCGTAGTTCTTCTTCAGATCCAGCTTGATCTTAGCGGCGGTGATAGTACCGACGTTCAGCAGATCGGTTGCGGTCTGATTGGGGTCATCGTTTGCCTTATTCAGCGTATAAACGCCCGCCGACTTCCATTCCCCGTCGGCAGTTTCGGCGTAAAAGACCTCCATCTCCTTGACGCCGCGATCGGTAAGATCCTTCTGATTATGATTCCAGATCAGAAGATGCGAGAGCGTTACGGGACCGTTGAAGGTAAAGGTGAGGCTCGCCTGAGTGACGCCGTCGGCAGAGTGCCACATGGAGGTGGCGTTATAGGCGTTATCGTGCGTACTGTACAGGATATTGGAAGCGTCGATGACCATACCGGTATCCGAGATCACGTTCTTCACGGCTGCCCAATCGCTATCTGCGCTCCAGATCGAGGATGCAGTTACAGATCGGGGTGTGCGAATGCTGAATCTGCTGCTGTCGTGAACAGTGGCAGAGACAGACATGGTGTAATCGCTTCCCTCGGGACGGGCGGTCAGCTCGTAACTGCCGGTACGGTCGTGATCGTAGCTCTCCTCGTCCCAAATCAGAGGAAGGATCTTCAAGCTGCCGTCGGCGGTGACGAATTGCGAGGTTTCGGGAAGTTCTAGATCCGCAAATACAGTACCCGCGTTGACGGTAAGACTTTCAAAGGTAGTCCGAAGACCCACGATGCGGTCGTCCGATGCACCGGCGGGATTCAGTATTACCTCGGCAAGGGTCAGCGAACCGGTCTTGGTCAGAATGCCCACGTAACGTCCGCTTTGTCCGGTCAGATCGACCGTCAGCAGATCTTCGGTGATCTCCGCGTCGGTCAACGGAATGCAGGTGATTCCCTCGGTCTGGGTCAGCCGGGAGTAATCCATCGTCCCCAAGGGCTCATCGGAGAAGAAGACGTACGCATTCTTGAGTTTATTGGCTCCTCCCTCTCCCGCATAGATCTTGAGCTTCCCGAAATCGGCGACATAGCCGATGTCTGCGCGCCACCAGCCCTTATCGGAGCCGGTGCGGGAGGAGGTCTCATGGCTGAATTCGGGATCGGTATAGCCGTCCACCGCTCTGCCGGCGGTCGCCTTACCGTCGTTGGAGCCCTGCGTAGCGGTTTTGTGGAAGAGCAGGTTCTGACGGTAATCGTAGTCCGCCGCCCACTCCTCGGGGAAGGTCACGGAATCGGCAGGCTTTTCGTAGCCGTTACCGATCTCGGACAGCAGGGTTTTGTACTTGTCAATCAGCGCACCTTTTTGATTAGGCGCGACGTTGAGGATAAATACAGTGTCACTTTCGGTGAAGGGGTTGACGTTTTCGTTGAGCACCCAATCCACGCTCTTGAAGGTATCAGTGGGATAGCTGTCGCACCAGAACCAGTGCTTGGATACGGTGTTACAGGAGATGTTGACATTGTTGAACCAATCGGGCACGTTTTGTCCCGCGGCGCTCTCAAACATGGCAACTTCGCTGTGGACGTTGTTTGCCTCACAGCTGATGTTGATGACCAGACAGTTGGGCTGGAGGGTATGTACCAGATTCACGATCTCGTCGTAGGGGAGCAGATCGTAGTTAGGACCGCCCCAATAAGCGTTCCACGCATCAAAGATGATGAAGGGAATCTCGCCGTAGTTTGTGAGCAATTCGGTGATCTGCGCTTTTATGAATTCGATATCGGTAGCGTCACAGTCGGAGGAGGTGATCTTGTGCTTGATGTCCAGCATAGAGAAGTAGAGCGCAGGAGCAATTCCCTCTTCTCTGCAGGCGTCGGTAAATTCCTTGACCACATCGGTCTTATCGGCAGCGGAGCCTACATCGTAATCGGTGTAGGCGCTGTCCCACAGGTTAAAGCCATCGTGGTGCTTTGTAGTCAAAACCGCAAAGGTCATGCCGGCGGATTTCGCCGCTTTCGCCCAATCGTTGCAGTCAAGCTCCGAGGGATTCCACGAGCGGGGATTGAAGGTAGACTCGCGCTGTTCACCCGCCCAGTCGCCGCCGATTTTGGCAAATTCGTAAGTGGAGCTATTGAAGTGAAGGAACATACCGAAACGCAGGTCATAGAAGTCCTGCAGCAACTCGACGGTGTGATCGTAGTTATCGTAGACGGGATCTTCTTCGGTGACCGTGACGATACATTCGGCACTGTAATCCTCATGGAGAACGGTAACCTTGGTGGCACCCACACCGACAGCGGTAATCTCGCCGTTTTTGCCAACGGTGGCTACAGAGGGATCCCAACTGTGCCATGTCAGTTTATCGGAACGGGGGACGTTGATCCGTCGGACGGCAACGGTACAACTGCCTCCTACCTTCAGATCTACTGAGCTGCGGGTGAGATAGATGCCCGTGAAGTCATAATCGGTCTTTGCGTTCTTGGAAAACACAGGGATCATTCCTCCTATCGCAGGCATCAAAAGTGCGACCAGCAAAAGCGCGGTCAACAGTTTACGTTTCATCGCTTTGCTCCTTTCAGCGGCGGAGCCAACCGTCAGGCAGATCGGTCAGCGGCTCTGGATACTTGACTCCATCGCCGATCTTCGCAAACTCTGCTGCCAGATTGTCGTCCATCTTGCCCGTAGGATCGGGGGAGATGTTGAGCATGAAATTGATGTTCATGGGGAAATAGCCCTCCATCTTCTTCAGCGCCCATGCGGCGGGAGTGGGAGCCTTCTCATCGTCACCGTCTCTCCAGAACCAGGTGTCGGTGAGCTTGTTGCAGGATACGCCGGGACCTTCAAAAGAGCCCTTCACTTCCTGTCCTGCGGCGTTTTCGTAGAAGACCACGTCGGTATGGGAGATACCGTCGGATGCACCGATGTTCATTAAGAGACAACTCGGCTGAATGGACTTGACGAAAGAATCGATCTCCTCAAAGGGAAGCGTCTCAAAGGAAGGTCCGCCCCAAGGAGAGCCCCAGCCGTCTACCATGATGAAGGGAATCTCGCCGTAGCCGGTCAGTAGCTCGCGGAGCTGATTCTTGATAAACTCCTTCTGCTCGGCAGTGCAGGAGCGCTTGCCGATGCCGTGAGTGAGATCAAGGATGGAGAAGTAAAGCCCCGCAACAATGCCCTCCGCGCGAAAAGCGGAAAGGTATTCGGCTACTACGTCGGTCTTGACGGTGCCGTTTTTCACACAGTGATCGGTGTAAGCAGAGGGCCAGAGTCCGAAGCCCTCGTGATGCTTGGTAGTCAGCGCGGCAAAACGGCAGCCGGCCGCTTTAGCAGCCCTCGCCCAGCCCTTGCAATCCAGGTGCGTGGGATTCCAGTCGACTTCGTTGAAAGGATAGCGGCGAGGCTCGCCGAAATTTTCGTGACCGTACTCCCAGTCGGAGATCTCGCTGTTGTGGAACTGGACAGTAGCACTATTGAAATGAATAAAGGTGCCAAGGCGCAGATTGATAAATTCTTTTTGTAATTGCTCAAGATTTGTCATTAGGATATACCTCCGTAATTTCTTGATCTCAGTATATCAAATTCCGTAATAGAATGCAATAGTTGAGAAATAAAACGAAAGTTTGCAATATGAAATCAAAAAATATAATAAGTCTTGACTTTTTGCGCCGACTCTGCTACAATGCATTTGAGGTGATTGTATGGACAAGCGAATCGGTATTTTATCTGCCGCAAATATTCTCGGCTCAGAGCGATTTGTGATATGGGACTGCTACTCGGACGCAGGAAGTACATATAACCGCAAACTGCATTTTCACGACTTTTTTGAGCTTTCGCTGGTTTACGAGGGAGAATCCGACTTTCTCGTCAACGGTCAGAGCGTAACACTCACCCCGGGCACAATCCACCTGGTTACCCCTTCCGACTATCATATGCAGATGACAAAGCCGGGGCAGTCTTTTCGTTATTACAATCTCATATTTACTTCCAACATTCCGGGAGATGCTGTTGCCGGAGCGCTGGAGGACGTGGGCGGTCCCATTTGCCTGCACCCCTCTCCCGCACTTTCCAATGAAATCTTTGAGCTGGCGAAGAAATTGCTTGGCGAGTATCAAGCCTTAGCAATGACCGATTCTCCGATCTTTTGCGAACGGCTGATCGAACGTGGGATCGAAGCATTGTGCATTCTGATCCTGCGGGCAATACCGGACGTATCGAACCGCTCGTACGATCAATTGCTACCCATCCGACGTGCGCTGGCACTGGTCAGACAAAGCTATCGGCATAAGCTGACCTTGCAGGAGGTAGCAGAGCAGGTTTTTCTCTCTCCTGCTTATTTTTCTCAGTTATTTCATAAAACGATGGGCGTTCCTTTTTCGGAATACCTCACCGACTACCGTTTACAGATCGCCGCACGGTATCTTCGTGCTGGCAATCTGCCGCTGAAGGAGATCGCCGTCCTTTCGGGATTTCCTACCTTCCCATACTTTTCTGCCGCTTTCAAAAAGCGGTTCGGCGTGTCACCGTCGGTCTATCGGAAGGTCGGACCAAACGAAAACGAATCCTAACAAGCTCCCCTGCACCATTTGTGGTGCAGGGGAGCTTTCGTTACTTAGCGATAAACGCGGAGGGAGGGAGCTGTTGGTAAAGGTATTCCTTGAAACGGCGAAAACTCTTGACCCCTGCAAATTCGTAGGGCGGCTTTGGAGCGTCTACCGAATAATCCCATCCGTTTTCCACCGAAATGGAGTCGATATCTGCCTCAAACGCGATGCGCCCAATGTTGAAGCATCGCTCTACAACGGTCTGCTTCAGTACGACTTTACGGATGTTTTTCACCGTAATATTGGACAGCTGAAGCCGATGATAAGCATTTTTTGAATATCGCCGATGAGGATTCACCAGATGCTGCTGCCAAGAGACAGAATCCTTTTCAACCGAAAAGAAATGATGCTTGTTTCCTCTGATCAACGCGATCATCAAAATCAAAAGGAGTATGCAGGATGCCACAATCAGAGTCAGCAGCAATCGATGATCAGCACCGATCAGATACAGGAAAACCACGACCGTCCAATACGGAATCGACCACAGAAGAACCTTCATAATTTTTCTCGAAATCTGATAGGAAAAGAGCTTTCCCCACGTACAGCAATAAAAACTCATCGCTTATCCCTGCCACGGCTCGCGTGCTTTGGGAGCGTTCTTCTCCTGCTCCGCCTGAAGCTGGACTTCGTAGGTATTCTTGTAATAGCCCTGCTTATCCTTGTACAGATACAGTTTGCCGTCGTCCATCATGTAGATCTTGTCGGCTTTATCGGCGATCGCCATATCGTGGGTAACCATGATCATAGTCATACCCAGCATCTTGCGGGTCTCCAGTAGCAGTTCCAGTACCTCGTCAGCGTTTTTGCGGTCGAGATTGCCGGTAGGCTCATCGGCAAACAGTACCTGCGGACGGTTGATCAGCGCACGGGCAATGGCAACTCTCTGCTGCTGACCGCCCGATAACTCGCTGGGCAGATGTCCCAGGCGATTGCCGATCTTCAGAGAGAGGATCAGCTTCTTCAGTGTCTCCTGAAACTGATGGTCGGGCTTGTTGCACATGATCGTCGGAACGAGGATGTTCTCCAGCGCGGTCAGTTGGGGCACCAGATTGTGCTTTTGGAAGACCACACCTGTAAATTCTCCTCTGAAACGGGAGAGCTTATCGGGAGAAAGCTTTGTAATATCGGTACCACGAATGGTCACGCTGCCGAAGTTGGGACGGTCCAGTCCCGCCAGCAGGTTCAGGAGTGTGGACTTACCCGAACCGGAGGTACCCATGATCGCCAGAAACTCGCCGTCCTCCACCTTGAGAGAGACGTGATTGACCGCGGTAACTACCGAATCGTACTGCTTATACTGACGGATCAGATCCACCGCTTCCAGAATGTATTTACTCATTGACAGTTTCCTCCTGACGGGAAGTCTCGCCGGGTCCCCGATGGAGGGGCGAGCCTTGTTTTTTGTAGGTTAGGTAAGGCAGCATCGTACTGACAAAGCCGCAAAGGGCGCACATCGCAATACCGATCAGATAAGGAACGATCGGCAATTGGAAGGAAGCCAGCATATCTCCGCCGATAAGGATCGTCACATATCCGATGGCACGGTGAATCAGCCACGACACGGGCGGAGCCAACAGCGCAAATACCCCCGCGCCGAAGCCGGCATATAGGAGCGCATCCTGTAGGAATAGCTTGCGGATACTGCTGAGAGGAGCGCCGATGGCAAGATACAGCTCGAACTCTCCTCTTCGCTTGATGTAGAACAGGATCTGCGAGATCAGCCAAACGATGGCACAGATCAACAGCAAAACCACGGCAAACAGCGTGAATACGCCTGAATAATTCTTGTTCTCATCGATCTGCTTTGACAGACGCGTGTGCAGGTCGGTGACCGACAGATTGTCATAGACCAGCTCTGCCTTGCGGAGCCACTCGTACATTTGGGCTTCTTCCTCTTCGGTGATCTCCGCTTTTGCGTAGATCTTCACGCTTTCGTAAACAGGTTCGTATCCGGTGACCGCTTCGTATTCTTCTGCATTAAAGAAGACCGACCAGCTGTCTTCGGTAGGCATATCGCTGATGATGGCTCCGATGGTATAAGCGGTATATTCATAGTTACACTGTTTGAGATAGGCAAGCAGGATCTGATCTTCGTCGGTGACATACATCATTGACTGCTCCACCGTATGTGCCGCACTGAGCGGTTCCGCTACTTTTGCAACATAGATCACGTCTCCGATCTCCCAATCAAATTGTACGGAACCCATAAAGCTATCGGTAACGGCAACGGTTCCCGGCTCGGTCAGCACCGACTCCAGCGAGCCCTCGATGCCGTAGCCCAGAAATTCGAAGGATCGGATGATCTCGCTATCCAAAGACTGATAGTCCACATTCATCTGATATCGCCAATCCACACCGTCCCGGCTCAGGCTTACGCCGCCCGCACCTATCTTAGCGGCAGCTTCATCGAATCGAATGTGCGAATGGAGCGCCCGCGCAGGGTGGACGCTTTCCTTGAGAACCGTGCCCAGATGGGGCATTTCGGCAAAAACTTTGCTGATCTCGTTGGTATAGCCGTAGGAGGCATAGTCGATAAATACCGTCTCCTCTTCCGTATCGGATCCGGGATCTGAAGTTGCATCGGAGCCGTCGGGCGTTTCCGCATCGGAAGATGTTTCGGTGTCGGTTTCTGCATCAGTACCCTCTGCTTCCGTATTCTCTCCGGCTTCGCTATCCGATTCTTCGTCCGTAGAGGGAGGCGTATAAGTAGGGACCGCAAAATCCACCTGATACAGCGGACGCGGCGCATCCAGCATCCGTTGATAGCAGGTACTGAGCGTGATCAGTCCCACAAATAGCATTGCGAAGGAGAGTGCCGTCCCCAAAAGCCGCAGAACGTATTTGCGGAAACGAAGGAAAGACAGTCTGCCCACACCGCCGGGGAAGGTCGAACCCGCTAATGATGCGGAATGACGGGGCGAGCGGATCAGATTGGAGTTATCGTCGGCGATCAGATGCTTCACGGGAGGTTTGCGGGAGACCGATCTGATGCTGGCGAAGACCGAGATGCACACGGTCAGCAGAGAGATCAGCAGAGTCAAGAGACAGCCACCGATGCTGACCGCAAAGCCCAGTCCCGAATTTCGGAAGAGGAGCCAGCAGATCAGATTAGACACACTTACTGCGGGAAGCCAGGTAAAGAGCGCCGCCCAGACCATCTCCCAGACAGACGTGCGGAAGAGCCGAAGGAAGTTTGCACCGAAGGACATATATACACCGTAGGTGAACTTATAGTGGTTGGTCATGATGCTGTGCAGCACCCAGACCGCCAGCGCACCCAACACCACCACCAAGGTCAGCTGCAGGATCAGGACCGCGCGGTTTGCCACCTGCTCCAGTTCGTAAGAGAGGAGCAAAGTAGTTCCCTCGATATACGGTCCTTGCTCGGACAGAGCATAACTGTATCGGGCACGGAAGGTCTGATACGATTCCTCCACGTCCCCTTCAAATCGAATGTAAAGATCAAACTGCCGACGTGAGCCGTCAGCCGTTTGGGTAATATCCGCGCCCAGGAGCGTGAAGATCTTCTTTTCTTCTTCCTGATCCATATCGAAATTGTGGAGGATCGCGCGCTGGGTCTCAGTGCACCCCAGTAGTTTCAGGTGGTAGAGCTCCCCGTTGGGCGCACGGTACTCGGATTCCATATAATCAAGCTGGGTGCGGTCGTTGTTGAAATAGAGGGTCAGAATGCTGCAAAACAGCCCCTGAAGCAGGAACAAGACCACAAAAAAGCATAAAAACCGTGGAAATTCAAACCGAATAGTCTTCAGCGACAGCTTTATGTCCCGTTTGGCGGAGTCAAGTAGTTTCATTTCGTTCCTTTCAAGCAAAGATCGGAGTGGGCATTTCCACTCCGATCTTTGCAGACCTTGCGGTCATGACTACGGTATTTATTCCACCTTAACGCTGTAGTTAGGTGCTTCTTTAGTGATGTTGATATCGTGAGGATGGGACTCGCGCAGACCGTTACCGGTGATGCGGATGAACTTACCGTTCTCCTTCAGCTCGGGGATAGTCTCGGTGCCGCAATAGCCCATACCGGAGCGCAGACCGCCCATCAGCTGATAGATGGTGTCGGACAGCGGTCCCTTGAAAGGCACACGACCCTCTACGCCTTCGGGAACCAGCTTCTTGGTGCCGGTCTGGAAGTAGCGGTCCTTGCTTCCCTTCTCCATTGCGGCGATAGAGCCCATGCCGCGGTAGACCTTGAAGGAACGTCCCTGATAGATCTCGGTCTCTCCGGGAGACTCCTCACAGCCTGCGAACAGGGAGCCGATCATGATCACGTCCGCACCTGCGGCAATTGCCTTGGGCAGGTCGCCGCTGTACTTGATACCACCGTCGGCGATGACGGGTACGCCGTATTCCTTGGCAACCTCGTAAACGTCATTGATGGCGGTGAGCTGAGGCACGCCGATACCTGCAACCACACGGGTGGTGCAGATAGAGCCGGGGCCGATGCCGACCTTCACGGCGTCAGCACCTGCTTCGATGAGATCGCGTGCAGCCTCGGCGGTAGCGATGTTACCTGCAACTACCTGACAGCCGGGGTATGCGGTCTTGACCTTTTTCAGGCACTCCATGATATTCTTGGAATGACCGTGTGCGCTGTCCAGAACCAGAAAGTCTGCGCCTACAGCCAGCAGTGCGCCCGCACGATCCAGCACATCGGCAGTGACGCCGATGGCGGCACCGCAAAGCAGTCTGCCCTTTTCGTCCTTAGCGGAGTTGGGGTACTTCTGCGCTTTTTCGATGTCTTTGATGGTGATCAGACCTCTGAGGATGAAATTCTCGTCCACCAAAGGAAGCTTTTCGATCTTGTGCTTGGACAGGATCGCCTCTGCGTCGTCCAGCGTAGTGCCAACGGGAGCGGTCACCAGATTTTCGCAGGTCATCACGTCACGGATCTTCATATTGAAGTCCTTGAGGAAACGCATATCACGGTTGGTGATAATGCCCACCAGATGCTTGTCGTCGTCGCAGATCGGCACGCCGGACACCTTGTACTTGCCCATCAGCTCGTCTGCCTCGTAAACGTAGTTATCGGGATGCAGATAAAAAGGATTGGTGATGACGCCGTTCTCGGAACGCTTGACGCGCTCGACCTGATCTGCCTGCTGCTCGATGGTCATGTTCTTGTGGATAACGCCTACGCCGCCTTCACGCGCGATAGCGATCGCCAGCTTGGACTCGGTAACGGTATCCATTGCCGCGCTCATCAGGGGGATGTTCAGCGTGATCTTTTTGGTCAGATGGGTCTCCAGTTTAACGGTGTTGGGAAGCACTTCGCTCTTTTGGGGTACCAGAAGAACGTCGTCGAAGGTAATACCTTCTCTTGCAAACTTATCGCTCATATAAGCTCTCCTTGTCTTTCACAAATCTTCTGCCGGCGGTGCCGGATGGGAAAACAAATATATTTGTTCTATTATAAAATATTTCGCTTTTTTTGTCAATAGAAAAAATAAAGTCCGACGAAAAAAATCTATTATTTTTTGGATGCCGTTTTACAGCATAATGCCGAAACACTCCGCCAGAGCGGCGGTAGTGGATACGATGCGGTCGGCACCGCACTCCTTCAGGAAGGCGGCATCCCGAAAGCCCCACTCTACGCTGATGACCTCCATCCCCGCATTGCGGGCGGTCTGCAGATCCACCTCCGAGTCGCCGATATAGACTGCCTCGGACACGGGAGTATTCAGCTGACGGCAGACCTCGAAGACGGAATCGGGAGCGGGCTTTCGTTGAAGACCTTCCCTCTCGCCGACGGCGGCGTCAAAAAGTCCGTCGAACCAGATCCTGCACAGATCCTGCACCGCAAAATCGGCTTTGTTGGAGACCACCGCGGTCAGATAGCCGGCTTTTCTCAATGCTCCGATCACCTCGGGGATGCCGTCGTACGGACGGGTATTGTCGTTACAATGCGCGGTGTAGTGGGGAAAGAAATCACTTTGCACCTTGGCGCGCAGCGCATCACTGCATCCTTCGGGAACGCCTCGTTCGATGAGCTTCCCGATGCCGTTGCCCACAAAGCGGCGCACCTCGTCCAGGGTGCGGGGGGGAAGGCCGTTTTTCTCCAGAGCAAAGTTGAGACTGTTTTTCAGATCCTCCAGCGTGTCAAGGATCGTTCCGTCCATATCAAAGATCGCCAGTTTTATCACTTCTGTATACCTCTTTTGTTTTGCGTTACGTTTATTGTACAATGAAATCCCTCTGCTGTCAAGCACTATTTTGAAAAACCGAAAGCCCCAACGGATTTCGTTGGGGATCGGTATGGATCACGCTTTTTCGATGACCGTGATATCGGAGGGAGAGATGCCAGCCTGCTCCCAGACGATCTCGGTGATCTGGGAAAGCTGTGAGGGAAGCAGCCCGTCGCTTCGGACAATGACGGTTGCCGCGCTGTCGCTGATGACCGCAACACATTCCTCAAATCCTTTTGCTTTCAGCAAGGTCTCGATGTTCGCCTCGTTTTCGATGTCCAGCGCCATTTGCTCGATGGCAGCGTAAGCCTCAGCTCTGGCTTCCTCGGTGGCGTCGGTGCTGGCCGTGATCTGATTCAGTACCTCCATCGCCTCGTCCCGTGCGCGGGAGCGGTCGATGGCTGCCATAGCAAAGTAGGACTCTTCTTCGGAAACGTTGCCGCCTGCGTTTTCCTCCTGCTCATCACCGGGCGCCACGTCACCCGAGGTGTAGTAGGAAGGATCGTAATCCTCGCCGCTTGCTTCGGAGAAGAGCGCCCAGTTGAGCCAGACCGCTCCGCCGATCAGCAGTACCGATCCTACTACCACCAGATTTCGCTTGAGATTTTTCTTCAGAGCCGCGCCCAGCTTTCCAAAGCCTTCTTTGACGGGAACCAATTTGTTCTCGCTCTTTTCTGCTTTGATCAGTTTCATATTGATTTCCTCCCGATTGATCGTTGTACCGTATTATACGTCCGCGTTTGGGAAAATATTACCCTTCACTCACAAAAATTCGGTGAGTCGGCAGCTCCAGCAGTGCCGAGAGCAGGGAGATGATCTCCTGCTGGCATTTCGACGAGCTTCCTCCCCTGCAGATCACCGCGACACCCTTGACCTTCGGTGCGGTTCGAGAGAGCGTCACCGTTCCCTGCCCGCCGTCCGATTCTCTGACGGTAAGGTATTCACCACCCTCTCCCGCCAGCTCCTCGGCATAGCTCTGCTCCAGTGTCAGCATCACATGAACATCCGAAACGCCGTCCAGGCGGGCGATCATCTCCTCCAGTCGGGACGCCAGCTCCTTTTCGTAGGCTTCAAAGGAAAAGGAATCGTCGGTGACTGTGATCGGTGTATCCTCCTCGCTTTTCCCTCCCAAAAAAAGAAGCATCACTCCCACCGCCAGACCGATCAGCAGAAGCCCCAGCCCTTTTACCGCCCTCAGACGGGTCAGGATCTCTCTCATTGTGCATCTCCTTCCGCAACGGTCACGGTCACCGGACAGTCCAGCGACTCCGACAGATAGTGCTCGATCTCTTGTGCATCACACATCACTCGAACGGTCAGATCCACCCGATAGATCGAAATGGCGGACAGATCGGACAGATCTAGGGTCAGCTTCACCGTGATCGCCTCGCGGGAGAGCGCAAACCGCTGTGCTACGATGTCACCGATCTGCCTGCTCATCGTCCGCCCGATCTCGCCGATGACCTCCTCCCGTGCCGACTGCTCCTGCTCTTCTTCGGTCACATCGGTTTCCGAAAGCTCATCTGCCAAATCGCCCGCCAGAGAGGTCAGCGGTATCGTCAAAAGCAGAAGAAGTGCAAGTCCTGCCACATATCGAACATAGGTGCGGTAGCGAGGATCGGAAATGCGGATCAGAAGCGACGCCGCCAGCGACGCCAGCATTGCGGTCAGCAGATAACTTTTCAAAGCTTCCATAGCGTCCTCCTATCCCAGCGCGGAGGATGCCTGCATCAAAACGCCCAGCAGGATCAGATAGAACACGCCGAACATCAAAAGGACAGCGATCAGAAATCCGATCAGCTTATCTGCTTCCTCAAACAGCGGCTTCAGCTTGCCTGCATCCAGCACCTCTGCGGCAGTTCCCGCAAGAGAGAGGCTGTACTTGGCGGCAAACAGGGTGGAAAGCGGAGTGAGCAGACTTACCAGCAGACCGATCACTCCCACCAGCCCCGCCGTGCTCTTGACCAGCGACAGCGATGTCGCCACCGTTCGGAGGGTGTCGTTGAACAGACCGCCGATCAGCGGCACCATATTGGAGGCGGCAAATTTGATCCCGCGCATAGATAAGCTATCCGCCGCCGCAGACAGGCTCGTTTGAAAGGACAGGATCAGCGTGACCACCGTCATGAACAGCACCAGCAAGGTCGTAACGATCCTGCGTAGAAAGGCGAGGATGGGGCGCAGGTTCAGCTCGGGCGACGCTGAAGTAATCAGCGTACCGCCGAAGGAGATCTGCAGCAGCGGGAAAAAGAGCGTATAGCACAGCTTTTCGGTGATGGTCAAGAGAAGCCCCATCCAAGTGGAGCCGACCAGTGCCACGCCGCCGTTGCCCGACAGCAGAAAGATCCCGCAGAGAGCGGCTACCAGCGCGTTCATATAGCCGTTAATCTGCTCCACCACCTGGCGGGTCAAATCAAAGAGCGTATAGACAGACGTGTAGATCTGTAGTGCAGTGATCAGGAGCAGTGCGTACTCAAACACCGCCGACTTGTCCGTGAAAAACAGATCGCTCAGACGGTTCAGCACGCCCGCCACCAGAATCAGCCCCAGCATTGAAGCGAACAGCTTCATCCCTCCGGCAAAACCGTTCTTTGCCACCGATACGCAGATCGACCAAAGATAATTGCCGTCGATCCCTTGCAGCACGTCCGCCGAGTTTTTGCTTTCGGAAAGTCCATCGGGGAGGAGTGTCTTCGCGTCCTCGGACAGCCCCGATAAAAGATCGCCGTAATCGTAGGCGGGCTCGTCTGTCGTATCGTCGTATACCGTTTCGGCAAAAATGGGAGGAGATAGCGCCGCAACGAGCAGACAGATCAGCAGGAACAATCCCGACAGCCGTTGGAGCCTTCTTCTCATGACAGCCTCATCAGCTCTTCGGCAAGGGTCAGCAGTTCGCGCAGAAGTGGGAGTGACAGCACAACGATCTCGCATTTGCCCAGCATTTCCAGCTTGGCGGCGATCGAGCTTTCTCCGCAGTCGCGGCAAAGATCGGCAGCAGTAGAGGAGATTAGGGAGATCCCCACGGACTTCATCAAATAGGGGAGATAGGTATCAAACTTCCCCAGCTCCAGCTCCTTCAGATAGGATAGCAGCGGTACTGCGGCGGCAAGGGCGGCGAGGGTCAACAGGACGGTCAGACACAGACTTAGGGGCGGTGCCAGCTCGGGGTTGAATCGTCGGATCAGCAGAAGAAAGAGCATCACCGCCAGCACCAGACCGCAGATCGATAGAAAGCTCATAGCCCGAACAGCGATCGGATGGTCTGGAGCAGATCCGAGATCTCGCTGACCAGCATCAGCATGATCAGTACTACCCCCGCTACGCTGACCAGCATCGACTGTTCGTCCCGCCCCGTTTTGGATAGGATTTGACACGCCACGCTGACCAGCAGCCCCACACCCACTATTCTGAAAATCAATCCCGTATCCATACACGCCCTGCCCTTTCTTTCCACTTCGGTCAGATCAAAATCAGCACCGCCATCGCGCCGCCCAAAATACCCATGGAGGAGTAGATCTGCCGTTTAGCGGGGATGCTCTCCCGCTTTTGCTCAATAGCAGCCTCCAGCACCTCTCCCACATAGTCGCAGTCCGCGATCTGTTCGTCGTAGGAGAGAGACCCCAACCGCTTTGCAAAGGAGAGGAGCGCCTGATAGGCGTCCTCCTCCAGCGACAGCGCCCCCCGCTCCATTTCCAGCGCTTTGGGAAATCCCCGCTCGGCGATGAGACCGTCCAACCCAGCCCGACGGAAGGCTTCGTTCTGAAAAGACGTACAGATCTCGCCCACGGGGGCTTTGTAGTAGCTGACTCTGCTTCGGATATGCCGCACGAACGCCAGCATTCCCTCACACAGCGAAAGTGAGCGGGACACACCGCCTGCCAGCGCCATTCCGCCCGCCGTACAACAGACGAAAATCAGAAACAGACCTATGAATTTCATAAAAACCTCCCGATACGCTTACGGGTCGAGGATTTCTCGGTCGACATAGCGAAAACTCAGCCGATCCGCGGCTCTGGAAAGCCCAACATAGCGGTCAAACACGCGCGCCTGATGGAGTATCCGAAGGTTCTGCCGCCGAAGAAGCTGATCGAGATCCCGCGCGTGCGCCGAGGCAAGGAGCGGAACGCCCGCATTCTCCACCGCAAGCAGTGACAGTGCCTCGTCCAGCGTGCCGATCTCGTCGCATATGATATACTGCGGATTCATGGTTCTGGTTGCCAGCTCGATCGCTTTGCCCTTGGGATAGCCGCTGTAAATATCGATGTGATCGGCGTGTTCCAGCTCGTCGCACGCCAGCTCGCAACGGCTGTCAATGAGTGCTACCCGAAGCCCCGCCGTCTCGGAAAGGGAGTGGGCAAGATCTCTTAGCAGCGTGGTCTTTCCCACGCCCGGAGGAGAGTAAAAAAGAAAGCTCTCCCGAAAACCGCCGCGGCGCAGCTCACGGAACACCTCGTCCCCCACCATACGGACACGGGCAGGAATGCGGATGCAAAGTGAAGTGATCCCGCTCACATTGCAGATAGTACTATCGTCACAAACGGCTTTGCCTGCCACTCCCACCCGCACACCGCCGGGCAGTGCAATATAGCCTTCTCGGATGGTATCCATATGAGCGTGAAGAGAGTGATCGCAAAGCGATGCGACCGCTTCCGCGACCATCGCGGCATCGGTACAAAGAGAGGTGACCCGATTGAAGCCGCCCTCCACGGTGGTCAGCGAAAGCCGCCGACCGGTACGGATGCGCACCTCACAGATCGCGCCAAAGGTCTGCTCTCCCCGCACCACCGCTTGCAGGATGGGGGGCGGCAGACGCTTGAGTACGCCAAGCAGCTGTTCGGTCATCTCTCTCCCTCTTTTCTATGGCATTATATGAGGGCGAACGCAGGGATAGAACCTGCCCGTTACGATGAATGTCCGCGGTCGGATATTGGCAGATATTGTATAGAAAATATTTACAAAAAATCACATATCCCCCTTGCAATTGTAAAAGCACTGTGCTATAATTAAATTGTTTTAATATGCGATCCTGCATCTACCCCAAATATTGCAGATCGTCTTCCCTAAATTAAATGTAAACACCGAAAGGTGATTACATATTCGTCACCAAAATCTATAACAAGGAGGAAAATCAAAATGACGAATCCCAAATTTGCCAAGAGATCGCTTATTTTCAGTGCTATTGCTCTGGTACTGAGTGCAGCGATGCTGTTTGGCGCAACTTTCGCATGGTTCACCGACGGCGTTACCGTGGAAAGAAACAAGATTGTAGCAGGCAATCTGGACGTTGAGCTGCTGCACCAGGGCGCTTCCGATGCAGATTTCGCAAAGGTTGAGTCCGACACTGAGCTGTTCTTGAACATCAAGGGCGAGCAGATCCTGTGGGAACCCGGCGCTACCGGCACCGAGGTCTTCAAGATCGAAAACAAGGGCACCGTTGCACTGAAGTATGAGTTTACCATCACCGGTTACGCATACAACACCTTCAACGGCAAGTCCCTGATGGACGCCCTGACCTTCAATGCAGTTGACGCTGACGATCCCGATGATACCGTTAAGTCCGCTAAGCTGGCTAACAACAAGTTCACCGGTATGGTTCTGCCCGGCAAATCCGCAGTAGTACCCGTTGCAATCGAGTGGCTTCCCACCGATGCCGACAACGACTTCAACCTGAAGGATGAAGCTAACCTCGGTAACGGCAAGTACGATACCTCCGACGGTCAGCCTCTGTGGATCGACATGGGTATCAGCCTGGTTGCTACTCAGGCGCCTTACGAGTATGACTCCGAGGGCAACGATTACGACGCTGACGCATTCTACAGCTTCGCATTCGCTACTCCCGCAACCATCGACGACGTTCTGGCTACCGTAGCTCCCGGCACCACCATCGGTCTGGTTTCCGGCGTATACGGCGACATCACCATGACTCAGGACAACCTGACTCTGCTGGCGATCAGCAATGCACAGGTTGACTCTGTAAACCTGAACGCTAAGGATGGCATCACCATCGACGGCATTACCTTCAACGCAGCTGGTGCTAAGCCTGTTTACAGATTCACCACCGGTAACAAGAAGGTTGCTACCGACTATGTTGCCAACATTACCGGCGACACCGACAGCCCCAAGGCTGCTGACAACGTTACCATCAAGAACTGTACCTTCACCAACACTACCGGTATTGCTACCGTAGATACTGCTCTGTATGCTCCCATCGCATTCGAAGAGCAGGGTGCAGCTACCGAGCGCGCAAGCAACATCACCGTTGAAAACTGTGTATTTGCATGCAATGCACTCAACTACATCCGTTTGAACTACCTGTCCGAAGGCTACGTTAAGGTAATCAACAACGTATTCGGCAGCACCACTTACGGCACCGCACACCACAACATCAATGCTTCCGGTAACGCTGCAAACTGGACCATCGTTGGCAATAGCTTCAATAACTGGGCTGACGGCGAATACGCATTCGGCACCAGCAAACAGGGCTCTAACTTCGTTACCCTGACCTTCACCGACAACAGCTTTACCAAGGCTATGGCATCCGGTGACGAGATTCCCGTGCTGAGCATTAAGAACTCTTACACTGCTTCTAATTCCAAGGTTGTTCTCAACAACAACGTTGCAAACAACGGCACCGCTGTAATCGATTCCGCAATCCGTTCGGATTACAAGTATTATATGGCTGCTGAAAAGGCTCTGTTCGTTCCTACCAACACTACCGAGCTGAAGGATGCTGTTTCGAACGCTACGCCCGGTGATACCATCGCACTTCCTGAAGGCGATTACACCCTGCCCACTCTTGCCGACAAGGAAGGCGTTACCATCGTTGGCGCTGCTGACGGTAGCACCGTAATCGGCGGCGAAAACGCTGCTGAAGGCTTTCGCGGCAACTTCGGTAAGAACACCACTATCAAGAACGTTACCTTCTCCGGTTCTACCAACGGTGTTCGTTATTCCTACGCTAAGGGCGGCGACACCGTATTCGAGAACTGCACCTTCGCAGGTGACAGCACCTACGGTTTCCACATCGACCAGTCCAACGGTGCAACCTTCACCTTCAACAACTGCACTTTCATTGGCTTCAACGCATTTGCAGGCGATTTGGCAAAGGTAACCTTCAACAACTGTACCTTCCTGAGCAACGGTAACTACGGTCACACCAACATCTGGAGTGTTGGTGAGTTCAACAACTGCACTTGGGGTGACAACACCTCCGTAAGCCCCGGATCTGGCGGCGGCGATCTCTACTTCGACGGCGTTAAGGAATCCTACCATCACGAGTTCATCGGCTCTGCTGAGTCTCTGTTTGCATTCGCTAAGTCCGTAAACGAAGGAAACGACTCTTGGAAAGGTCAGAAGGTTGTTCTCGTAGCTGACATCGACCTTGAAAACAAGACTTGGACTCCCATCGGTCAGACCGGTGCTACCGAGTTCAAGGGCATCTTTGACGGTCAGGGCTACACCATCTCCAACCTGTATGTTGATTCTTCCGAACAGACCGGCGCTAGCTATTCTTCCGGTCTGTTCGGTTGGATCGAGTCTCATGGACAGGGCATCACCATCAAGAACGTTAAGGTTGACGGTGCTACCATTGTAGGTCACCACAACTGCGGCGTAATCGTTGGTTATGCTACCGGCGATGCTAAGATCGAAAACTGCCACGTTTCCAATGCAAGTGTTTCCTGCACGAGCGCTAACGATGATGCGAACGGCGACAAGGCAGGCGTAATCGTTGGTAATCTCACCGGCGAAGTAACTACCAAGATGATCAATTGCTCCGCTACTGATTGCACTGTATCGGCAGGCCGTGATGCAGGTCAGCTTGCAGGCGCAGGTATGCCATCCAATGTTACTGGTTGTACCGCTACCAATGTAACGGTTACTTCCAACGGCACCAGTACCGGCGCAAACATCAATAACGCGCTGGTCGGTCGTGTACTTGGTTAATTTCTAACCTATACCAAAAGAATCCCCAACTCCTTCGGGAGTTGGGGATTTTCTTTTTGTGTTTCCCTTTGTGGATGGCAGCACACCCTTGCCCACAGAGATCCCTCGGAACGGTCAAGACCGTTCCTTACTGGGGGGGACGAGACGGTATTGCGTTTGCACTTCCCTTGCAACCGTGCAGACCGTTCGTACAGAGAAGATAGGCAAGCGCCATCCTTGTCTTTGTGCAATGCTTCCCCGTTCTTGTAGGGAACTTCCGTGATGGGATCTGCGCTGCCCTTGCAACGGCGTAGAACGTAAATAAACCCGATTCCTTGCGGAATCGGGTTTATTGTGTTATTCCATTACTTCTTCTTTTTCAGAAGCAGGATCACAGCGACTGCTACGGCAACCGCTGCGGGGATGCCGATCAGCGCGATCCACAAATCGGAACCGCCGCTTTCGTCGGTATCACCGCTATCCGGGCCTTCCGGCAACGCAATGGAGGTCGTGGGCGTAGGCGTCAGAGTCGGCGCGGTCGTAGTCGCGGCAGGCGTGCCGTCGGGTGTCTTGGTGGTGGTCTCCGACTTTCCCGGAGTCGTGGGCGGATCGGTGACGGGCGGTGTCTCGGGTACAGGCGGCTTGGTGGTCTGCGTCGGCGTGATCACCGGTTCGTCGGTGATGGGAACGGCAGTAGTGGTAGTCGGCTTGGTAGTGGTAGTCGGCTTAGTGGTGGTAGTCGGCTTGGTAGTAGTTGTGGTCGGGGGCGTCGTGGTGATGGGTTTGGTCTCTGGAGGAGGGAGAGGATTGGGTTCATCCGCACCTTCTTCCAGGATAAACTCGGTCAGCGCATCGGTACGCTTCCAATCGATCCAATAATAGCCCGACTCGGTCACGGTGATCGTCTCACCGGGTTTGTACAGAGTAGTGCCTCCATCGGTCCAGCCCAGCGCTTCACATCCGTCAGCGTGGACGTTGATCTTGGGCAGCGTCACCTTTTCGCCCTTGTCGGCCACGATATAGGTATCGCCTACCCGCAGGACGCACTGTCCTTCCGCAGGGGTTTGCTCCGCCATACGAACCGTAATATAATCAGCTTGATAGTAATTGTTTTCATGATTGATGCCCTGCATATAGATCACGTTCACCGCGCCCGGCTCGGTATTCAGCATCGTACGGGGGATCGTAACGGTAGCGGGGGTGTTCATATCCAGCACATTCTTCACTACCAACTGTCCGTTGACATAGATCAGCATATAACGGTGCGTAGTGTGCAAGGTGCTGACCGTCAGCTTCAAGTTATCCTTATGGGAAAGATCGTATAGCAGATCGGATGCCGCGCCCGACACGGTCAGCGTATCGGGAGAAAGCGCGGTTCCGTCTGCGTAGGCCAGGGACATACTGATTTTTCCACTGACCTGAAGTCCCCTGCCCTCAATGTTGGGATCTCGCATCGACCACTGGGTATCCAACCATGCAATGCGTCTGTTCATCCAATTGACTAGAGTTGAATACTCCGATGCAAAGCTCTGGCAGGCACCGCCGATGTACCAGTTTTTCGGTGCGCCGAAATGATCGAAATTAGCTTTGGCTTCAGTAGCGATGTAATTATTCCATATTGGAAGCGACTCCATATAAACGTCCAAGAGAGGCTTGATCTCCTGCCAACGCTCTTCTACCAGAGCGACGAAGTACGGGTCGCCGCAAAGCTCCTTCCACCATTCGGCTCTGCCGTCCATGTAGAACCAGCGCTCGGGGTTCATCCAATCCTCGTAGAGGGTGACCTGATTGCCCGCGCTGCCATCAAAGTCCCAGCAGGGACCGAAGTAGATGGTGCCGTCCTCAATGTAGAGGAAGATACTGAGCCAGCCGAACTCGATATTCTTGAACAGGTGGAAGATCATAAAGTAGTCGATCAGCGACTGCATATCCACAAATTCACTGTAATGAACGCCTTCGTTGGTGCAGAAGGTATCGGAGTAGAAGGCTTCCTCCATATCGGCGATGAGATTTTTGACGTAGTTGAACATCGTCGGGTTGGTATCCAGCGCCGTGGGGGAGTCCAGCTGGATCTTGACGCCCTTCCCCGTCGTAAACTTAGAGGTATCGCCGTCCTGGCGCATATCGTACTCCAGCAGATAGCCTGATGTGATATCTGCGTCTGACATATCGATATAATCTGAGATCTTGTAATTACGGAATCTTCCCGAAGTGATCCAGGAGAGATCGCTTTCCATAGCGTCCTTGAGTTCCTTCGTCTGATCCTTTGTAAGACCTTCCTTGAGCGCGATGGTCTCCGCTACCGTTTCGGCGCTGTCTTCCCAGTCGGTGATATCGACACGGTCACCCTCGATACGAATACTCTCGCACAGGGTATACAGACCTTGATACTCGCCGTTCAGGTATACTACCACCCAGCGGGACTGGGTATAAGACAGCCCCATTGCGCCGGAGAGATCGTAGGTCAGCTTGTTGCGCATATTAGTGACGTCATAATAGTTTGCGATCAGCACCCAATGCTTGCTCTTGCCCATGCCCAGCATATTGACCTTGGTATCCAGCTTGATCTTGTAGGAGAACTTTCCGGAATCACCCAGACGATTAGGGTTGGTCTCATAAGTGGAGTTGCCGCGGCAACGGATCTCGATATCGCCGCCTGCATCGGTAGTATAGTCGTTGGTATAATCGGCGTAGCGGTCGGTGAGCTCGATGGACAAGGTTGCGCCTTCGTATTCCTTTTTGGTGACCGGCTTTTTGCTATCGGTATTGATGTTCACCCGAGGCAGCTCTTCCTTACCGGAGGAGGTCTTGGAGGTGGCACTCGCCGATGCTTCAAACGCCGCGCCCCATCCGCTTCCCAATGGAAGCAGGAATGCCAGCAGTATGGCGACAGCGGTCAGTTTCGTTAGGCTATTTCTCATTTTATCCCTCCAAATTCAGAGATTTCAAGGATCGCCAGCTTCAGATCCTGTTTGCCGGGATGAGCCTCAGCGGGAACGGTATTGACGTAGAAGATCTTCTTGCCATCTGCGGATGCAAAGAAGCCGGGACTGTATGCGTAGCGGGCTTCCACATTGGTTTTGTAATAAAGCGGATTCTCGATCGCCGTCCAAGTCTCTCCGTAGTCGAAGCTGACCAGCAGGTCTGCCGCTTTTTCGTCGGTCTCGTTATAGTTGAACATCGCCGCAACGATCAGCGTACCGCACTTGCCGCCGGCGGGTGTCCAGACGCAGTGGGGAGCAGATCCGAACCCTTCGCCGCGCTTTGTGACCACAGGCTCGCCGATATCGGAGGGATTCCAGTCGGTCAGATCGTCGGTGATCTTGAAGTAGATGGGGTTGTTGCTCATACCCACGATCTCATAGGTGGCAAGATAGCGTCCGTCGCCCAGACGGGTGACGGTGATCATACCGGGACGCAGGCTTTGGTTATCGGCGGCAACCACGTCCTGCGTCTCGCTCCAACTGACACCGTCGGTGGAATAGCGGCAGACCAGCTTCTGGCTGTGTGTCTCTGCCTCCTTTTCGTCGGAGTAGAAGCACCAGAGCTTGCCGTCGTCATCACACATGAGGAATGGCTCCCAAAGTCCTTTGGACAGTCCACCGGTAGTGGAAAAGCCGTCCGCCGAATCGACGGTGGAGACCAGCTTCCAGCTGGATCCAAAGTCGGTGCTCTTGTAGATGACCATATTGGTCTTGGTGGTATCGGAATTGCGGACACATCCTGCCAGCAGAATCGTTCCCTCTGCCATATCACCAACCTGACAAGGAAGCTCATAAAGCATCGGCTGCCAGTTTGCCACCAGATTCTTCATCTGTGAGGTAACCGCCCCCACCTGCTCCCAGGTCTGTCCAAAATCGGTACTGCGGTGGATCAGGTATTTTTCTACGTCCAGCGATTCGCTGGTCGCCAGCAGAACGCCGTTGTAGGCGCCGTTATGAGCAAGCTCGATAATGCGTCCGTAGGAGAGATTGGTTACGTTTTGCTTGTCCGTGGGACCATAGATGGTTGTGACCAATTGGGTCTTCATCTGTACACCGGACGAAAACAAGAGCGTGGACGAACCGTAACTGTCAGCGTAGCAATAGTCGGAGGCAAGGGGCAGCTTGGCGTCGCGGATCTCTTTGACTACGTCGTAGATAAAGCATTGCACGGCGGTCTCCAGCGCAACGTCGTCGGTGGCAACGATGACGAATTTATCCCCCACCAGCTCGATCCGATAAGCGTGGCCTGCATCGGCAGGCAGCTTCGCTTTTACTTCTGCGCTCTCGGGACGGTTGGTGTCACCAACGAGTATCTCTTTGACTGCCGCTTCGGAAGCGTCGGTCTCAAGAGAGATCTCCTGCAAGGTGGCGGAGCGCAGCTGTGTCCTGACCCGCTCAGCATATCTGGTCACGTCGGTATTGGCAGACGCGCTGTATATGACTTTGCAATCGGTAAAGTCGTAATCCACCGTGGCTGGAGCTGTATCATCGCTGACCGCAGGTGTGGTCTCTGCCGTGTCCCCGCTGTCGCAGGCTGCCGCGGACAGGAGCGTTGCACTCAACAATAAACAGGGCAAAATGCGTTTGAACATGATTATCATTCCTTTCCAATCAGGAGATTAATTCTCCGGGGGAGCAATCTCGAACACTACAAATCCGATCTTGGCTGTTCTGCAGAAGCAGGATCCGCAAACGGGCTTTTCCTGCCTCGATGATACGGGATTCGAAACGATCCGCCATATTTTTCTACTTAATGATCAATAGCAAACGGGACCATACTGAGGTATGGTCCCGTTGAGATCACAGTTCTGTAACAGTCACAGGACCGTGCCAGTGATTGAATTAATTGTGCTCTGCAACAACGCTGCTGTAAGTAACATCGATAATCTCCGCACGAACGCCGTAACGGTTGCCGGAGAGAGGAGCCGTATCAGTATATTCGATCAAAAGCTCGCCGTTTGCATAGCACTTGATGTTACCTGTACCGTCAAATTCAGCCGAAATGGTAATCTCCTGACCGTGAACGAAGCCGGGAATGGGATCAGCAGTGTCGTGAAGAACAGTCCAAGCTGCGCCCTGATAACCAACCTTGGAAAGATACAGCGATCCGCGGTCGGAAACGAACAGCATATAGTAAGCAGGACCGTCTTCCCAGTACCAGTACATTTCGTCGATATCTTCTTCCATACCGAATACGATACCGCTGTCGGAGGGAGCGCCTTCTACGCCGGTGAAGGTGGCGGTCAATTTACCGGATGCCATAGTATCGTTGGTGAATACAAACATAGCATGACCGCCATCCGGTCCATCAATATCCACACCATCTTCCCAATAGCCCCATACTTCGTAGCCTTCCAAAGCAATGTCACCGGAGGTGGCATTGGGGAATGCTTCGATATCGTAAGGGAGCTCGCCGGGATCGGGCTCGTCGGTGCCGGGCTCAATAATAGGAATAGTGATCTGCCCGCCGGTAGTGGTGGCAGCCGTAGTCGTAGTAGCAGCATTGTTATTGTTGCCGCTGCTTGCATCGGTGGTCTCGAGTTCGCCGGCACAGGAGACGAATGTACTCAGCGCCAGTACCAGTGCCAATGCCAAAGAAAGTTTTTTCATATGTATTTCCTCCGAAATAATATTTGCGTAGCGCTCTGTGCGGTACGCCGACCTTGTATCGCGATCATCGCAATCACCAACTTCAAATTGCAATTATCAACGATTGTTGTATATATTTTAACACACAATTTTGCACTTGTCAATAGGTTTTACAAAAAAACAAATCAAGGAATCAAAAAAATTGTACATTCTACAAGCAGATCCTTTATTTATGTAAAAAAGTGCGCTTTTTTTCGTCAAAATCACCTTTCGGTTATTGCATTCCAAAGCACATTATGATATACTGTATAAAAACAATATGGAGGAATCTGTTATTTATGAAAAAAAGCATTGCACTCTTGCTTGCCGGACTGACGCTGTTCCCTACACTGGCTTCCTGCAAGTCGGACACGGCTCCCGCGGCGACGACCACCGTGCAGAGCGGAGCCTCGTCCGATCCCGCCATTCCCGGCGTACCCGCCACCGAACTGGATCTTACCGAAGCGGAAAAGATCTCGTACTATACCAATCCTGTTCTCAGCTCCAAGAAAGAAGGTTACGGTCTGGGCGATCCTTTCGTGATGCGCTACAACGGTTCTTACTATTTGTATATCACCAGCACAGGCAAGGGCATCTACTGCTGGAAGTCCGACAATCTGGTTAAATGGAGCTACAAGGGAATGTGCGCCCGCGAGGCTGCCGCCGACGGCGGCTATGCTCCCGAGGTATTCTATTATAACGGTAAGTTTTATATGTATACTTCTCCCAAGGGCGACGGGCATTACGTCTTCGTCAGCGACAGCCCCACGGGACCCTTCAAGGTTGCTACGGGCAACTTGGGAATGTCCATTGACGGATCGGTATTCATCGACAACGACGGCAAGTGGTATTTCTACACCGCCGGCGGTAACGGGATCCAGGCTTACACCATGAGCAGTCCCACCAATATGACCTTCGCCGCTTCCCTGTCGTCAACCTCTATGAACGGCTGGACTGAAGGTCCTATGGTCGTTTATCACGACGGCTACTACTATATGACCTACACCGGCAATCACTTCCAAAGTCTTACCTACCGCATCAACTATGTGACCGGCATCCGCACCCCTCTCGCCTTCACAGCCTCCGACGAAAATCCCTTGCTGATCTCCACCGACGAAGAGATCCACCACATCGGACACAACTCCACCTTCAAGGGTCCCGATCTGGACAGCTATTACATCGCCTACCATTCCATGACAAACGACGGCTACAACCGTGACGTGAACATCGACCGCATCGTATTTAACGGAACCAGCGTGGAGGTGATGGGTCCCACCATTACCAAGCAACAGGTTCCCGATATGCCCGATGTATACACATATTTTAAAGAGGGTGAAGCGCTGGACGACTGGACGCTGAACGGCTCCTTCGGATCCGGTAGCGGAATGTCTCTGTCCGCAGGCAGCTCGCTGGTCTCAAACACTCACTTTAACGGCAATTACACCGCCGAGTACAATGTAGCTTCCATTTCTGACGGCGGTATGGCGGGTGCCGTGTTCAGCTACACGGATACCTCAAATTTCGGCACCTGCCTGTTTGATCCCGCCTCTCAAAAGGTGATCATCACCATTACCGTGAACGGAGAGTCCACCGTGAAGGAAGTGGATATGATCCAATCCTTCAAAGAAAAGGTAAAGTTTGACTGCATCCAATCCATCCAGATCGAAAAAGACGGCGACGATTATACCTTCTATATGAACGATCGGGAGCTGGGCAAGATCAAAGACAGCGCACTTGCGGGCGGCGGCATCGGTTATATTGCCGTGAACGCCGACGCCACCTTCGGCTTCATTGGCGCTACCGGCGCAGTCGGCGGTCAGGGCGCTGCCGATGAATACAAGAGCGTTTCCGAGATGAACGGTCTGATTCCCGCGAATACGTACACCTCCGGTTCCTTCCCTACCGAGACGAAAAACAAGGTGGAAGCCGTCGTAGCAGTAGAGGGCAACGTGCTCAACTACCGCGTATTGGCATCTGCAGAGGCGAGTTACGATCTCTCCGCAGAATACTTTACCGAAGGCAAAGACAGTAGCGCCGTAATGGAGGTTTACGTGGACGGCACATATATCACCGACGTTGCGCTTGCCGGCAGCAAAGCGTTCACCACGGCTGTGGCACGCGGCATCCCGCTGACCAAGGGACAGCATACGGTCTCTTTCAAATTGAAGAGCGGAAACGCAAGCTTTACGGAATTCTATCTGCTGAAGAGCGATGCTGTATCCACGCTGGAGATCGATTATTCTGCCGCTAAAGACGGCAATGTTTATACCGACGGAGGCTGGAGCATCCAGAACGGTTCTCTGTCTATCGCAGGTGATCCCGCTACCGGTAAACGCCTCTACGGCGACAAGAACTGGGGCGACTACACCGTTGAAGTTGAGATCACTCCCGGCACCTCCATCAACGCCGGCGTCTTGGTCCGTGCTACCAACCCCGGTACCACCCATCAATCCCCCACTTACGCGCAAGGCAATCCCAGCGCTGCCGAAGCCAATGCGGGTACCGATTGGGTCGAGGGATACTATATCGGAATCACAAAAGACAATGTATTGCTCGCCAAGCAAAGCTATAATTACAATCAGCTGAAGACTGCCAAAGTCAGCTTTACCGGCGGTACCACCTACACGCTGAAGGTGGTCTGCGAAGGCGCCAATATCAAAGTTTATGTGGACGATACGCTTTACATCGACTATACTGACAATCAGCCGTACACGCAGGGCATGGCTGGTGTCAGAACCTACCAAGCCGCCACTACCTACGATAATTTCAAGGTGAGTGCCGTCGGCTGATATACAAAGCTCTTGACAAAATATACAAAAAACACGCAGTATTTTTTACAAAAATTCAAAAAAAGGCTTGCAATATTTACGGATATATGATAAAATAACCTTACTATATCGACCGGAGGTTCACATGAAAAAACCGATATCCATTTTATTGGCAAGTATTACGTTGCTGGGCACGTTGGCAGCGTGTAAATCTAATTCCACCGAACAGGCGAGCTCAACGGATGCGACCACAACCGGCGCGAGCGGAACCAATACCCCCACCGACGCTCCCGCCAATGAGATCGACATGACTGCTGCGGAAGAGATCAAGTATTATCAAAACCCGATTATGACCGCTAACACCAAGGATGCTTGGTCGAATTACGGCTTCGGCGATCCCTTCGTTATGCGCTATAACGGCGTGTACTACCTCTACGTCAGTACCAAAGACGGTAACAGCGGTGTAAAATGCTGGTCATCCACTGACCTTGTCAATTGGACCTACGAGAAATACTGCACCACCGATAAGATCACCACCGGTGCGTACGCTCCCGAGGTCTTCTACTACAACGGTAAGTTTTATATGTACACCTCTCCCGCAGGTAACGGTCACTATGTTCTGGAGAGCGACAGCCCTACCGGTCCCTTCACCGTTATCACCAACAATATGGGAATGTCCATCGACGGATCGGTCTTCATTGACAACAACGGTAAGTGGTATTTCTACACTGCCGGCGGCGGAAGCATTCAATACTACAACATGACCAGTCCCTCTCAGATGTCCGGTGGATCATCCTTGGCAAACGTCAGCGTAAACGGTGGCTGGACCGAGGGTCCCATGGTAGTCTATCACGACGGCTATTACTATATGACCTACACCGGCAACCACGTTCTTTCCGAAGCCTACCGCATCTACTATGCCAGCAGTAACAGATCTCCGATCAATTTCGCAGCCGGTGCGGACAATCCTTTGCTGGTCAATACCTCTTCCGAGGTCGTGGGTATCGGTCACAGCTCTACCGTCAAAGGTCCCGACTTGGACAGCTATTACATCGTCTACCACTCACTGGTAAGCCAGAACGGTCCTAACCGCAGCATGAACATCGACCGTATCGTCTTCAACGGCGACAGTATGGAGATCATGGGTCCTACTACCGCTAAACAGCAAGCTCCCGATATGCCCGACATTTACGCATATTTTAACGCAGGCGAGGCACTCGACAACTGGACGATGAACGGCACCTTTGGCACTACCGGCTCCGGTCTTCCTCTAGCTGCAGGTAGCACCTTCGTCTCCAATTACCGCTTTACCGGAAATTACACCGCTGAATACAACGTCACCTCCATCGCTGACGGCGGTATGGCCGGCGCGATCTTCAGCTACACCGATGCCAATAATTTCGGTGCTTGCCTGTTCGATCCCGCCTCCCAGAAGGTGATCATCACTATCACCGTGGGCGGCGAGACCACCGTGAAGGAAACCGATATGGTACAGTCCTTCAGAGAAAAGGTGAAGTTTGACTGCGTTCAGTCGATCCAAATTGAGAAGAACGGCAACGACTACACCTTCTACATGAACGATCGCCAGCTGTGCAAAATCAAAGACAGCGCGCTGGAAAGCGGCGCGATCGGCTACATCACTCAGGGCGCTGACGCTTCCTTCGGCTTCATTGGCGGTACCGGAGCGGTAGGCGGTCAGGGTGCTTCCGACGAGTACAAGATCGCATCCGGTCTCAGCGGTCTAATCCCCGCTAACACCTATACCACCGGCACCTTCCCCACCGAAAAGAAGGGCTCCGTTTACGCCGTGGTCGCACAAGAAGGCAACGTCCTTAACTATCGCGTCTTGGCGGCTACCGAGGCATACTACGATCTTGCCGCCGAGTATTATACCGGCGATCCGAACAACAATGCGGTCATTGAGATCTACGTAGACGGTGCGCTGGTCAAAGAGTGTGCGCTGAATGGTTCCAAATCTTTTGCTACCGCCATCGTACGTGAGATCCCGCTGACCAAGGGACAGCATACGGTCTCCATCAAGCTGAAGAGCGGAAACGCAAGCTTCTCTAAGTTCAATCTGCTTCGCGGCGAGAA
>JAFTPF010000056.1 GCA_017463445.1 Clostridia bacterium
CACAAAAAAGTATGCATTTTTAAGCCAATGTGCTATGATTTAGTCACGCAGGCTCCTTCCGTCACGCTTCGCGTGCCACCTCCCTCTCGGAGGGAGGCTCAGTAAGCTTTTGCTTTGTGCATTTTACCGATAGTATGTTATTAATGCTACTTTGTCAGTAATCTGAAGGACTTGCAACGCAAGTCCTTTTGGTTATGTGGGGGAATAGACTGTTTCGCTTTGCGCTCAGCGTTTGGTCAGCCCGGGAACATAGTCCTCCCAGAAGGCGTTTCGCCCGTGAAGAAAATCGGTGAGGAGGGCGAAATGTCCTTCGTAGGTGGGCTCGGCGGGATTGTTCCAGCTTTTGTTGGCAAGCTGCTTTTCCCAAACGGTAAAGTTCATTCCGATGGAGTAGGACAATTCGTCGGCATACCGATACGCCAGCGCGTAGATGGAATCAGAACTATCGCTGTCAAACAGCGTACGGTGCCGGTTATACAGTCGGACGATCTCCTCCCGGAAGGCGTCAAACTCCATCAGCTTTCTCAGCCAGCAGTTTTCGTTGCGGTAGCCGCTTTCGATCAGCGCAAATTCGGGATCTGCAAATACCCCCGAGTTGCGCGCCATGGAATTGTCGAAATCCCAAGTGGGACCGCCGTGGAATTTGCCGTCGGCAGGGTCGTAATAGAAGCGGAAATTTACCGTCGCGTCGTTGTCCATAGTGTATTCCCGCACCATCCAGAGGATGGCGAAGGAATTTACGTCAATGTAATTATCCCAGTAAAGTCCCGTTTCCCAGTTGTAGCCGTGAGGATCGAAGATCGCCGCTTCTGCCTCGTTCAGCAGCTTTTCGATGGCGGCGTAGTTTCCCAGATCGTCGGGGGAATTGACCGTCACCCACATTCCGCTCTGCTTCAGCTTGATCTGCGGGGTGTCGCTGTAATTGTCGAACTCCAGCAGATAGCCGCCGTCAAGACTGTCGGTCTCGGCTTCGGTGATGTCCACCTGCTCCTTGCCGCTCTCGACCTTTTGCATCAGATTGTACAGTCCCCGATACTCACCGTTGATATACAGATCCACAAAGACGAACTGCACGGCGTTTTCCATCCCCAGCTTGGCGGCAAGGGTCTGGGCGAGGGCGTTACGGATCAGCGTACGGTCCCGGTGATTTGCCACCAGCACCCAGTTTGCCGACCTTCCCATCCCCGAGATCGAGATCTTGTTTTTGTCGGTATAGCTGTCGGACTCGTAGAGCTTCAGCGCGTAGCCCTTCTTTTCGTCCTCCCAGGTGGCGTTTCCTCTGCCTTTCAGCGAGAAGGAGGAGGAAAAGTCGTACCCCTCGTCCTCAGCCAGATAGGTGAGACTGCCGTAGCAGTAGGTCTCGTGGGCGGGGTCGCGGTTCATGGCGTCCACCGTTCCCAGCGACTCGTCCACGGACAGGCTGAGGATGCCTGCGGAGGAGGCACAGAAGGTATAGTGTTCGGTCACTGCAGTGCCGTCTGCCTGTGTGTAGGTAATCTTCAGCGACTCCATCGCGGAGGCGTTCAAGGCAAAACGGACACTTTCGGAAAAGGTCTGTCCGCGCACGGTGGCGCTGACCTCCTCTCCCAGCCAGCAGTTGAACATCAGCGCAGAGAGATCGTTGACTCCGGGCAGGTAGAAGCAGTATCCGCCCGGGGCGGGCATAGCGGAAAACTCCCGTCCGCCGACGGTATCGGTGACGGTAGCCAGGTATTCGTCCGCATCCAGCGGCGCCTCAGGCGCGGGCTCAGACGGAGTGGTGACGGGGGCAGGCGAGGAGGCGCTCGTCTCATCGGACGCGCCATTTTCACAGGAGGCGAGCACTCCCAGCGCCAGGACTACCGCAAGCCCCCGAATTAAAAACTTCTTCATTGCAGTAAAAAACCAACTTTCGTACGGATAGTGCGACGGGAGTTTTTGGGCAAAACTTCCCTTATACTGTTATTATACGAGCGATCTTTTCCGCCGTCAAGTGATATTCGGCTGAAATAGACGGCGAAGATATTGCATTTGCGCAAAAACACCGACCGCCAGGTCGGTGTTTGAGTTTGGTGCTATTCATTGTGCAGGGAACAGCTCTGCCATATACTCGTTCGAGAGCCCGAAGGTCTCCTGCAGGTCGCCCTTGGAGTAGTCCCAGCGCTCTTTGATGATGGTGTGCAGACGTTCGATGTTCTTCTGCCACGAGGAGTAGGACAGCGCTGTCCAGCGCTTGCAATGGCGGACCATCTCGCTGTCGATCTCGGCAACCATATCGTCCAGAATGGCGATCATCCGATCGGGATCGAAAACGGTGTGCATATACTCGGCGTATGTTTCGATGAAGTATTTCTTGTAATCTTGATTTTTGAATAACGCTACGGCGATGGCGGTGCTGAAGGCGTTACCCGTACCGTGTCCGTCGGGATTGATGAACTCCTCGATCATATTCCACCGATAGGTGGAGCGGAAGAGCGCCCAGTCCAGATCGAATAGGATCCATCTCCATTTGCCGGTTCCGTCGCGGGTACAGTAGAACCGTATATTGCCCGTGTCGGTATTGGCGAAGAAGGATTCCACGATCCAGTAGTTGGTCCACTCCTCAATGTCGATCTGTGAGGCGACGTAATCATAGTGCTCCTGCACCGACAGATCGTGGGTTTTGACGTAATTGATCAGCGCATTGTGAGCGGTGTAGCTGCCTGCCTCCACGGTCTTGTAGCCCTTGATCAGATCCAGGTTTTCCTCCTCGATCCCCGAACGGTAGTAGATATAGGACTCGTTGATCTTGTCGCGGATGTAGTACATCCCCCAATATTCACCGTTGATATAGACCGCAACGGGGCGATCGTTCATCAGATCCAGATCCATCTGTCCTGTGACCACCCGAGCACAGTAAGCGTCCATGATGTTGGTGTAGACGGCGTCCTGGCTGCCGGTGCGCAGAAGCAGATTGTCGAAGACCGCCAGCTCATCCTCTCCGAAGAAGGGATAGTAGGAAGTACCTGAGCCGAAGACCTCCTTCAGATTAATGGAGACCGATTTCTGGTCCATCGCACGGGAGTACTGCCCGTGATTTTTGATGCCCGCGGGAAAGCCGATCCCCAGGGTGCCGTCGGTCTCGTAATACTCGAAATAGACCTCCCGTTCCCAATCCATCCAGTAGTTGGCACCCTTGTGGGGATAGGTGGGTGTCCATCCCTCGCCGTCTGCCCAGATGCCCTTTTCCTCGCTGAAGAGATCGGCGGGATCGCAGGTGAGACAGACCACGTTCAGATCGTGTCCGTCGGTGATAAGAAAGGTCTGGGTGGTATATTCCGAGCGGAGCTTGCCGTCGGCATAGACCACCGTGCGCACTGCGGCGGAGGCTGTCAGCTCAAAGGGTCCCTCGTAGACGGCGCTGCTCTTGGTGGGCTTAGTGCCGTCCAAGGTATAATAGATCACGCCGCCCTTTTCGGCGGTGGTGATGGTGATGGTATGGCTTTCTGCCACCAGCGAGCCGGCAGAGGATTCGATGATTGCAGGCTGTGCGTAGGAGGTGCTGCTGTTCTCGGCGGCGTTCACCTTCCCCTTGGTGGGAGTGCTGTAGAAGAGACGGGTCAGCGTGCCGTCCGCCACCGCTCTGCCTGAGCTGACACCCGCCCGCTGAAGGCCGGTCTCGAAGGCGTCAGTGACCATGCCTTCGGCGTCCACCAGGTAAATGGTACTGCCGGTATGGCTTACCTTGAAGCCGGTATCCAGACTGCCCTTTTTGGTGGAAGCAGTGCCGCCGGCATTGACGGCAAGATAGCCGTGGGCGGGGATGGTCACGTCGGGAAAGACGAAATATCGCAGGTCGCCCACCGATTTGCTCAGGGACCAGCCTGCGAGATTGACTGCCTCGTCGGTGTTGTTATACAGCTCGATCCAGTCCTCGTCGGGGACGCCGCCCCGGGAGTCGGAGCTGACCGCGCAGACCTCGTTTACATAGACCTTCTGCGTGGCGGCGATGTTGAATGCCTCCAGCGTGTCCACGCCGTTGGCAGAATTTGCTTTGCCGGGAGTGGGGCGGGTGAAGAACTTCCACGCGGTCAGCTCCGAGGGATCTCTGCCGTAAGAGGCGGTCTCCGGCAGGCTGACCGTGGCGATGCGGTCCACGGTGATGCCGCCGGCGTTGGAGAGGAGCAGGCCGTCGTCGCTGTCGCTGAGCTTGAAGTCGGCGTGGAGGAAGAGGGAATCGGCGGTGTATTCCTTGGTCTTGCCGGACAGCAGGACCAGAAGATACTCGCCCGGTTGGAGCGTGATGTCGGGGAAGGTCCACTTCAGCGGATCGTCGAAGCTGTCGGACAGACCGAAGCCCTTCAGCGATATCGCTTTGTCCGAAGTGTTATACAGCTCCACCCAGTCGGGACAGTCGCCGTCCTCGTCGTAGAGGGTTGCCTCGTTCTTCATCATAAATTCGTTGATGCGCACGCCCAGCGAAGCTACGTTCAGTTCGGAGAGAACCTGGGCGTAGTTACCGCCGTTAGCGGCGCCGGGAGTAGGCTCGGCAAAATAGACGGTCAGATTGCTCTCGCCGTCGGACAGATAGCCGAAGGAGACGTCATCGGCAAGATCCTGCGGTGCGGTGAGGGAGGAGATCGTCTCTCCCAGATAGTTCAGCGTTACCGTCTCGCCTGCACTGATCTTGAAGTTGGTATGATGCTCCGAACCATTGACGACGGTGTTGCGGTCGGAGGCGAAGAACAGCAGATATTCTCCCGCGCCAATGGTCAGGTCGGGGCACTCGTACTGATAGGGCTTGTCGGTGCTGTCGGTGATAAAGCAGCCTTTTAGCGAAAGGGTGCGGTCGGTGGCGTTGTACAGCTCAAACCAGTCGGTATATTCACCGAAGGCGTCGAGGACGGCAGAGGTGTTGGAGGTCATCACCTCGGTGATGACGATCTCGCCATCCAGCGGAACACGCTCGTCCTTTACGGGATCGGAGGGAGTGACGGTCCCCGTAGTGGTAGTGGATGCCGAGGAGGATTCGGCGGGGGGATTGCTCTTACAGGCCGCCAGCGTGGGGAGCAGCGTTGCTGCGAGCGTTGCTGTGGCAAGGAGCGCCGCCGCAATACGCCGGAGCATACGGGATGTGGGATTTTTGGATTTCATTGGATCTATCACGCCTTTTTAAACGACCGTTTTGCGGTCGTATGAATTCTTGATTTTATTATACTATACGGAAAGAGAGATAGCAATACCTATTTGTAAATAAAAATGTCATAGATTGTGACTTTTTCGGTGCGGATCGCTGACAATGATATTGGGGGAGGTGAGGGCAATGCAAAACCTCCCCGGAGTTTGGGGAGGGCGGTGATTTCATCAATCGCTGGTTTGGTTAATGAAGCATCGGCTTCGCCGATATGAAGTGGCAACTATGTTGCCATGTAGCGTTCCGCGCGCGGAACACGAAGCGAAGTGTCTTTTGCGCCGTTAGGCGCCTTCATACGGCGAAGCCGTGCTTTATAGCGAAGCGACTTCATGCGCCGAAGGCGCGCTCCACCAGGAAAAACTCGTCTTTGACGAGGGTTTTTCTGGTGGAGCGGGTGGATTCGTAACCCCCGCGGACGTCGCTTCGCTCCTTTACCGCTACAAGAACGGGTCTCACTAATCGAAAACTGTTTATACTATCGGCGTTCTTGTATCGAAGTTCTCAGACATCACACTTTCACCAAAACGAGGCCGAATGGGATGCAGTAAATTATTTCCGTTCGCAATTCAAGAAAAGCAAAGAACAAATGTTCGGAAAGCATTGACAAGAGAAAAAAGATGTGTTATAATACAGAACAAATGTTCTTTGTGAGGAGTGATGCTTATTGATTGTAAATAATTTGACTTAGAATAAAAACAATGGTATAATAAAGGAGAAAGAATGATAGACACAATAATTAACAACATATTGCGAGACAGAGATCTTATCGGGGGTAGTACTAACTGGGCAAATTGGATGTCCAAATTAACAATATATACCTGTCAATATTGTGCTGAAAATCATGGGAAAATTTTTCAGATAAGTATTTTGAGGGATAGTATCGAAATACCGATTAATGCACATCCCAAATGCGTGTGCGTATATGTTCCTATGAGAACCAAAAAAGCAGGATATGCAACCGATTTGGGGCAAGACGGAGCAGATGTATATTTAATTCAGTTTGGTATACTTCCCACATATTATGTAACGAAAGCATCAGCCCGAAGAGCAGGCTGGCAAAGTTTTAGAGGAAATCTTGACGATGTCCTGCCGGGTAAAATGATCGGTGGAGATATCTATCAGAATAGGGAGGGGAAGCTTCCGAGTGGTCCCGGTAGAATATGGTATGAAGCAGATATCAATTATGATGGAGGATTTCGGAATCTCCAAAGAATCCTGTATTCGAATGATGGCTTGATATTTGTTTCTTATGACCATTATCAAACATTTTATGAGATAACACAGTAAAGGAGATCGTTATGTATCGGTATAAAGAAACCTATTCCATTGATTTTTCAAACGTGGAGCATTATTTAGAAATGCACAAAACCATTCAAAAAGCGTTGGATTTTCCCGAGTATTATGGCTGTAACTGGGATGCCTTTTGGGATTGTTTGACTGATCTGCTCGGTCGTCCTATTCACATAGAGATCACCGGACTGGAAGTGATTGAACGAAAGTTTGGATCAGCCGCTCAAAAAATGATGGAGATTTTGAAGGAATTCAAGCATTGTGAGAATGACGAGTATGCAAGTCAGATACAAATTGAAATCGTCAGTGGAGATACGAGAGTGAGTTTGAAGTGAGTCAGCGTTTCCCAGTCGGCGGTCTCATCCATCGCCCTCGCCAAAACGAAAAACCACCCTGATGGGTGGTTTTCGTTTTGGTGGGAGCGGGTGGATTCGAACCACCGAAGCATATGCAGTAGATTTACAGTCTGTCCCCTTTGGCCGCTCGGGAACGCTCCCAAATATGACGGGTCGCATAATGAGTGACCCGTGGAGCTGGTGATCGGAGTCGAACCAACAACCTGCTGATTACAAATCAGCTGCTCTGCCATTGAGCCACACCAGCGTACCTTTCAGCCGCTTTTGTCTGCGACGGTTGTTATTATAGCATACCGAAATCACTTTGTCAACCCCTTTTTCGAAATTTTTTTCGAAAAAATTCGCAGGGGATTGCGGAATCTAAACTGCTTTGAAAAGCACGGCGAGTCGTGTGCGGACAACCCTTGACAAGCTCTTTCGGTTCGGGTATAATGGACTCAGTAAACACCTTGTTTTGGAAGTGAAAAAATGAAAACACCCCGAACCGTCTCTCTCCCCACTCCCTTTGAAAAAGAGATGACCGATCCTCCCTTTGCCGCCTATCCCCGCCCCCAGATGGTGCGGGATTCCTACCTCTGTCTCAATGGGGTATGGGATTTCTCTCTCCTTTCCTCGCGCGGTGAGGAAAACTTAGGCAAGATCCTCGTTCCCTATCCGCCCGAGAGCCGACTTTCGAGCATCGGACGGCAGATCGATCCCCGCAAAAAAATGATCTACCGCCGCTTTGTCACCCTCCCCGACGGCTTTCGGAAGGGAAAGGGGCGCATCCTGCTCCATTTCGGCGCGGTGGATCAATACGCCGCCGTGTTCCTTAACGGGCATCTGATGGCGAGCCACACGGGCGGCTATCTGCCCTTTGAGGTGGACGTTACCGACTATCTCATGGACGGCGAAAACGAGCTTCGGCTGGAAGCTGACGATCGGCTGGATACCGATCTCCCCTACGGCAAGCAGACGAAGAAGCGGGGTGGGATGTGGTACACCCCCGTCAGCGGCATCTGGCAGACGGTGTGGATGGAGTGCGTGCCCGAAAACTACATTCGCGCCCTGCGGATCACCCCAACCCTTGACAGTGTTACCGTCGAGGTGGAGGGCGGCGTGGAAGAAAAGGTGTTGACGCTACACGGCGGCGAGGACCGTGCGGAGCAGACCTTCAGAGGCGAGGGCGAGCGTATCACGCTTACTCTCGAGCATCCGCATCTGTGGACGCCCGAGGATCCCTATCTTTACCATTTCACTCTCGCGTCCGGTGAGGACACCGTCCGCTCCTACTTCGCCCTGCGGACAGTGGGCATCACAGAGGTCAATGGTGCAGATGGCACCTGCAAATCGGTGATGACCCTCAACGAGAGACCGTACTTCTTCCACGGACTGCTGGATCAGGGCTATTTCTCGGACGGTATCTTCCTGCCCGCCACCGAAGAGGGATTCCGGAATGACATCCTCCAAATGAAAGCCTGCGGCTTCAATATGCTCCGCAAGCACATTAAGGTGGAGCCCGACCTCTTCTACTATCTCTGCGATAAGCTGGGGATGGTAGTCTTTCAGGACATGGTGAACAGCGGCAAGTACAACTTCCTCATCGATACCGCGCTCCCGACGGTCGGACTGCGCAGAGGGATCACCCACCGCGCGTCGGAGCGGCGGCGTAAGCTCTTTTTTGAGTGCGCCGAAGGGATGATGGAGCAGCTCTACAACCACCCGTCGGTCTGCTCCTACACCATCTTCAACGAAGGCTGGGGGCAGTTTGACGCCGACGCGGTCTACGATCGGCTGAAAGCGAAGGATCGCACCCGCATTTTCGACGCCACCTCGGGCTGGTTCAAGTGCAAAAAGAGTGACGTGGAGAGCGATCACGTCTACTTCAAGAAGGTGAAGCTCCAATCGGTGCGGGGCAGACCCATGGTGCTGTCGGAATTCGGCGGCTACTCCTGCAAGATAGAGGGACACGCCTTCAACCTCGACAAAACCTACGGCTACCGCTATTTTGACGATCCGCAAGCGTTCGAGGATGCACTGGTGGCGCTGTACGAGAGCGAGATCGTCCCGAGCATCCGACAGGGACTGTGCGCCACGGTGCTGACCCAGGTCAGCGACGTGGAGGACGAGACCAACGGGCTCCTCACTTACGATCGGGCTCTCTTGAAGGTGGACGCCGCAAGGATGAACAAGCTGGCGGCAGATCTGTACCAGGCGTTTGACAAGACATTCTGCACAGAATAGACGAAACCCTCCCCATTGGGGAGGGTTAAATACTGCACGTGGCAAATGAGAGAAAGAGCAGACCGCATATGCGATACGATTTCCATCGAATTCGGAAATAACGGTCGATGTTCGCACAAACCCGTAGGGCGGGGGCTTGCTCCCGCCGCCCAAACGATTCCCAGCGAGGGAGAGGCTTGGGTGCATCAGATCAATTCCAGCAGTCGCGCGGTGCGGGCGCGGATCTCTTCTGCCATCCATCCAGAGTTCCCCTCGTCAAGACCGCTCTCGTGCAGGAGATACCCCATCCGTTTGAGTGCCCGATAGAGCGCGTCGGCAAGGTCGCGGCGGGTGCATTCGCCTTTGAGCAGGCATTTGTCCTCCCGCATACAGCAGAGCGTCAGCGGTTCGTTGATGTTCCCGTGGATCACGATCTCGTAGGGACCGTCCATGAAGCCGAAACGGATGCCCGGCGCCGATCCCGTGTAGGAGAGTAGAGCATCTGTCCAGCGGCAGAGGAGGGTGTGGCTGAAATCTACCCAATCCTCATCGGGAAAGGTGCATCCGTCTATTTCCACCCAAATGGGCGAGGTCAGACCCGAGGAGAGGACAAGATCGTCCCCGACGATGATCCCGACGTTGCTCACAGCCCAAACACTTCCCGATTCGTCCCGTAGAACACGTCGTCGTGTCCGCTGATCAGCCGGCAGATCGCCTCAAAGCGATCCCAAGTGTCGTCGAAGTCGAACTCATAGCTGTGTCCCCAGATGTACAGGAGCTTGGGAGAATCGAAGGTGGATTCCAAAAATTGCTTGCAGAGCTCCTCGCACCGCCCGTCTTTGATGTGAAGGGTGGGATTGAAGCGGTAGAGATTCTCCTGCGGCTCGAAGGAGTAGGTGGAGGTAATGGTGCGGCTGTACTTGACCCCCGTGTGCTCGCGGATCACCTCTGCCACGTGGTCGTTGTTGTTGACGCCGCCGCAGGGGTAGGCCATGCCGATGACCTCATAGCCGCAGAGCTTGCTGAGATTGTGGCGGTCGGTCTCCACCTGACGGATGATCTCCTCATCGGCGAGGGTAGTGAGATTGGGGTGGGTGAGGGTGTGGACTGCCACCTCATGCCCGCGGTAGAGGGGCGCTACCTCGGAGGGGTCGATCTTGGTGTGGTCGATGCGCACCTTGTCTCCCACCTGAATGGTGACGTTAAACAGCTCGGAATTGAGATTGAAGGTACATTTCAGTCCGTAGCGGTTCAGGATCTCCACCATGCGGCGATCCTGGATCACGCCGTCGTCGAAGCTGAGGGTAATGGCTTTCATTTTTCCGTTTGGATACATTGTACATTCCTCCCGATGATCGGTATTCTTGCTTTGATTGTAGCACCTTTGCAGGGGATTGTCAACGGTATTTTCGAAAAACGTTCTGTTATGCGCGGGTCAGTCGAGGGATGATTTCTGCCGTGCCGCCTCGATAATCTCGGAGAGCGATTCGGGGGCGGGCTTTTGCTCGGTGAGGGTCTGCGCCAGTGCCTCCGCGCGGGCGCGGTCGGCAAAGAGGGCGGGGTAGGAGCAATAGAGGCGTGCGTCCCGGTCGGGCAGCCGCCAGACGTCGATGCCGTAGAGGGTGCGGAGCTTGCCGTCTTCGCCAAAATGGTTATCGGTTCGGATAAGATAAATGTATTTCATAAGGATCCCTTTCAAAAAACAGACTAATGCTATTAGTATATCTCGAATGTGGGATTTATGACACGATGCGGAAGAAATATTGGACGGTTTTCGCGCGAGGCGACGGTTGGGAAATCGTTGAGGCGGGCGGGAGGTTGCCGCCCTACGGGTGCGGTTGCAGGTGACGGTCGGCGGAAAATCAAAATCCCGACCGACGGTCGGGATTCAGGCTACTGACAAACCTCCCTGAGAAGAAGTTGTTTGAAAAGTTGCACAAACCCGAGGCTCCCTCCGGGAGGGAGCTGTCGCCGCAAGGCGACTGAAGGAGAGCGCGAGCACAAAAAAGTATGCATTTTTAAGCCAATG
>JAFTPF010000019.1 GCA_017463445.1 Clostridia bacterium
AGATAATTGCAATTCCGACGAAGGAGGAATTGCTTCTTTAGCTTCCTATCGCTTCCCGCTCGGCAATCCCTAAGCGGTTGGTGCTCGGGGCGCCCAAACAGCAAACCCCCACCGAAGCGACGCTCCGATGGGGGTGATAAGCGTCTTCGACCGATTAGCAGTAATTAGTCGTTGACGTAGGAGAGCAGAGCCATGTGACGTGCTTCCTTGATGGCAAGAGCCAGCTGACGCTGATGCTTTGCACAGGTGCCGGTGACACGACGGGGCAGGATCTTCGCGCGCTCGGAAGTGAGCTTGCGGAGCTTGCCGGCCTCTTTGTAGTCGATATAGTCAACCTTTTCAACGCAGAACTGGCAAACTTTCTTTCTCTTGCGGTTCTGGTTGTTGGCACGGAAGGGCTTCTTTTCTGCAGGAGCGGCAGTCTTCTCAGCTGCGGGAGCCTGCTGAACTTCTTTCTCGTTTTCCATTTGAAACCTCCTGATTAGTTAAAAGGGTAAGTCGTCCTCATTGGACATTTCTTCAAACCGGGGTGCATTGTCGGGGGTACCTGCATAGCTGGAACCGCCGTAGCTTGCGGGTGTGTAAGGAGCCGCAGCGGATGCACTGCCGTAAGGAGCATCGCCTTGACGGGATGCCGAGCCTTCATTCTTCGAGTCAACAAAGTTGATCTCGCTGGCGACGATCTCGGTAGAGATGCGCTTCTGACCATTTTGATCGGTCCAAGAACGATTCTGCAAAGAGCCTACTACGCAGATACAGCTGCCCTTACGGAAATAACGGGCAACCAGTTCTGCCTGCTGACGCCATGCAACTACATCGAAGAAATCAGCCTGCTGTTGATCATTGCCGGAGGATCGGCGGTTGACGGCAACGCGGAAGGAAGTCACAGAGATCCCGTTGGGGGTTGTGCGCAGTTCAGCGTCGGCAACCATTCTGCCACCAATGATAACCTTGTTAAAGTTGAAGTTAGCCATCGTCAGCCTCGCTTATACGTGCTTTCTCTTAACGATAGAACGCATGATACCTTCGGTAATGCCGAAGATACGCTCCAGCTCAGCGATGAAGCTGGTAGGAGCCTCGAAGTCTACCAGTACATAGTAGCCTTCGTTCATGTCGTCGATGGGGTACGCAAGACGACGCTTGCCCCACTCGTTAACGGAAGTCACTTCACCGTTTGCGGCGATGAGAGCGGTAAACTTCTCGATAACCGACTTGATAGCCTCTTCGCTCAGGGTCGCATTGACGACGAATAAGGTTTCATAAGACTTGTTAGTGTTTTCCATTTTCGTTACACCTCCCTATGGACATAAGACCGCAAACATGAAAAATTTATCTGCGGCAAGGAGAAGCCGGACGAAGTCCGACCTCGACTTTTCTATTATACAAGATGGAAACGGGTTTGTCAATACCTTTTTTCGATTTTTTGCAAATTTCCCCCTTGTTTTTAGGGTAGGACTTGCAATTTCGGCGAGAATATGCTACAATATGAACAGGCGGAACGCCTCATTTGCGCCGTGCTCTGTCTGCACCCAATGACTCTATTTTCGAAAGGAATTTATATATGAAACGTAAACTGAAGATTCTCTTCCAAGGGGACAGCATCACCGACTGCGGAAGAAACCGTGCTGACATCCACGATCTGGGTCACGGCTATCCCTTCTACGCCGCAAAGCTACTCACCGAACGCTATCCCGACATTGACTTTGAATTTATCGATTTGGGCATCAGCGGCAACCGCACGCCCGACCTGGTCGCTCGTCTGGAGAGCGATTTCGTGGAGATTCAGCCCGACATCTGCTCCATTCTCATCGGTGTCAACGACACCTGGCACCACTCGAATCCTAACGACAATTGGATGAAGCACAGCTATTTCGAGCATTGCTACCGTACCGTATTGGAGGCGCTCAAAACTCGCACATCCGCCAAGATCCTTCTAATGGAGCAATTTCTGCTGCCTGCCGAGGACAAGACCTATTTCCGTGAGGATCTGGATCCCAAGATCCAGATCACCCGTAAATTGGCACGGGAGTATGCCGACGCCTTCCTGCCCACCGACGGTCTACTGGCGGCTGCCTATACCACCGAGGATTGGAAGAAATTCTCGGAGGACGGCGTTCATCCTACCGCCTACGGTGCCGAGGCGATCGCCAAGTGGTATGTAGATGCGATCGCGCCGCTGATCGAGGAATAAAAATAAAACGAACCCTCTTTTGCAAGAGGGTTCGTTTTTGCTTATTCGAAGTATGCGTCGAGAATGGTGAAGGAGCCGGAAGTGTCTACTGCACCGCCGTCACCGAAGATGATGATGGAACGGGGAGCGTCGCCGGGAACGTTGTTCAGTGTGATCGTAACGGTCTGCACGCTGCCGTCAAAGGTTACGGTCTTTTCGAAGGTTTGATTGTCGAAGGGCTTGACCAGAATAGTCTTGCCTGCAGTACCCTGTACCTTCAGCACCAGCTTGGTCTGATCGGTATAGACCTCGGAGACGTCTGCTGCCATGTTTGCCCAGGAGTAGCCCCAGCTGGATTCAGCCTCAGCGGCGGTCTGCTTGGTGTAAGCAACGTGAACGGAGCCGTCTGCATTGACGGTAATGTCATAGTATTGCTTGCCCAGTCCTTCGTTGTTGTCGTACCAGGTCAGCGCGGTCTTCTCAGGAACCTCGGGAGTCTCCGGCTCGACCTTTTCGGTGGTGGTCACCTCGGGAGTCTCGGGTTCGTCGGGCAGGTTGGTTGTGCCGCCGGGGATAGGCGTGTCGTTGCCGCCATCGGTAGTTTCGGGCGTGTTGCCGTCGGTCTCGGGTACCTTGGAGCCATCGGGATCTGCGGTGGTGGTGACACCTTCTACTGCGCCGGTGGTGGTAACGGGCGCCTTGGTGGTAGTGGTGGAGACTGTGCTGTCTACACTGCCGCCGTCGGTGGTGTTGTTTTTCAAGGTGGTCGTTGCCTCGCCGCCGCAAGCTGCCAGCACTGCGGTCAGCATCAAGCCTGCAAAGATCAGATATAATGTCTTTTTCATGTGTAAATCGTCCTTTCTTATGTGCTCGGTGTATTTTACATCGATTTGTTACAGTATAGCACGATTTTCCACGTTTGTCAATAGGTTTTCTCGGATTTTATACTTGCGCGTCCGGCGCGATGAGCCACCTTAGCTGGGGCAGAGCGGTCAGAATCAGCAGAACCGTAATGGTGATCACCAGCTCGGGCAGCATATACAGTCCGTTGTAGACCAGCGAATAGAGCCAGGTATTCTCAAAGCTCCAGCCGAATGCCACCTCGCCCACCGACTTCCAGACGATGGCACCCGACAGTACCGATGAGACGTAGCGCAGACCGATGGCAATGGCAGTGCCCGCAACATAGCCGCCCCGACCGCCTCGGCGGAGGATGCCTGCAAGTCCCAGCGCGGTGAAGGCGATCAAGTAGTCGAAAAGGATCATACCGATCCAGGCATCGACGGTGAGCCCCCAGCTCATGGCCTCGCCCAGTCCTTGGAAGAGTTGGAGCAGCGAATAAGCGAAGGCGGTGCCCAGCCCCCAGCCGATGCCGAACTTCAGCGACACCAAGCAGATGGGAAGCATGGAGAAGAGGGTGACTGATCCGCCCCAGGGGAAGTCGATGATCTTGACGAAGCTCAGCACGAAGGAGAGTGCCAGCAGAATCGCCGAGGTCACCAGTTTGTGAGTGTTTGTGTGTTTCATAAAACACCTCCGAAAAATAAAAAACTCCGCACCGAATAAGCGGTGCAGAGTCATAACGGCAAAGACCTCCCCCATGACGGGCGAAGCTATGCCAGATTACGATCTTCCTACGACGGCATTATCCGTATCAGGTAAAGGGTTCGAGGGCCCCTATGCAGGCTCTCATCTCAGCTTTTGACAGCACCCCTGATCGTTATTCGGTTCGGTGAGGTTATTGTAGCACAAAATTCTCCGCTTGTCAAGGTGAAGCGGAGAATTTTTCAATAGCAGAGAGGATTTTTTGGGGTGAGAGCCCTCTCAGTCGCCTTCGACGACGTGGACGGTCAGATTTTGCGCAGCTTTACCGACGCCAGCTCCTCTAAAGATTGTAGCGCAAGATCGGCGATCTGCCGTTTCTCTTCCTCGCGAGCGCGGAAGGTGTTATCGTAGACGCTGATGGTGTAAAATCCCGCCTTTTTGGCGGTGGCGAGGGCGGTGGGCGAATCCTCCACTACGGCGGTTGTGGCGAGGTCGCTGCCCAGCAGCTCTAGCGATCGCTCAAAGACAGTGGGGGATCGCTTGTCCGCGCCCACCTCGGTGCAGGTGAGGATGAACTTTTGCCCCGTGATGCCCACCGTGGCAAGTCCTGCCTCCACGTGAGAGCGCTCGGCGGCGGTAGCGACGCAATATGGGATGCCTGCCTCCTCCAGCCGTCGGATCAGGTCGAGCGCGCCCGCCTTGGGCGTCGCCTCGGTGCGGTAGTAGTCGTCCATCAGCGAGATCACCTCTCTCGCCAGCGCGTCGGGATCTACCTCCAGACCGAAGGTCTCTTTCAGATAGACGGCAATCTCGGGGACGGGCTTTGTGTGTACATGATAGAGAAAATCCTCGGGGGCGGTCAGACCGTACCGCTCCAGATAACGAAATCCCACCTGATCCCAGCGGGGATTGGAGTCGATGAGGGTGCCGTCCATGTCGAAGATCACCCCCGACAGCGAAAGTGTGTCCATAAGTGCCTCCAAATGCATCTACCGCCCCACTGCGTGAGACGGTAGATTCGGTTTTATACGATGGCGAAGGAAAATTCGCCGCTCATGGCTTTCTTTCCGTTCACCGAAGCGGTGCCCTCGATCCAGTAGAAGGGAGCCTTCTGCTTGGCGATCTTGCAGTCGAAGCGGATGGAGTCGCCGGGCTTTACCTGCAGACGGAACTTCACGTTGTTGATGCCGGTGTAAACGGGGGTCTTGCCCGCCATATCCGAAGAGAAGAGGATGCAGGCAGACTGCGCGCACATCTCGCACAGGATGACGCCGGGAACGATGGGATTGCCGGGAAAATGTCCCTGCAGGAAGAACTCGGTGCCCTTGACGGTGTAGTAACCGGTAGAGGAGCCGTCTTCGTTCAGGTTTGCCTCTTCCACCAGGAGCATAGGCTCACGGTGGGGGAGGATAGTTTTGATCTCGTCCAGATTCATCTGTGTTCCTCCTTATGCTTTCTTCAGTACCAGAGCGGCGTTGTGACCGCCAAAGCCCAGATTGGTGGAGATGGCGTATTCCAGATCGGCTTTCACAGCCGTGTTCGGTGTGTAGTTAAGGTCGCACTCGGGATCGGCTTCCTTGTAACCGACAGTGGGAGGCACGATACCGTCACGGAGCGCCAGCGCGGAGGCGATCGCCTCGACTGCGCCGGTAGCGCCCAGCATATGTCCGGTCATGGACTTGGTGGAGCTGATGTGCAGATCCTGCGCCGCATCGCCGAAGACTTTCTTGAAGGCGAGGGTCTCGGTCTTGTCGTTCATGCTGGTGGAGGTGCCGTGAGCGTTGACGTAGATCTTAGCCGCGTCCTCGGTCTTCACGCCTGCCTCAACTACTGCCATTTGGATGGCGGCAGAGGAGCCTTCGGCGTCGGGAGCGGGGGAGGTCATGTGGTAAGCGTCGCAGGTGTTGCCATAGCCCACTACCTCGGCGTAGATCTTGGCGCCTCTTGCGACTGCACGGTCGTAGTCCTCCAGCACCAGCACGCCTGCGCCGTCGCCCATGACGAAGCCGCTTCTGCGGGCGTCGAAGGGGATAGATGCGGCGGTGGGATCGTTGCCCTCGTGGAGCGCTTTGCAGTTGGTAAAGCCTGCAATCGCCAGAGGCTCAATAGCCGACTCAGCACCGCCTGCGATGATGGCGTCGGCATAGCCGTGCTTGATGGCGCGGTAAGCCTCACCGATCGCATGAGCGGAGGTAGCGCAGGCGGTGACCACGGGCAGGGTGGGACCCTTTGCGCCGTTGCGGATGGCGATCATGCCTGCCGCCATGTTGGAGATCATCTTGGGAACGAACAGAGGGGAAACTCTGCCGGGACCCTTCTTGTCCAGCGCCAGCGTTTCATTCACGAAGGTCTGCATACCGCCGATGCCCGAGCTGACGTAAACACCCAGACGGAAGGGATCGATGCCGGAATCGAGAATTTTGCTATCCTTCACCGCCTCGTCGGAAGCGGCGATGGCATAATGGGTGTAGTTGTCTGCACGGCGCACCTCTGCGGGGCTGTCGTACAGCGCCTTGGGGTCGAAGTCCTTGACCTCTGCGGCCAGTTTTACCTTGTAGTCGGTGGTATCAAAACGGGTGATAGGTCCGATGCCGCATTTTCCCGCGGTCAGACTGTCCCAGAAGGTAGCGGCGTCGTTGCCCACGGGGGAGAGCACGCCGATACCGGTAATCACAACTCTATGCATTGTTTTTCTCCTATTCAAACTGCCACGCATCAGGCGTACATACCGCCGGTGACCTTGATGACCTCACCGGTGATGTAGGAGGATGCCTCGGATGCCAGGAAGGCAACGGCGTTGGCAACATCCTCGGGGGTGCCCACACGTCCTACGGGAACCTGAGAGAGCATCGCTTCCTTGGCGGCGTCGGACAGAACGGCGGTCATACCGGTGGCGATGAAGCCGGGAGCGACAGCGTTGCAGGTGATGCCGCGGGATGCGAACTCCTTGGCGGTGGTCTTGGTCAGCGCCACCACGCCTGCCTTGGAGGCGGAGTAGTTTGCCTGACCGGGATTGCCCATCAAACCGACCACCGATGCCATGTTGACGATGCGACCGTAGCGGTTACGCATCATATGGCGGGTTAGCGCTTTGGTCATCACGAAGGTACCCTTCAGGTTCACGTTGATGACGGCGTCAAACTCAGCCTCGGACATCTGGATCATCAGTTTGTCCTTGGTGATGCCTGCGTTATTGACCAGAATATCAATCTTACCGAACGCCTCGATAGCTGCCTTTACATTTGCATCCACGGCGGCGCTGTCGGTAATGTCGCAACGATAGTAGCTTGCCTTCACACCGTAAGCGGCCAGCTCGTTCAGAGTTTCGACGGCGGTATCGGCGTCGAATACGTCGAAAATGACGATGTCAGCTCCTTCGGATGCCAGCTTGACGGCGATGGCCTTGCCAATGCCGCGTGCCGCACCGGTGATCAGAGCGGTTCTTCCTTTGAACATTTTCGATAACCTTCTTTCAATTGGATATATAAGGGCGCGTTGTCAAGCACCCAAAGCCGACAGAGTCGCTTCCAGCGAAGCGGCGTCGGCGACGTTTGCGATAGTCACGTCGGTCAGGGTCTTGGCGACCAGACCGGAAAGGGTCTTACCTGCACCCACCTCGATGAAGGTGTCAAAGCCTTCGGCATACATCTTCTTGAGGGTGTCCGCCCAGCGCACGCTGTTTGACGCCTGCGCGGCGATGGCACAGCGGATCTCGTCCGCCGATGCGGGATAGAGATCGCCGGTGAGATTGGACCAGATGGGAAGATGCTCCTCGGATACAGGCAGGGAAGCCAGTGCCTCGGCGAGTGCCTTGGAGGCGTCCTGCATATAGGGCGTGTGGAATGCGCCGCTGACAGCCAGAGGGATGCCTCTGCCGCCTGCCGCCTTCACCGCCTCGCAGAAGGGAGCGATCTGCTCCTTCTTACCCGCGCAGGCGACCTGTCCGGGGCAGTTGTAGTTGACCGGCCAGACTTCATCAAAGTCTGCGGCAAGCTCTTCTACCTTTTCGTCGGAGAGTTTTACGACTGCCGCCATGCCGCCGGGATGCTTTGCGGCACACTCAGCCATCTTCTCTCCGCGGAGAGTGACCAGACGGAATGCGTCGTCGTCGGACAGCACGCCCGCAAAAGCAAGAGCGGCGATCTCACCCAGAGAGAAGCCGGCAACGCCGTCCACCTTCACGCCTGCCTCAGTGAGGGCATAGGCGCAGACCAGATCGGTCAGAAACAGGCAGGGCTGGGTGTTTTCGGTGAGGGTCAGCTCTTCCTTGGTGCCCTCAAAGCAGGTGGCAAGGGTACCGGGACGATTTGCCTCGCCCATGTCATAAATTTCTTTGGCGGCGGGAGACTTTTCGTAAAGATCCCGACCCATGCCGGGGGTCTGTGCGCCCTGACCGGCAAAGAGCAGTGCTATTTTACCCATCTCGACGCCCCCTTCAGCAGAGCTTCGCAGTCGGTGCAAACTTCCTCAATGATCTGTTTGCAGGACATTCTTTCCTTTACCAGACCCGCGATCTCTCCGCAAAGGAAGGAGCCGGTCTGGACGTCGCCCTCGCGGGCGGCACGGCGGAGTGCGCCGATTCCAAGGGGTGCCAGCTCTTCGGCAGGCAGACAGTCCACCATTTCTTTCTTGTGGAAGTCCTTGGAAAAGGGATTTTTCAGTGCGCGGCAGGCATCGCCGGTGCGCTCACCGGTGGTGATGGTGTCGATGTCCTTTGCCTTCAGCACCATGTTCTTGTAGTTGTCGTGGATGGTACACTCGTCCGCCACAAGGAAGCGGGTGCCCATCTGTACGCCGCAAGCGCCCAGCATGAGCGCCGCAGCCATTCCTCTGCCGTCGGCGATACCGCCTGCGGCAAGAACGGGGATGTTCACTGCATCCACGATCTGAGGGATCAGAGGCATGGTGTGCAGTTTACCGATGTGACCGCCCGACTCGGCACCCTCGGCGATGATGGCGGTAGCGCCGTTCCGCTCAGCCCGCTTTGCGAAGCTGACCGAAGCGACTACCGGGATCACTTTGATGCCCGCGTCCAGCCAAGCCTTCATGTAAGGGGAGGGATCGCCTGCACCGGTGACCACAACGGGCACCTTTTCGTCCACAACGACCTCGGCGATCTCCTTCACAAAGGGGGACATGAGCATGACGTTTACGCCGAAGGGCTTGTCGGTCATGGTGCGGAGTTTTCTGATCTCCGCGGTAAGCTGTTCGCGATTGGAGTTCATACCGGCAATAATGCCGAGTCCGCCCGCATTGGAAACTGCCGCCGCAAGACTTGCGTCGGAGATCCAAGCCATACCTCCCTGAAAAACAGGGTATTTGATTCCAAGAAGTTCACAAAGCTGACTCTGTAACATATGCCGTTGCTCCTTTCAGCAAAAAACTTAGCCCTGATTCTCGATGTACTCTACCAGCTTGTCGATGTTGTTCAGCTCAGCGTTCAGCTCGATGGTAACGCCCAGCTCATCCTCGATCTGCATAACCAGTTCAGCGATGTCCAGAGAGTCCAGACCCAGATCCTCGAAGGTAGCGTCAGCCTCGATCTCGGAAGCGTCCTTTCCCAGGTATTCAGCGATGATTGCGATCAGTTTCTCTTTCATTGAAGTATCCTCCATAATATAAGATTCTTTTTCTATTTCAGACCGGGAGGGGATCCTCCGCGGAGTTCTGACGGTTAAAATTCCAGCAGGCAGGCGATGGATGCAAGTCCCGCGCCGAATGCGCAAAGGATGATCTTGTCACCTCTCTGAACGCCGCCCGCACGGACGGTCTCGTCCAGCAGGACCGGGATGGTAGCGGAAGAGGTGTTGCCCAGCCGCTCGATGTTGTGGGGGAATTTTTCGGGTGCTACGCCCATTTTATGAATGGCGCTGTTGATAATGCGGATATTTGCCTGATGCAGGAAAAATTTTGCAATATCGTCGGGCGCTAGGCCGTTTTTCTCCAGAACTGCGCCGATGCGGGCGCTGATGGAAGAAACGGCGAACTTGAATACCTCCTGTCCGTTCATGTGCAGGACGCCCTTGCCGTCGTAGGTGTTCCAGGGGGAATTGTCGGCGTGGCGGGTGATGTTCAGGATGTCTGCGTTACCGCTGACCGTCCAGTCGAAGTCTACCTTACGGTCGGGAGCCGCCTCCAGCACTACTGCGCCCGATGCGTCGCCGAAGAGACAGCAGGTCGCCCGATCGGACCAGTCGGCGTGACGGGAAAGCCCCTCAGCCGAGACAACGATCGCCTTTTTGGTGATCATGCCCGAAGCGAAGTAAGTATGGGCGATCTGCAGACCGTATTCAAAGCCGCAGCAGCCCATATTGGTGTCCATGGTGATGACACGGTCGGAAAGTCCCAGCGCTTTTGCAATCAGGCAGTAGAGGGCAGGGGAGGTATAGTCGCCCGCCAGCGTGGTGCAGACGATGAGCTCGATCTCCTCGGGGGAGGTGTTGGCCATCTCCAGCGCGTTTTTGCAAGCGGAGGTGGCGAGGGTCAGGAGCGACTCCCCATCGTTCATCACTCGACGCTCGGTGATACCGGTACGGGTGCGGATCCACTCGTCGCTGGTGTCTAGGAACTTGGTCAGATCCTCATTGGAAACGGTGGTGACGGGTAGTGCACTGCCGGTGCCTAAGATTCGAAAGCTCATATCTCTATCTCCTGTATTTGTGCTGGTGAAATCGGAAGCCGCCCTTGCGTTGGCAAGGGGAAAAGGCAGACTCCGCCCACCGCAGAGCAGGGGGAGTATCACCTTTATTTTAACAAATAATTCCCGATTGTCAAGGATTCGGGTTTATTATTCACAAATCATTAACATTGACAAATCAACAATTTCTGCGTAACAAGTACAGTATACAGGAAAAAACTGCATCTGTCAAGGGGAAAGAGCGAAAAAAACCATCCTATTTTTAACAAAAACGGAAACGAAAGGAAGAAAACGAAGATTGTTTGGTGATTTTTACTCGAAGGTGAAAAGAATGGATCGCCGCCGCTCCGAAACATCGCATCCGCTTCGGCAAAATAATTTAATATGATGAAGAAATTGTAAAATGAATCTAAAATCCATTGACAAAACTACCAAAATCCGCTATACTGTAATCAAGCCGAGGCGACGTGTCCCTACGGTCCACTCCCGCCTTGCGCGGGAGTTTTTTGCTTAAAAGGAGAATCTGCCATGTTCAAAGGGATCAAACGACAGCTGGATGAGTACGATTTCCCGAGGTGGGGAATCGATGCGGCTGTGATTCTCGTGATCGATACGCTGTGGGTATTTTTGTCCGTCATCGCGGCGGGAGCCATCGGAATGCTGTTTCCCGAAAGTATTCGCTACGAATCAGCGGTGCAGTGCGTCAGCCTTCTGTTCTTTCTTCTCCTGACCGGAATATTGATGTATGCCAATGTGAGATTATGGCTCATACCGCTGGGGGGGATTTATATGCGCCTCCTGCTCAGCCTGTTCATCCACGATTCAATCTTTCCCGGTAGGTTTTTAGATCCTTGGGGACTGCGCAACGAGGGGGGAATGTTCTCCTTCAACGGCTACCAGTCGGCAGTAGTGCTCTGCGTCTATTCCATCCTGCTGCAGCTTGTGCTGTGTCTGTACAGCCGTTTGTGGAGATGGGTAAAAAGAGAATTCACATGGGAGCAGAAAAGAGGGGAGTCTGACGCGGATTCTGTCAAAACGTGGGAAAAATGGGTGCGCATCGGCAGCGGAATGCTTTTGTGGACGCTCGCGGGGCTTTTTTGGGTCGGCGGCGAAGGCGTGCGATATTTTTCCACTTTGGCAGCGTTCATCACCGATTTTAACGTCCAATTTTGGGTACTGCTTCCGAACATATTGATAGGGCTGATCCTCTTCCCGCTGATGTTGCGAACCTGGAAGGAGTTTTTGCTGTGCCTTCCCCTGACCGTACTGGCAAGCGGTAGGCTTTCTGGTCTTAACGGTGTGCATCCAAATCGTTGCCCTAGTGGTTTGGCGACTCGTAAAACCGAGCGAAGAGGACGTCGAAGTATCCGTTTCTTAAATTTTGGTATCGAATGAAGATTTATATATGAAATATACCATATAAAAGGAGGAATCCCCATGAAAACCCGCAAAATGACCGCAATCCTGCTGACCGCCCTGCTGACGCTGCCCCTTCTTACGGGGTGTGACGATACACCCGTAGAGGTCACCGTCGATCCCGAACTATCGGAACGCTACGCTGAAACGGTAGGAGAATATATCACTTGCGTTGCGGAGGAGATCAACGGCGACACCGTGCTTGCAGCAGTCTGTGAAGCGCATCAGCAGCTGCTGGGCGAGACCGTAAACGTTTCTATGGAAGGCCTCGGTGATCTGAACATCGCCGCCGGTGACGAGATCCGGATCAAGGTCGATCGCGTGGAGGCAACCAAAACGCCGGTAGTCCACGCCGAAACGGTGCAGGTCATTGCCGTTGGCGAGAACCATGCAAGCGACGGTGAGACGATCAAATACGTCACCGAATCCGGCAAAGAATACGGACCGTACTCTATTCTCGCCCTGTCCGAGATTTCCGTCAGCGACGGATTTCCCTCTGCTGATGCGTTGAAGGATCCTGCTTTTCCGATGGAGGAACACAATACATCTCAATCGTTTGGGATGCTACGGGTGGTTGAGATCAAAGACGACGTGGTTTATTTAGCTTATATTCGCTCGAGCAATGCCACCTACGCACTGATCGGAATCCCCGAGGTGACGTTCGCCGTTGGTGATCACGTAATGGTATCGGCAGACAGCTATAAATTGATTACAAACCATTATCTTTTCGTAATAGATTCGGATGATCTACAGTCATTTACCGTAGCCACCGATGAGGAGATAGCGAAGCAATACTATATGTCAACGATGACGGTCGAAAAACCCGTGATCTACCTCTACCCCGAGGAAGAGACCACCTGCTCGGTGAAGGTGAATCTGGACGGCACGCTCACCTGCACCTACCCCGATCACGGCGCGGAGGGCTGGCAAAACTTCACCGCCATGCCTGACGGTACGCTGATCTTCCCCGACGGCTCGGAGTATTACTGCCTCTACTGGGAGGGTGTTGCCCGACTTGAACCCGACTTTTCCCGCGGCTTCTGCGTGAAGGGAAGCGACACCGCCGCCTTCCTTGCCGAGATTCTGCCCGAGATCGGACTGATCGCCCGGGAGGCGAACGAGTTCATCATCTACTGGTTGCCGCTCCTGCAGGAGAATCCCTATAACCTGATTGCCTTCCAGGACGAAGCCTACACCTCGGTGGCAGGATTGGAGATCACCCCCGCGCCCGACAGCCTGCTCCGCATCTACATGACGGCAAAGCCGCTGACCGCGCCGGTGGAGATCGAACCCCAGACCTTCGACGGCTTTGAGCGCAACGGCTTCACCGTGGTTGAGTGGGGCGGAAGCTTGATTGAAGAATAACATAAGCATAACGAAAACCGACCCGGAAAGGGTCGGTTTTAAGCCTGTCGAAAAACTATAAATTTAGAAAGCCGCCAGCCAAGGAATGGGGTGGGGAGCCCGAGGGGAGGGGAAAAACTTCGGCG
>JAFTPF010000004.1 GCA_017463445.1 Clostridia bacterium
CTTCAAGTCTCTGTCCGAAATGCTCCGCGGTAAGCAGGGGCGTTTCCGTCAGAACCTGCTCGGTAAGCGTGTTGACTATTCCGGTCGTTCGGTTATCGTTGTAGGCCCCGAGCTGAAGATCTATCAGTGCGGTCTGCCTAAGGAAATGGCTCTCGAGCTCTTCAAGCCCTTCGTGATGAAGCGCCTGGTGGAGACTCAGAAGGCTACCAACATCAAGGACGCAAAGAAAAAGGTTGAAAAGGTCAATGCAGACGTTTGGGACGCGCTGGAGAATGTGATCAAAGAGCATCCCGTTCTCCTGAACCGTGCTCCTACACTGCACAGACTGTCCATTCAGGCGTTTGAGCCTATCTTGGTTGAGGGTCGTGCGATTAAGCTGCACCCGCTGGTTTGTACCGCGTTCAACGCAGACTTTGACGGCGACCAGATGCCCGTACACGTACCTCTGTCCGCAGAGGCACAGGCTGAGGCGCGCTTCCTGATGCTTTCCGCCAACAACCTGCTGAAGCCCGCCGACGGTAAGGCTGTTGCCGTTCCTTCTCAGGATATGGTGCTTGGCTCCTACTACCTGACCATCGACCGTGATGGCGAGAAGGGCGAAGGTAAGATCTTCCGTGACTTCAACGAAGCCACCATGGCGTACGAGAGCGGTATTATCGAAATGCACACGCCCATCAAGGTTCGCGTGACCAAGGAGATCGACGGTGTAATGCACAGCGCTATCATCGACGCTACCTACGGCCGTCTCATCTTCAACCAGGCGATCCCTCAGGATCTGGGATACGTTGACCGTACCGATCCCGCGCATCTGCTCGATCTGGAGATCCACTTCACCTGCGGTAAGAAGCAGCTGGGTGAGATCGTTGACCGTACCATCAAGATCCACGGTCCCGAAAAGACCGCTGAGGTTCTGGACGCTATCAAGTCCATGGGCTATAAATACTCCACCATCGCATCCATCTCTATCTCGGTTTCCGACGTTGACGTACCCGACGCAAAGTACGAAATCATTAAGCAGGCAGAGAAGGACGTGGAAGTGATCCACAAGCATTTCCTGCGCGGTGAGCTCACTGACGAAGAGCGCTATGCAACCGTCATTGCAATCTGGGAAAAGGCCACCAAAGATGTTGTTGCCGCTTTGCAGAGTGGCTTTGACCGCTACAATCCTATCAAGATGATGGCGGACTCCGGTGCCCGTGGTAACATGACTCAGATGCGTCAGCTGGCCGGTATGCGTGGTCTGATGTTTGCTGCAAACGGTAAGACCATGGAGCTGCCCGTTAAGTCCAACTTCCGTGAAGGTCTGAATATTCTGGAGTACTTCATTGCAGCCCGTGGTGCTCGTAAGTCTCTGTCTGATACTGCTCTGAAGACCGCTGACTCGGGTTATCTGACCCGACGTCTGGTAGACGTTTCTCAGGAAGTCATTATCAGAGAAGAGAACTGCGGAACCCGCCGCGGTATGCTGGTACGTGAGATCAAGGACGGCAACGACGTTCTGGAGAAGCTCTCCGACCGTCTCCTCGGTCGTTACGTCATCGGCGACGTGGTGGATCCCAAGACCGGCGAAGTCCTGGCACAGGATGATACCATGCTCAGCGAGACCGAGGTCAAGAAGATCGTTGCTGCAGGCATCGATGAAGTCAACATCCGCACCGTTCTGGAGTGTGAATGCCGTTATGGTATCTGCTCTCACTGCTACGGTATGGACCTTGCCACCACCAAGAAAGTGAATGTGGGCGAGGCTGTCGGTATCATCGCGGCACAGTCCATCGGTGAGCCCGGTACTCAGTTGACCATGAGAAACTTCCATACCGGTGGTGTAGCAAGTGCGAGCGATATTACCCAGGGTCTGCCCCGTGTCGAAGAGATCTTCGAGGCGCGCCGTCCCAAGAAGACCGCTGTAATCGCAGAGCAGTCCGGTGTGATTTCTATCGCAGACTCCAAGCGTGCCCGTAACGTCACCGTAACGAACGAAGGCACTAAGGAATCTACCGTTTATCCCATTCCTTACGGTACTCATATCACCGTTGCCGAGGGCGACTATGTCAGCCGCGGCGATGCCCTTACCGAGGGTCATATGTCTCTGGCAGACATCACCCGGATCAACGGTCTGGATGCTGCCTACGACTATATCATCAAGGAAATTCAGAAGACCTACCGTATCCAGTCGGTTGAGATCAACGATAAGCATGTCGAAGTTATTGCACGTCAAATGACCCGCAAGTGCCGGATCGAAGACGGCGGCGACACTAATCTGCTGATCGGCGCTCTGGTAGACGTCAACGAGTTCCGCCGCGAAAACGAGGCTGTTCAGACTCGGATCGATGCAGGCGAACGTGACCTCTGCCTTGCCAAGAGCTCTCCTGTATTGCTGGGTATCACCAAAGCCGCACTGATGACCGAATCCTTCCTGTCCGCCGCCTCCTTCCAGGAGACCACCAAGGTGCTGACCGAAGCCGCTATCAGCGGTAAGAAGGATCACCTCTTAGGTCTAAAGGAGAACGTGCTGATCGGTAAACTGATCCCTGCCGGTACCGGTATGGAGCGCTACCGCAATATCGAAGTGGAGCGCATCGGTGCCGATCCTCTTGCAGAGTTGGAAGCACAGCGCATCCCTCAGCTGGAGAAGCTGCCCGACCCTGTGGAAGACGACGAGGATGAGGACGAGGATGATTTCGCTGATGAAGTCGAAACTCTTGCAGAGGAAGTAGCCGAGCAGGAGACTGAGACCGAAGACGAAGAATAATTATATCAAACACAAAGACTGAAGGAGCGATCCTTCAGTCTTTTTCGTCTAATGCTCAAATAATCTCAAATTTTCCTCAAAATTCAACCGTTGCGTTATTGATTTTAAAGAAAAATCTGCTATAATGATACCATCACAGCGATGTGAAATCTGAAATGGAGGAGGCGATCGAATGTTTATGAAAACAGTGTTGCTCGCCCCGACAGGCGAGTAATACCCACCTTAGGTCGTAAGACCGGAGCGAAGGATGCAGCACGGCAACGTGTTGCATCCCTCGAAAGGAGTATTGCTTGAAATATCATTTTTCCACACGGCTTCGGCTGCTGCGTTGCCGGAAGGGGTTGACGCAAAGCGAGGTCGCAAGATCACTCTCGCTCACGGTGCAGGCGGTGTCCAAATGGGAGACCGGACGAAATCTCCCCGATATCGCGCTCCTGCCCGAGATCGCCGATCTGTACGGCGTGACAATCGACGAGCTGTTTCGCACAAAGACAGAGGAGGGACTGTCTCATGACGATGCAGATCGACCTGACCAATGAGCAAAAATAAAGGAACCGCGGATTGCGGTTCCTTTATTTTGGTAATAGGGAATTACTGTAGCAGCTCGAACTTGTAGCCGACTCCCCAAACGGTCTTCAGTACCCACTTGTCCGAAACGCCTTCCAGCTTTTCGCGCAGACGCTTGACGTGTACATCCACGGTACGAGAGTCGCCCAGATAATCAAAGCCCCAGACCTTATCCAGCAGCTGGTCGCGGGTGAATACACGGTTATAGTTGGAAGCCAGGAAATAGAGCAGCTCCAGCTCCTTAGGAGGAATGTCGACACTCTTGCCGCAGAGCTTCAGCTCGTACTTCTGACGGCTTACCTCGATGTTGTCAAACTTGACCACCTCATCGTCGCCGGCACTGTCGTGACTGCTATAGCGGCGGAGTACAGCCTTGATACGGGCGGATAGCTCCTTCATATCGAATGGCTTTACGATAAAGTCGTCAGCACCCAGCTCAAGACCCAGAACTTTATCGAAGATCTCGCCCTTGGCGGTGAGCATAATAATGGGACGAGAAGAGACCTCGCGGATCTCGCGGCAGACCTGCCAGCCGTCCTTGCGGGGCATCATAATATCCAGCAGAACGATGTCTGGTTCGTACATCTTGAAATAGCTGACGCCCTCCACGCCGTCGTTTGCGATCTTGACCTCGTATCCTTCATTTTCCAGATATAGGCGAAGCGATTCACAGATATTGGGCTCGTCGTCCACGATCAATAATTTGGTTGCCATTTTACATCCTCCTATGTAGTGCGCAAAATAGCGCAATATTCTTGCAACTCTGTTAAATTGTTAACATAGTTAATTTCATGTCAATGTTCACAATTGCATTATACAGATAATATGTGTCGCGCAAATGAACGAACTGTGAACTTGATGTGACATATTGATGGAAAGCAGGAAAATGTTGCAAAACACGGTGGTCTTAATCAAAATATACATTCAAATCACCTCAAACATGATGCGATTGACTTGACAAGGTGACAGAAATTAACTATAATAGATAGTACCAATCCTTCTATTTGAATCGACTTTTGGCAAATGACGGAATTGGTTCTGCATGATCATCCGAATCATGCTTTTTTGAAAGGATAAATTATGACCGCCTCGAAATTCAAAAGAACAAAGCTTGCATGTTACTCCGCATATTTTACAATGTCGTCCATCTTCTGCCTGCCGCCGCTTTTGTTCGTTACGTTTCATGAGATCTACAACGTTTCGTGGACTCTGTTAGGCACGCTCGTACTGACGAATTTCTGTACTCAGCTTGCTGTTGACCTGATTTTTACCGTTTTTTCGAAAAAATTCAATATCCCCAAGGTCGTTAAGATCATGCCCCTGATTACCTCTTTGGGACTATTGATCTACGCGATCTTTCCGCTGTTTTTCCCCGAACAGGCTTACGTCAGTCTGTTGATCGGCACGGTGGTCTTTTCGGTTGCAGCAGGTCTTTCCGAGGTGTTGCTCAGCCCGACGATAGCGGCGATCCCGTCCGAGAATCCGCAAAAGGATATGAGCATGCTGCACTCTCTGTACGCATTCGGCGTTTTCAGCGTCGTAGTGATCGGAACGCTGTTTCTTAAGTTTGTAGGCGAAAGATATTGGATGTTTCTCACAATGTTCTTCGCTGTTCTGCCCATTGCAGCGTCGGTGCTGTTCATGCTTTCGCCAATGCCCGATATGAGCACAAGCGAATCGTCGGCCGTATCTCACAAAAGCACGCGCAGAACAATCGGAATCGCTCTTTGCGTAGGATGCATTTTTCTTGGAAGCTGCGCGGAAAACGCGATGTCCAACTGGATCTCCGGCTTTATGGAAGCAGAGCTGCAGATCGACAAAGCCATCGGTGATATTCTCGGTATGGCCATGTTCGCCATTCTGCTGGGCTTCACCAGAATTTTCTATGCAAAATGGGGTAGAAACATCTGCAAAATGCTACTGATCGGCATGATCGGTGCGGCCGTCTGCTATTTGGTTGCCGGTTTTTCCACGCATATTGTGCCTGCGTTTATCGCTTGTATACTGACGGGTATATTTACCTCTATGCTATGGCCCGGAACGCTGATCATGATGGAAGAAAAGATCCCCGGTGTCGGCGTTGCATCCTTTGCCTTGATGGCGGCCGGCGGTGATTTTGGCGCCTCGGTCGCACCTCAGTTGATGGGTATGATAGCCGACCATTCCGGTCTGCAGACTGGCATGCTGGTGTGCTCAATTTTCCCCATTCTGGGAACAGTCTTGATGATCGTGATCATTCGTTTTTTCAAAGCGAACTCTAAACGCAAATCAGTACCTGACGTAAGTTCCGATTAACCAAAAGCGATGAGATTTTTCTCATCGCTTTTGATTGTGGATGATTTTCTATCAAAAAAGCGAACAATTTAGGGAAGAGCTATTGAAAAAGGGAAACGAATATGTTATAATAAAACTTACTGTATTTGTTCGTTTTCATTTGAGAAAAGGGAAATACGGGCGTAAAATTACAGATATCAATTCACATAGAGTAGTTGCAAGGAGAATCAGATACAATGAAACTGGGTATCGTAGGTCTTCCTAACGTCGGGAAGAGCACACTGTTTAACGCAATCACCAACGCAGGCGCAGAGTCTGCAAACTATCCCTTTTGCACCATCGAGCCCAACGTAGGCGTGGTCGCTGTGCCGGATAAGCGGCTGGATTGGCTCAACGATCTCTATCACGCAGAAAAATATACTCCCGCCGTCATCGAGTTCGTTGACATCGCGGGTCTGGTCAAAGGTGCATCCAAAGGCGAAGGTCTGGGCAATAAATTCCTGGGACATATCCGCGAGGTGGACGCTATCGTTCACGTAGTCCGTTGCTTTGAAAATTCCAACATCGTTCATGTAGACGGTTCCGTTGATCCTCTCCGTGATGTGGAAACCATCAATATGGAGCTAATCCTCTCGGACCTGGAGCAGGTAGAGCGCCGCCTTGAGCGTCTGCGTAAGTTGTCGAAAAACGACAAATCCCTGATCGCTGAGCTGGATCTTATGGAAAAGATCTACGCCGCTCTCTCAGAAGGCAAGTCCGCCCGCTCTCTCACTTATACAGAGGATGAGCAGAAGCTGCTGACTCCTATGGGACTGCTCTCCGATAAATCTGTCATTTATGCCGCTAATATCGGCGAGGACGAGGTGGACGGCAGTTACGAAAGCAATTCTCATTACAAGGCACTTGCCGCATACGCCGCAGAAGAGGGTGCAGAGGTGGTTCCGATCTGTGCGGGCATCGAAGCCGAGATCGCTGAACTGGATGAGGAAGAGAAAGCAATGTTCATCGCCGATCTGGGCATCACCGAGAGCGGTTTGGACAAGCTCATCAAAGCAAGCTATAGTCTGCTGGGACTCATCAGCTTCCTGACCGCAGGCGTTACTGAAGTCCGTGCTTGGACCATTCGCCGCGGCACCAAGGCACCTCAGGCTGCCGGTAAGATCCACACCGACTTTGAGCGCGGATTTATCCGTGCCGAGGTGGTCTCATTCGATGATCTGAAGGAATGCGGCACCGTCAACGCCGCAAAAGAAAAGGGACTATATCGCTCCGAGGGTAAGGAATATGTTATGAATGACGGCGACGTAGTCCTCTTCCGCTTCAACGTCTGACCAACAGTCCCATTTGGGACATAAGGAGAAGTTATGCTGTTCAAAAGCGTGTTTGCCCGCTATATGATAGCGTTTATGATGATCATTCTGCTGAGTTTTTTGATTCTCGCACTGATCATCACCTCTCTCGTGCAGAATTACAGCAACGACCAAAAGCAGGAAGAGCTTGAACACGTTGCGATCTCTGCCAAGACATATCTGCAGACCGAGTACGACGACAGCGAGCATCGGACTTTCGAGGAGTATATTTTAGCCGATCTCGAATCGGTGCAGCGTAGTCTGACCGCTATTACACGCTATTCAAGTGATATGTTTACCGTGGTCACCAATGATGAAGGAAAAGTATTGGTGTACGATGATTCCACTCCCCAAGATTCGGTGTCACCGCAGTTTTCCGCTGAAGTGTTGGCCAATGTCACGCAGGATGGTGCATTGATGAGTAAGTCAGAGCTGGAGGGCAGCTTGCCCGCCAAGCATTACGTCTACGCTTATCAACTCGTTGCAGATAACGGCAGTATTATCGGATATCTGTTCACCTGCAAGACCTCTGAAGCTGCGGAATATCTGATGGAAACGATGATTAAAATGATCGTTCTCGCCTGTATGTGGGTCATGTGCGCTGCTATTATCGCCAGTTATTTTATCAGCGAGCGCACCGTCCGACCGCTGCGAAATCTGTCCCGTGCCGCCAAATCCTTTGCGGCAGGGCAGCTGGATGTCCGCGTGGAGGTCCGCGGCAGCGACGAGATAGCAGAGCTGGGGATGGCGTTCAACAATATGGCTTCCAGCCTTGCAACGCTGGAAGACACCCGACGCACATTCCTTGCCAACGTCTCTCACGATCTGCGCACGCCGATGACCACCATTGCCGGTTACATCGATAATATCCTTGCAGGCACTATACCGCAGGACAAACATGAGTATTATCTGAATATTATCGCCACTGAAGTACGCAGACTTTCCAGATTGGTAGCGTCACTGCTGGACATTTCCCGTATTCAGGCAGGCGAGCGCAAGTTCACCATGGCATCCTTTGACGTGTGCGAGCTCTCTCGTCAGGTGCTGATCTCCTTCGAACAGCGCATTGACGAAAAACGGCTGGACGTTTCATTCGATTGCGACGAAGATCGAATGATGGTCATCGGCGACCGTGACGCGATCCATCAGATCCTGTACAATATCTGCGATAATGCGGTTAAATTTTCCCGTGAAGGCGGAGCATATCGGATCAATCTTCGTGAGATGAATAAGAAGGTTTATATCTCCGTCTATAATGAAGGACAGGGCATACCTGCCGACGACGTTCCCCACATCTTCGACCGATTCTACAAGAGCGACAAGAGCCGCGGTCTGGACAAGAGCGGTGTCGGACTTGGAATGTACATCGCTAAAACCATCATTGATGCTCACGGTGAGACGATCTCGGTCAGCAGTAAACAGGGTGAATACTGCGAATTTACCTTTACTCTCAAAAAAGATACTACAATTATCTCTAAAAAGTGAAAATATCCCCGACAATCGTCGGGGATATTTTGGTTATTCGTTTTCGTAATAGGAAACTTGATCGGGATTTCGAAAAATTCTGTTGACGCCTTTTCCCCAGATAGCGATCTTATCGGAATCGGGATAAACCGTTACGTCGATTTCATTGGAAGTATCAAAATCAATATAGATCAGTTTTTCAGTTTTGGAGTCGTTGGTCACCTCGTTGTTGTGATGGTAATGATAGGGAAAAGCCGATTTCATGGGCGGAATTTCAAAAATATTCACCACGCAATGGGAAGCTTCACTACGACGTACGAAAACTTTTTGGAAGTACTCATACCCGTCGTGTTCGCATACGTGCCGAACAGGAAGTTCATCTATTGAGGAATGTTTGAACTCGCTCATTTTATCCTCTCAGCGCATCAATTGCAGCCTTGTAGTCGGCCTTCCCGAATACGGCGGATCCGGCAACCAGCACGTCTACGCCGGCTTCAATACAGAAAGGCGCTGTCTCGGCGTTGATGCCACCGTCCACCTCGATCTCGTAATGAAGTCCAAGCTCCTCCCGCAGAGCGGTAAGTGCGCGGATCTTATCCACGGCAGATGGCATAAACTTCTGCCCGCCAAAGCCGGGCTCTACCGACATAACCAGCACCAGATCGCACAGGGGAAGATACTCACGAATCGCCTCGACGGGCGTTCCGGGCTTGATGGACAGTCCTGCAGCGATCTTGCGTTCCTTGATAGCCGTCAGCGTTTCTGCCACCCGATCGGTGGATTCCGCATGAATCGTGATCAGATCGGCACCAGCCTTCACGAAATCATCCAGATAACGGATCGGTTCGTTGATCATCAGATGTACGTCGAAGGGAAGCGCACAATGCTTACGGACACATCCGTAGACCGGCGCGCCAAAGGAGATGTTCGGCACGAACGCTCCGTCCATCACGTCAATATGGACCCACTCGGCACCGCCGTCCTGAATCGCCGCCATTTCCTCCCCGAGACGGGAGAAGTCGGCAGATAAGATAGAAGGTGAAATTTTTACCATAACTAAAAACCTTTCATAATTTGGTCGTTGAGGGTAATACTACAGTACGAAAGTCGGCGGATCGGCAGAGACCGGTTACCTCAATGAGTAAAGGTCAGGTAACCAACCTGCGTTTTCGCCATACAATAGAAGCAGGCAGACAAATGAAAATTCGGCAATCCGACCAACGTGGAATATAAAGCAAAAGGACGTAGGATGATCTGCAAGTTGGCTCTGTCTTGCCTGTAGGGAGCAGCCATGCCGTAGGTGTGGCTGTTCTTTTTGTGCGTCAATTCTTGACCAGTAAGCAGACTGCGTGGGATGCGATGCCTTCCTTGGCACCCGTAAAGCCCAGCTTCTCCTCGGTAGTCGCTTTGATATTGACACGCTCGATATCGGTGCAGAAGGTTCGGGCAAGATTTTCCCGCATCTGTGCAATATACGGTGCCAGCTTTGGTGCCTGCGCGATGACAGTCGCATCGATATTTCCGATGCAATAACCAAGATCTGCCATCAGATCGAAAACGTGAGCGGCAAGCACAAGGCTGTTCGCACCTTTGAATCGTGGATCGGTATCGGGGAAGTGTTTGCCGATGTCGCCAAGTCCCAGCGCGCCCACAACTGCGTCCATGACCGCATGAGTTAACACGTCGGCGTCTGAGTGACCCAGCAATCCCACGGGAGAGGGAATATTGACACCACCAATGATCAGCGAGCGCCCTTCCACCAAGCGGTGTACGTCATAACCGTGTCCGATTCGAAGATCAGTCATCCAGATGCTCCTTTTCTTCTCTTTGCCGCAGGATCGCCTCTGCGATCAGCAGATCAACGGGGGTGGTGATCTTGATGTTCTCGTAGCCGGTATCCACCAGCTTCGTAGAAAATCCCGCGTGCTCGGCTACCTCGGCATCGTCGGTCCCTTGGAACTTGTCCTTGGACGCAGTATAGATCGATGCGCGGAACAGGTTGGCATAGAAAACCTGAGGTGTCTGCATCAGCCAAACGGTCTTGCGATCAACGGTATGATCTACCATGCCTGAAATATTAGCGACCTTGATACTATCCTTCGCAGGAGCCGCAGCGGCTGCCGCTTTGTAATCGTACGCGGCAAGGACGACCGCTTTGATCTGTGCGGGCGTGATCAGCGGACGCGCACCGTCGTGAATGGCGATGTGATCCGCTTTATCGGGGACCATCTCAAAGCCGCGAAGGACGGAATCCTGTCTCGACTCTCCGCCTTCTACGATGTGTGTGACCTTCTTGATGCCATACTGTTTGATCAGCTCGGGGTACAGCGTGATCTCATCGGATTTGGCGACTACGATGATTTCATCGATGTATTCGGAAGCATCCAGCGCCTCCAGACTGTATACGATGATCGGTTTATTGCACAGCGGCATCATTTGTTTAGTAGTTTCGCTGCTCATACGGCTACCCGAACCGCCCGCGAGGAGGATCGCCGCGGTGTAATGGCTCTTTCCCAGCGCAGTTCGAACGACCTGCGCGATCTTTTCAACGATTGGCATATATTCACTCCTTCTTATGAAATCTTATAGCTTCCGTCGGACAAAGCCTCGATGGAAATGGAATAAAATGCTTCCAGCGCGCGTATCATGTATAGCGTATCGGACGTGCCGCCGGTCTCGTAGCAGGAGTGCATAGCAAGCTGAGCGAGTCCGATATCCACGGTATTCAGTGCCAGCTTGGTATTGGAGATATTTCCGAGGGTAGAACCACCCATCATATCGGAGCGGTTGGCGAAGACCTGCGTGGGAACGCCCGCACTGTCGCAGATCTGTCGGAACATCGCCGCACTCAAGGCGTCGGTGGTATACTTCTGATTGGCGTTATACTTGATCACCACGCCCCGATTCATCCGAGGCGCATTCTGAGGATCGGACAGCTCGGGATGGCAGGGATGCACCGCATGACCGTTGTCGGCCGATACCATCATCGAAGAGGGAAGCCAGCGATGGATGGCAGCAGCGTTCATTCCCAGTGCTTCACCGATCATATCTACGGTGTCGGTCAGGAAAGTCGATGCAGCGCCCTGACGGGAGGTGCTGCCGGTTTCCTCATTATCGAAGACTGCCAGCATCTGAATGTGCTCTGTTGGCTTCACTGCCAGAAATGCCTGCAGTGAAGCAAAGGCGCATTGCAGATTATCGATCCGAGGGCTGGCAAAGAACTCGTCGTTCAAACCGAATAGAGTGCCGGGAGTGCGGTTGTATAAATACAGGTCGCTGCCCAGCAAATCCTTGACCTCACAGCCGGCTTCTGCCGCTATCAGCTCGTTCAACTTTCCGGAAGACTCGGCTTCACCGATTAGCGGGAAGATATCGCAGGCGGGATTGTACTTAAATCCGTCATTGATGGCGCGGTTCTGATGGATCGCCACGTTAGGGATGATGGCCAGATCACGATCCAGGGTGACCGTTTTGGCAGTGATCCCGTTCCAGGTACGGACAACGGCACGTCCCGCGATGGAGAGAGGGCGATCCAGCCAAGAGGAGAGGATAGTACCACCGTAGCGCTCGGTGTTCAGTTTCAGTGTACCGCCTGCGCCGACGACCTCGGCGTTATATTTCAGTTTGAAGGTAGGCGAGTCGGAATGACTTGCCGCGATCAGCAGACCACGGGGCGCAGTCTCGGGCAGACGAAAAGCGATGACAGACGAGCCATTGCGGGTCAGATAGTATGAACCGCCGGGAACCAGTTCGGGACGTTGTGCTTCCGACAGGGCAATGAATCCTGCATTTTGAAGTCTTGCTGCAATTCCCTGTACTGCGTGAAAGGCGGTAGGGGCGGCGCCGATAAATTCGATCAATTCTTTGGTGGAAGCGATCTGTTGCTGTATCATATGGACCTCCGTGGGAACTGCGAAAGTCTGACATAGTTCGCAGATACCTGATTTATCAATATTGTAGCACAAAAGGAGAAAATATGCAACCCCTTCGGCGTGTTCACAAAAAATATAATTTACGCTAAAAAAAAGTTCACGCGAATTTCGTAAATTAGTATATTTTCGACTTGATTTATTTTCAAAATGTGATATAATAAGTAATAACCGATAGAATACATTCGAATTTGTACGAAAGAGGTAGAACAATGAAAAAATTATGTATATTCCTTTGTCTTCTGTTGCCGCTGTTTCTATTTGCAGCTTGCGCCGATGATGAGCAAGCACCTGATGAGACCAGCGGTACTGCAGTTAACGACGGCATTAAGATAGATCTCGGCGATGCTGTCACCATCGGCGTGAATGAGACGAAGCAGCTGACCGCGCTCAGTCGTAAGGATAACAGCATGACTACTGTAATCTGGTCCTCGTCGGATTCTTCCGTTGTGGCAGTTAATTACGACGGTCTTTTGACCGGTATCGCCGACGGTACCGCAGTGATCACTGCCACCACCCCCAACGAGGCTTACACCGCCACCTGTACGGTGACCGTATCTTCGGTTCTCACCAATATCGTTTTTGAGAACGCTAACGTGGATATGGAAAAGGGAGCCGAGATCACTCTGACTCCCATTCTTACTCCCGCTAACATCACCAACGTATCGCTTACATGGATGTCAGACAATCCTAAGGTCGCAACCGTTACCGACGGTGTTGTCAAGGCAGTGGGCAACGGCTCTACCTCCATTATCGTCAGCGACGAGACGAATATGCACACCGCAGTTTGTACGGTCACCGTTACCACCACCGTTACCGGTGTGACCCTGGACGTTGAATCCGATACGATCCAGATGGATAAGGGCGATACCAGAACGCTTGTTGCAGCAGTCATTCCTGCTGATGCCAGCGATCCTACACTCACTTGGTCGTCCAGTATGCCCGACATCGTCGAAGTATCCGCTGACGGTACCATTACCGCCAAAGCTGGCGGCGCTGCAAACATTACCGTTACCACGGTCAACGGAATTGTGGCTTCCTGCACCGTCGTCGTAAACTCCCCCGTTGTCGGCATCACGCTGGATCAGACCGAGGTCGTCCTTGGCGTAGGCGAGACCTTGCAGCTGGTAGCAACCATTGATCCCGCAGACGCTAATCTTCAGGACGTCAGCTGGGGATGCTCTGATCTTTCCGTAGTCAACGTAGATAATACCGGTGCGCTGCTGGGTCTGAAGACAGGTACCGTTGAGGTAACCGTTACCACGATAGACGGTAATCTGACGGCAACTTGTACAGTCACCGTTATCAATGCAGCAACCGAGATCACCTTCGACGCTGAGGGAGGCGATCTGGAGCTGGGTAAAATGATGCAGCTCATCCCGATCCTGACTCCCGAGGACGCAGATCCCCCCGTTCTGACTTGGGTTTCTTCCGATCCTACCATTGCTACCGTTGACGAATATGGTAACGTGACCGCACTGGCGCTGGGTGAGACGGTCATCACTGCGACAGCTACCAACGGCGTCACCGCAACCTACAATCTGCGTGTGGTAGAGTTGGAGATCAAGATCGAGAAGATCGTTATGGATGAGATTTTGTCGGTCAAGGTTGCAAGCACCTTCAATATAGGAATCTCCCTGCTACCCAACAATTGCACCGAAGGCTATGTGATCACTTCTCTTGATCCTACTATGATCCGCGTGAATTCCGACGGTTCGTTGACTCCTCTTAAAGCCGGTGCTACCACGGTAGTCGTTTCTTCCAAGAGCGGTTCTGTTTCTGCCTCTTGCGTTGTCAGTGTAGACGCATTGACCGATGCTGAGAGAGAAGCACTAAGTCAGGAATACGCTCAGAAGGATGCTGAGCTTCTGCAGGAGCATAACAATAACATTGCCTCGATCACCGCAAAGTACGACGCTCAACTTGCCAAGATCGACGAGATCATCGCAAAGCTTTCAATTTCCTCCGAGACTGAATACAACACCAAGCGCGCAGATCTGAGCACCCGACTTGCCGACGCACAAGCAGCCCTCGACCAGGCAGTATTGGACGGTGACCAGCAGATGATCGCTGTGCATACCGCAACACGAGATGCCCTGCAGGAACAGATCAACAATCTGGATAAGGATTGGACTACATTGTCCTTGCTCCTGAAGAATCGTCAAGACAATCTGACTGCCAAGTCCAACGAGCTTTCCAATGAAGATGCTCGCTATTTGGCCGCACAGAACAAGTTAAAGGCAGAATACGCCTTCTTGTTCTGATCGGACAAGTCCGTCATTATATTTCAATTGCATTATTCCGTGCGTTTTCGCGACGCACGGAATAATTATTTTGTAAAACAGTAAAATTTTTCACAAAAATATGGGATCTTTTCTCGGAAAATACGACTATATAATTTATAGAATGAATTTTCCCAAAGGAGCAACTATGAAATTGAACCAACCCAACCAACAGAGAGAGAAACTGACCGACGAGGAGATCATTGACCTTTATTGGGACAGAAATGAAGAGGCGATCACCGCAACCGATGACAAATACGGCAAGTATCTGTATATGATCGCATACAATATCATCCACGACAACATGGACTGCGAAGAATGTCTTAACGACACCTATCTCAGCACATGGAATCGGATCCCACCCGCAAGACCGAAATTCTTCCAGATCTTTTTATCTAAGATCATGCGAAACATCGCCGTCGATCGATACAGACGCAAGACAGCTGACAAACGGATCCAGTCTGAAATGTCCAGCTCAATGGAAGAACTGGACGCCTGTCTCCCTGCCGATAAGGATGTGGAGGACGAGATTATGCGTAGGGAAGTGATCAACACGATGAACGCCTATCTGCGCGAACTGAGCAAGCGAGAAGTATTGATCTTTATCTGCCGATATTATTATTCGGACAGCATTGATTCGATTGCGGCTATGCTGAAAGTCAGTCGAAACACCGTATTCAGAGAACTTGCCAAGATCAGAGAAGGACTCAAGGAGCGATTAGTCGCGGAGGGATACTATCATGAATAATCATAATCGGTTCGATATCCTTTCCGGGATCGCGCAGGATATTATTGACAGTTGTACAATGCGCCGTGCAAAATTGCTTGCAGGGAAGAACAAGACCGTATTCTTCAAAAAGCCGTTTTTCAAAGTGGCATTAGCGGCAGTATTGTGCATTTCTATTGGACTTCCTCTGCTATGGATGCTTTTGGGTTCGGACAAGCAAGTCCCCGTTTACCAAGGCATGACGGTCTCCTCCGAATCTCCTGCGTCGATGCAGGATCATTCTGATTCCAACCGCTATTTCGCGCTCTATGACACGGTTTTACCCGACTTTGCGATCCTTGCTCATAAGGATCAAGGTCTGCACGACAACCGCCCCAATGAAAAGACGACGGCGGCAGACGGCTCTACGCTTGCCCTCGAATCGGGCGCGCAGCTTTACTATGCTAAGCAAAACGAGGATTTCTACATCACCGTTCATATTGATAACCCCGACAAATTCGAGATCCTGTCCTTTACGCTCAATGGCGAGAAGTATTCTTCCTATATGTTTGAGCCCGGCTCGAATATGGAGAATCTGATCCTCAAGTGCAATGTAGGAGATGCTAACGGCATCGTAGAATACACCATCGACGCGATCAAGTACGTAGACGATACCGAAATCAAGGACGTCCGCATGGAAGGCGATCAGACCGTGAAGGTGGGTGTGTACACAGAGGAACAACCTGTGGCAAGCTTTGCCGAACCAGAGATCGGTTTTGGCGAGATCGGCATTGACGTTACGATCAATGATCCCTACGGAATCATGAGTCTGCTGGAAAGTGAAGCCTATGCGATCCTTTACAAGGATGGAGCGATCGTGGATCGACAAGCGGTGAATATCACCGAACCCACCTCCATCCGCTTCGCCGGTCTTGACGACGGCACTGAATACCGCATTGCGGTGATCGCCAATTACGACGCCTTTGACGGTTCCGGAAAGACCGAGCATACGATCGGTGAGAGGAAAGTCACTACACCTACTATCCTTACTCTTCAGGTTTCAGACGTCTCCTATACCGAAGCCACCTGCAAGCTGGTCTGGCACGAAGATGTCTCCGACAAAACAGCAGTTCCCTTTGTGCTGTACAAGGGCAGTGAAAAGATCCGTAATCTCAGCGGAAACGAAGTGAAGCTCACCGATCTTCTTTCGGGCACGGAATACACGCTGAAGGTGGAATATACGCATAACGGCACAGTGAAGAGCCGTGAGGTGACATTCACCACGAAAACGGTTGGGGTACCGTCTCTCTTTATTTCCGATCTGCAACCCGATCTCCACTCGGTAAGCTACAAACTACTGAAAGAAAACGATCCCCTTGACCTGCTGACGATCGACAAGGTCGAGCTCAAGCAGGGCGACTCCGTCATTGCGACAGCCACCGGCACAACCGTCGAATTTACCGATCTGGAGCTACTCCAAACTTACACCGTTGAGGTCACTTATTCCTACGATTTGTTTGACGGAAGTGGAAAGCAGACTAAGACTATAACGCAACGCTTTGGCACACAAAGCAAAGGTTTGGAAATCAAGGAAGGCTGGGTTACCGGAATCGGTACCTGCACGGATAAAGAAATCTATGTGAATATGCCCATCGGACCTTCTGCTTTCTATGACACGCAAATTACTAAGGTCACGATGGGAAGCGGTGTGACGTCCATATACCCATACGCATTTGCCCTTTGCTCAAACTTGAAAAGGATCATTATTCCCGAAACCGTAACCCAAATGGAATATGGAATCTTCTCATATTCCAACGATCTGGTTATCTGTTGCGAAGCTTCCGAAAAGCCTGCAGGCTGGCATTCAAGCTGGAACATAGATGACCATACCGATGTCTGGAACCCAAAAGAATGCAAAACCGTCTGGAACGGAAGAGAATACCAAACAGACTCCCAAGGTATTCACTATGTGGTACTAAACAATGGTAATATGGTCGTAACAGGATTCAATAACGCTCCAAAGAGAATTGCCTTACCCGAAGGCGTCACCGAGATTTGCAATGGTGCTTTCCGAGATTGTACTTCTCTGCAAGAAATCTACTTGCCTAAGAGTCTGGAATTCATCGGAGATAGCGCATTTGCTAATTGCAGCGAATTGCGAGAGATTGTGATGCCTCCTCAAATGATATCCATTGGCAACGAATGCTTCAAGGCTACTGCGATCACAAAGATTACCATCCCCGAGGGCATCACATTCCTGTCAAACCATCTCTTTGCAAATTGTGAGCAACTAACCGAAGTGCATCTGCCTGATTCATTAAAAGAAATTGGCAGCGGTGTATTTAACAACTGTTCTGCACTTAAGCAGTTGGAAATTCCCAATGGGGTGGAACGGATTGGAGTAGTGGCGTTTCAGGGATGTAGCGATATTACCATAAAGATTCCTGCAAGCGTTCAACATATCGCTAATCAGTACTTCTCTTATGACGTTGTAATTGTGACAGAGCATACATCGAAGCCGAATGACTGGTATTTTTCTAGCGACGACATCGAAAATGTAACTTTCTTCTGGAATTTTAAGGAATTCCATACCGATTCACAAGGCGTTACCTATGCGCTGAAAAATGACGGAACAGCTGAACTTGTTAGTTATAACGGAAAAGCAAGCACAATTGTACTGGGAATCGACGGTTATCAGTTGGTTGGTGCGATTCCCGAAGCAATGTTTGCGGAAGATCGAAAACTGAAGATTCTTGTAATTCCTGAGGGAATTACAAGAATCGGTGATTTAGCGTTCTCCTGCTGTTATTCACTGCAAAAGGTTGAACTACCCGGTTCGTTGAAAGATATAGGCGCATGGGCGTTTGGTTATTGCAGTTCGATCGAATCATTGACGATTCCGGACGGTGTCGAGACGATCGGCAGTAATGCATTTTGGGATTGTAGTTTGATCAAATCATTAACGATTCCCCAAAGTGTAAAAACCATAGGTGAGAATGCTTTTTACGGTTATTCTCTGATTATTCGGACAGCATTTGAATCTCAACCCGCCGGCTGGCACGATGATTGGATCGTCGGTGACTATACCGTTACCTGGGGCATCACGGAATTGAAAACCGACTCGCAAGGCGTCACCTATGCATTGAAAAATGACGGAACAGCCGAACTTGTCAGTTATAACGGTAATAACTCCAAAATTGTTTTGGGGATATCCGGATACAAGCTTGTCGGTGCTATCCCACGGGAGATGTTCATAGATAACAGAAACCTTGTTGAAATTGTTATTCCCGAAGGCATCACAGCTATTGAATTTATGGCATTTGCTGGCTGCACACAACTGCAAACAATCACTTTGCCCAACAGTTTAAAATCCATCGATGAGCTCGCATTCTCGGAGTGTTATATCACCGAGTTGATCATTCCTGAAAGCGTTGAAACGATTGAAGCGCTGGCTTTCCCCGTCTATCATGATGGCTTTATAATATACTGTGAAGCACCCGCAAAACCGGTTGGTTGGCACGATGAGTGGGTAAATGAGTCAGTGTCTGTCGTCTGGGGCTACACCGGCTGATCCACACAAAAACAACCGCAGTGCGTATGCACTGCGGTTGTTCATTGTATAAAAAACTTAGTCGCTGGACTCGTAGTTGAATGCGGGCTTTTCGCATTCGGGAACGGAGTCCATCAGGTCGGGATCCTCGATCTCCTCATCCTCTTCCTCAATGTCAAAGGAAATAGGCTCGTGGCAAGCGGGGCAAAGAATATCGGTCTCGTCCAGAAGGGACTCGTCCAGATAGATGGTCTCGCCGCAGGAGGGGCACTCCAGCGCGTAGATGTCCTCGTCGGACTCCTCATCGTCGTCATCATCGAAGAAATCGTCTGCGTCTTCCTCTTCCTCCACCTCGTCGGCATCGTCGTCCTCATCCTCGGTAAAGAGATACTCCTCAACGTCGCCCAGATCCTCGTCCAGCTCCTCCACGTAATCGCCCAGACGAACGGTCTCCTTCTCCAGATCCTCAACGGTCAGAGCCATATCGGACAGGATGTCAGCCATGCAAGCAAGTACCTTGCCTTCGGGAGTGTCGGCAGGCAGGGAAAGTCCTTCCATCAGACCCTTCAGATATGCAACTTTTTCAGAAATAGTCATAGTTTCCTCCAAAATAATCGTTCTATTGAAAACGGCTGCCCGAAAAAGGGTAGCCGTTTGTCATCATTAACCCTTGGAACGGGAAAGATATTCGCCGGTGCGGGTATCGATCTGGATCTTTTCGCCGGGGTTGATGAACAGGGGAACCTTGATCTCAGCGCCGGTCTCGAGAGTAGCGGGCTTCAGGGTGTTTGTTGCGGTGTTGCCTGCGAAGCCGGGATCGGTCTCGGTAACTTCCAGATCCACGAAGGTGGGGGGCTCAACGCTGAACACGCTACCCTTGTAGGACAGGAGCTTGCAGATCATCTCTTCCTTCACGAACTTGAAGGAGTCGGGCAGAACGCTCGCATTGATGGGCATCTGATCGTAGGTTTCCTGATCCATGAAGTAGTAAAGCTCGCCGTCGTTGTACAGATACTGCATATCCTTGCGCTCAACGTAAGCGGTCTCAAACTTAGCAGTGGGGTTGAAGGAAGTTTCGGTTACGGAACCGGTGATGACGTTCTTCATCTTGGTACGAACGAACGCTGCGCCCTTACCGGGCTTAACATGCTGGAATTCGATAACCTGCATAACCTTTCCTTCGTATTCAAACGTTACGCCGTTTCTGAAATCGCCGGCTGTAATTGCTGCCATATTATTTATACCTCCAAAGTATTGTTTATCGCATCTATTGTACTATAATCTTGCGCATTTTGCAAGTCTTTTTTCGAAAAAAAATCAAAAAATTCAAAATTTTCAATCTATAACGATGAGTTGCTTGGATGAACGGGTGATATTCTTCGGTCCACTCTCGGTAAATACCACCATATCCTCAATTCTAACGCCGAATTTGCCCTCTAAATAAATGCCCGGCTCGCAGGTAACGACCATTCCAACGTCCATCGGAATCACGTGTCCGGACTTCAGTCGAGGTGCCTCGTGGATGTCCATACCGACGCCGTGTCCCAGTCCGTGACCGAAGCAACCTTCATATCCTGCATCATAAATTACCTTGCGAGCAACCGCATCCAGCTCCTCTCCCGTCTTGCCAATTGCATACGCATCCAGAGCAGCAAGCTGCGCCTCCAACACTGTATCGTATACCCGACGCATCTCGTCGGTAGGCTTGCCCAGACAGACCGTACGGGTCATATCCGAGCAATAGCCCTTGTAAAGCGCGCCAAAGTCCATAGTCAGAAATCCCTTCTCCAGCTTCACGGGACGGGGAACGCCGTGAGGACGGGAGGAAGCGCTGCCCGACACCGCAATGGTATCAAAGGATGTTGCCTTTGCGCCGTGAGAGCGCATATAGAACTCCAGCTCCAATGCAATCTCCAGCTCGGTTTTGTCTGGGGTAATGAAGCCGAGGATATGATCGAACGCCTGCTCGGCGATTCGCTGTGCGGTGACGATCCGATCAATCTCATCCGAGTCCTTACGGATGCGCAGGGACTCGATCATAGAGCTTGAGCGAATCAAGGTAACGTCGCCCAAGAGACACTGCAATGCATCTTTATCCATAACAGAAACGTGAGCATCCTCGTAGTATATTGTTCGAATACGATGCTTCAATACTAATTCGTGAAAGAGCTCTTGAGGATCATCCTCCATCATCACAACGGTAAATTCAGGATTTGTTTCTGCCTTAGCGGCTTCAATATATCGGAAATCCGTAATCAAATAAGATTCTTCTCGGGTAATCAGCACGTAGCCGTCATCGAAATCAAAGCCGGTCAAATAGTACTGATTCTTTTTATGGGTAACGATCATAGCGTCTGCCTGAAAATCCATCGCAAGCAGTTTGTCTTTTCTGTTCATAAAATACCTCCGTTCAGAGCAGATTCATATAATAGCGTTTCATTGCCAGTGCATCCTCAGCCTGTGTGCCGGCCGATTCGCAGAGAATGCGGGGCGAATAGCCATCCTTGGCGATCGCCTCCATCAGCGGCTCGAAATCGGGACCGTAGACGGTGTCATCGAAGGTCAGATGACGTTTTTCGCCGGCGGCGGTGTACTCGATCTTGGAAAAGTGACAATGAAGCTTGTCGGCGTACTCATACCCCAGCGTCCTGCCGATCAGGTCGAACACACGGCGGTAGTCGTCGACGGCAGAGAAGAGGCCGCCCACGTTACGGGCGTTCATGTGACCCCAGTCCACCACCGGACATAGCCTAGGCGAAACGGAGCAGATCTCCAGAACCTCTTCCAGCGTGCCCAGCTGATTTTGTTTACCCATCGTCTCGATGCCGAACCGAACCTTCGCATCGGGCAGAGCCTCCAACGCCTTGAACATGGTGTCTTTGGCGAGTTCAACCGCCTCAGCGCGGCTGATCTTGGAAGCGGAGCCTGCATGGATGACGATCGTATCCGCTCCCATCGCTTCGGCAGCGGCAACCGACTTCGAAATATAGTCGATGCTCTTCAGCCGTTTCTCGGTATCGACTCCTGAAAGAGAGATATAATAAGGCGTGTGAAAGGACAGCAGGATACCGTGCTTTTTTGCCTCATCTCCGATCTTTTGGAAGGTAGCGATCCCACCCGTGATCCCGTTTCCCGCGGAGTATTCATAGGCATCCAGCCCTCTTGCGGCAATCCACGCGGGAGATTGATAGGTATGCTTGAAGCCCTCGTTATAGAAGGACTCAGAATTACCGCTGGGTCCGAACATTGCGCTCATCCGTATTTCTCCTTCAGATTTCTGGTCTTCGAGTTCCAGTATTCCCTAAGCTCCTGGTCGGGGTGCCTTCTAAAATAGGAAGCAATGAACGGACGCTCTAAAAAACGCTTCATACGGAAGAAGAAGTTGGTCTTATCCTTAATAGGCGGCACTAAAATGGTCTTCAGCCCCTTGAACTGACCCGCCAGAACGTCGGTAAATATCTGATCGCCCAGCGACGCGCCATCCTTGGGAGTAAGTCCTGCGTCAGCAAGAGCCTTGGTCCGCGCACCAGTTAGCGGCTTTTTGGCGTTGGCGTAGACGGATAGTCCCAGTGTCTTGTTAAACAGATCGGCTCGCTCCGAGTGATTGTTGGATACGAACACGAAGCGGACGCCTGCCGCCTTCATAGCGGCAAACCAAGCGCTGATCACCTCGTCAGGCTCGGCAACCTCATAGGGCGCGATGGTGTTGTCAATATCGCAGATCACCAGCTTCACTCCCAGCGAGGTCAAAAATTCGGGCGTAACCGCTTGGTAATCGCGGAAGATATAATCGGGAACTCCAAACGACATAGATGTCTCCTTGTATATATTAATCGTAAACATTATTATTTTATCATACTTTCCCGTAACTTGCAAGAGAGATCTCACAAATTCATTAGAAATAGATGTCGAAAAGAAATTACAAAAAAATGAAAAAAACTCTTGACGATCAAAGTATTGCGTGATATAATCAATTCAAGTGAGGGAGTAGCTTGCGCTATCCGCGTAGCAAGTCAACAGCTCTGTCCGAAAGGACTGGCTTGCTTTCAATAGCGAGACTCATGTATAACTGAGAGGCTATGCATGGAATCGCATATATGTTCGACACCAAGCATGGTTTCTACCGTACTTGGATATTTTTTTATAAAAGGCAGGTCAATACATGGTCATTCCCATTTTGTTGTTTCTGGTAGGACTCGTACTGCTGATCAAAGGCGGCGACTGGTTCGTGGACGGTGCTACCGGCATCGCACATCGCTTCAGGATCCCCGAGATCCTCATCGGCGCCACCGTAGTCTCCATTGGTACCACGCTGCCGGAGGTCATGGTGTCTGCAACGTCTGCAGTCAGCGGACACGGTGAAATGGCATATGGGAACGCTATCGGCTCTATCATTTGCAATACTGCGCTGATCGCTGCTATTTCGGCTGCGATCCGCCCCTCGAAGATCGACCGCAGTGCATTGGGGCTCCCCGTCCTCTTCTTCTATATTGCCGCCGCAATTTACATCACCGTTGCGATTGCAACCGGCTTTTTCAGCCGTACGGTGGGTGTTGTACTAGTGGCGCTCTTCTTGTTTTATATGGGACTTTCCGTCCGAAAAGCATTGAAGACGCCGGCTGTACCGAAACCGGCAGAATCGGACGATGTACTAACCTCGGAGGAATCGGCATCGAAATCTTCGTTGGTGAAAGAGATCGTTTTCCTGGTGATCGGTGCCGCGTTGATCGCATTCGGCGCAAATCTGCTGGTAGACAACGGTACCATCATTGCCGAAAAGCTGGGCGTGCCCGAATCGGTGATCGCACTCACCTTCGTTGCCCTTGGTACCTCGCTCCCCGAGCTGGTAACTGCTATCACGTCACTGATCAAGGGCCACGGCGCGCTGTCGCTGGGCAACATCATCGGTGCGAATCTGTTCAATCTGGTAACGGTGAGCGGTGTATCAATCTTACTGTCTCCCTTTTCCATTCCCGCAGGCAAGGAGATCGCCGGCATCAACAGCTCGCTGCTCATCGACGTTCCCGTGATGCTCTTTGTCATGTCCTTCCTGACCCTTCCCGCGCTGATCCGCGGAAAGCTGTCGAGAGTGCAAGGAATCGTCCTGCTGGCTGTCTACGCGGCGTTCTGCGTAGTCCAATTCGTATGGTAATCGACGGCACTTTGCCGATCCGATAAATTTTTTGGAGGTAAATCAATTGGCATTTTACAGTGATCCCGTAAATGAAGTCCTGAAGAATCTGGACACCGACCGAAGCGTCGGTCTGACCTCGGCAGAGGTCTCCGCTCGTCAGGCAAAGCACGGACCCAACAAGCTTCGTGAAAAGAAAAAGAAGACCACTCTGCAACGCTTCTTCGATCAGTTCAAGGACGTGATGATCCTGATCCTGATCGCCGCCGCCATCGTCTCCTTCACCATCGTTGTGATGGAGCAAAACTGGGGCGAGCTCTTCGAACCCGGTCTGATCCTGCTGATCGTGATTCTCAACGCCTGTATGGGCGTTTATCAGGAAGGCAAGGCAGAAAAGGCGCTGGACGCACTGAAGAATCTGTCCGCTCCCCACGCCCGAGTCATCCGTGACGGCTCCGAGCGGGTGATCGACGCGTCAGAGCTGGTTCCCGGCGACATCATCCGTCTGGAGGCAGGTGATTTCGTCCCTGCTGACGCCCGTCTGCTCCACAGCGTCAGTCTGAAAGCAGAGGAATCTGCGCTCACCGGTGAGTCGGTGCCTTCCGAAAAGGACTATACCGCGCAGATCGCCGAAAACGCACCGCTGGGCGACCGCTACAATATGGTCTTCTCGGGCTGCTCCATTACCTACGGAACCGCTACCGCAGTTGTGACAGCCACCGGGATGGATACCGAAATGGGCAAGATCGCCAACCTGCTGGACAATGAAGAGGACACCCAAACTCCCCTGCAGCAGAAGCTGACTCAACTGGGTAAGTATCTTGGTATCGTCGCCCTTGCCGCCTGTGCCATTATTTTCATGGTCGGTCTAATCAATGATCTGGACCCCATGCATATGTTCATGACCGCCGTTTCTCTGGCAGTTTCCGCCATTCCCGAGGGACTTCCCGCCATCGTCACCATCGTCCTGTCCATCGGCGTACAGCGAATGGTTAAGAAGAACGCGCTGATCCGCCGCCTGCCTGCGGTTGAAACGCTGGGCTCTGCATCGGTTATCTGCTCGGATAAGACCGGTACGCTCACCCAAAACCGCATGACGTTGACCAAGGCGTATCTGGACGGCGCGTCCGAGCTCGAGCTGATCACCAACAATAACTCCGAGGAGATCAAAAAGCTCCTCTGCTACGGCACCCTCTGCTGTGATGGCTCGGTGGTCTTCCACGGCACCGAGGAGCAGCACATCGGCGACCCTACCGAAACCTCTATCGTCCTTGCCGCCCACAAGAACGGTATGCCTAAGGACGATCTGAACAAGAAATATCCCCGTCTTGCCGAGATCCCCTTTGATTCCGACCGCAAACTGATGACCACTGTAAACAGGATCGACGGCAAGAATATCGTCATCGTCAAGGGCGCGTTCGATATGATGATGCCCCGTTGCATCGCTGGCGATCTGTCTGTTGCCAAAACGATGACAGAGTCCATGAGCGAGGACGCGCTCCGTGTGCTTGCCATCGCTTATAAGGAGATCGACGAGATTCCCGAGAATCCCACCTCCGAGGAGCTGGAGTGCGGTCTGACCTTTATGGGACTGGTAGGCATGATCGACCCGCCCCGTCCCGAGTGTAAGGTGGCAGTGGCTACCTGCCGCCGCGCAGGCATCAAGCCCGTCATGATCACCGGCGACCATGTCGTTACCGCCTCCGCCATCGCAAAAGAACTTGGCATTCTGCTGGAGGGCGACCGCGCCATCACCGGTGCAGAGCTGGATCGTATGACCGATACCGAGCTGGACGCTTCGGTGGAACAGATTTCTGTTTACGCCCGTGTATCTCCCGAAAACAAGATCCGCATCGTCAAGGCTTGGCAGAGAAAAGGTCAGGTCGTTTCCATGACCGGCGACGGCGTCAACGACGCTCCCGCGCTGAAGGCGGCCGATATCGGCTGTGCTATGGGAATCACCGGCACCGACGTTGCCAAGGGCGCGGCTGATATGACCCTGAACGACGACAACTTTGCCACTATCGTTGACGCGGTCAAGGAAGGACGCGGGATCTATGCCAACATCAAGAAGGTGGTCGGCTTCCTGCTGGGTACCAACATCGGAGAGGTCATCACCGTCTTCTTGGCAATGCTCTTGTGGCACAAGACACCTCTTCTGTCTATGCAGCTGCTCTGGATCAACCTAGTCACCGACTCGCTGCCCGCCATTGCCCTCGGCATGGAAGCGGTAGAGAAGGACGTAATGGATCGCAAGCCCAAGCCCAAGAACGAGGGCATTTTTGCGGGCGGTCTCGGTATCCGTGTCGTCCTGCAGGGCATGATGTTTGCAGGCCTCAACCTCATCGGCTTTGTGCTGGGCGAGACCTACGGCGGCTCTCCGGCTACGGGTCAGACTATGGCGTTTATGATCCTGGCACTTTCACAGGTGGTGCAGGCGTTTAATATGCGCTCCGAGCATTCGCTCTTCAAGATCGGTCCCTTTACCAACCGCACCCTGAACATTGCAGCATTGATTTCCACACTTCTGGTGGCACTCGTACTCTTCACTCCCGTGGGTGTCGCCTTCGGTCTGGTGACACTTAGCTGGAAACTGTATCTGGCAGCTTTGGGTCTGATCTTCGTTCCCCTCGTTGTGATGGAGATCGGCAAGCTGATCGGCTATCTGAAGAATCGCAAAAAATGATTTTTGATCAAAATTGAAATGAGCTCGTCAAACGACCAATGTCAATAAGTTAAGAAAAGAACCAAGTTCAGAAATGGACTTGGTTCTTTTTTGTATGTTGCTTCCCATATCACCAATATCTTCTACCAAGCAAACGGAATATGAACGCAGATATTTCAAACACTATCAAAAAACAAAGGAAGTATCTATATGAGCGTACAAAAAGCAGCATATCTCAAATACGTGGAAAAAAGCGCGAAAAAATCGCCGCTCGTACTCGATTGCGCAAAAGCATTTTTCGTTGGCGGTAGCATCTGTATGATCGGGCAGGTTTTGAAGAATCTATATACCAATGTCGGACTGAGCGAGGAAACTGTCAAAGCGCTGGTTCCGTCCTCCATCGTCCTGCTGACCGCGCTACTGACCGCTATCGGACTATTTGATCAGCTGGCAAAGTTCGGCGGTGCGGGAACGCTGGTGCCGATCTCGGGCTTTGCTAACGCCGTCGTTGCGCCCGCCATTGACAATAAAGCAGAAGGCTGGGTGCTGGGACTCGGCGCCAAGATCTTCATCATCGCAGGACCCGTCATCCTTTACGGCACGCTGGCAAGCGTGATCTATGGAGTGGTGTATTGGGTAATGGGGTTATTGTAAGGAGGATTAAATATGGTTGTCAATCTGAAGCAAAAGATCTCCATCTACGCACACGCAGCCGTAGGCGGAAAAGAAGAATACGACGGACCTCTCGGTAAATCTTTGGACTATCACGACAACAACGATCGCTTTTCCCAGGACAGCTGGGAGAAAGCCGAATCCGAAATGCAGCGCATCGCCTGCAATCTCGCCATGGCAAAGGCAGGCGAGGAGGAGCCACAGCTGCTTCTGGCGGGCGATTTGATGAATCAATGCACTTCCTCCAGTTTCGGTCTTGGCGGCTTTGAGAAGCCCTTTCTGGGGCTCTACGGTGCCTGCTCCACCTGTGCCGAGGGAATCCTGCTCGGATCTCTTCTCTGCGACGGCAGTGTTGACCGTGCAGGACTGGTCACCTCCTCCCATTTCTGCTCGGCGGAGAGGCAGTTCCGCTATCCGCTGGAGTATGGCTGTCAAAAGCCTCCCACGGCACAGCACACCGCTACTGCGTCGGGCGCGTTTTTCCTGCGCCGAGGCGAGGGAGTCGCGCAAGTCAAGCGCGTATGTATCGGGCGCATATCAGACGGCGGTGTAACCGACGCCAACAACATGGGCGCGGCAATGGCCCCTGCTGCCGTGGACACGCTCCATCGTTTTTTCAGCTGTACCAATACCCGCCCGGCAGACTACGACGGCATCTTTACCGGTGATCTCGGTTTTGAGGGACACCGGATCGTCTGCGACCTGATGAGCGAGCTTGGCTACGACATGGGCGCGCACTACACGGATTGCGGACTGCTCATCTACGATCGCAAGGCGCAGGATATGCACGCAGGCGGATCGGGGTGCGGATGCTCCGCCATGGTGCTGTCAACGCACATTCTTCCCGAGATAGAGGCAGGGCGCCTGCACAATGTTTTGTTTATGGGTACAGGCGCGCTGATGAGCCCCTCCAGCGTTCAGCAGGGACTTGCCATCTCGGGCATCGGTCATCTGATCCATCTGACGAAAGGAAACTGATATGAAGGAACTTCTATACGCTTTTCTCATCGGCGGCGCACTCTGCACCGTCGCACAGATATTGGTTGACAAGACCAAGCTGACGCCTGCGCGCATACTCGTTGCATACGTCGTATCGGGCGTGATCCTTACCGCGATCGGACTCTATGAACCGCTGGTCAAGCTTGCCGGTGCGGGAGCAACCGTTCCGCTGACCGGCTTCGGCTACTCCCTTGCCAAAGGGGTAGAGAAAGCTGTCAACGAGCGCGGTCTGATCGGTGCGCTCACAGGCGGTCTGACCGCAACCGCGGCAGGGATCACCGCTTCGTTGACCCTTGCGGTGGGCGCCGCGCTGATTTCCAGAAGCAAGCCGAAATAACTTGCTATCACAAACGATTCGATTTTACAAAAATTTCACCCGATTGCGGTGACAGAATTGACCTTGAAGATATATGATTGGGATGTACCGAAGAAAACCTCTTCCGTCATAAGCAATTTTTAGAAAGGATGATAGAATGTATCAGTCTTCCAGACATCCCATTTTTGCTGCGATTCTCAAAAAATGGAAGAAATCTAAGCGAAAACAGACGAATACGGTGCAACGCGCCCCCGAACAGGCATCCGTATCCAACAGCGACGTCGCACTCGCGCTGCTTCTTTGGTGATCTGCAAAGATTAACCGACATTTAACGATAATCCGCTTTTGCTTTTTACGTTTGCGGAATATCATATAAGCGTACCGAACAGGTAACATATCAAAACAGGAGAAAATTAAAATGAACAAATTTACGAAACTGCTCACACTCGCTACTGCGGCAATTCTTTCTGCCGGAATGCTCACCTCTTGCGGAGGAAACCGCGACACTATCACCGTTCTCTCCCGTGAGGAAGGCTCCGGTACCAGAGGCGCATTCGAAGAACTGTTTGAGGTCGAGAAAACCCGGGATGACGCTGAATTTTACAACTCCACTTCCGTCGTACTTTCCTCTGTTGCAGGCGACAAAAACGCCATCGGCTACGTTTCCCTCGGCTCACTGAAAGATACCGTAAAAGCCCTTGAGATCGACGGCGTAGCCGCTACCGTTGAGAACGTGAAGAACGGCACCTACAAGATCACCCGTCCCTTCAACATCGCTACCAAGGCAGACGCTTCCGAGTTGGCGCAGGATTTCATTGCCTATATCATGAGCGCGGAAGGTCAGGCAGTCATCGAGGACAACGGCTACATCAGCAACGGCAACACCGGTGCATACGCAGGCTCAAAGCCTACAGGCACGCTGAAGATCTCCGGCTCCTCCTCCATCTCACCTCTGATGGAAAAGCTGGTTGAAGCTTATAAGAAGGTCAACACCGCCGCTGACATCCAGCTTCAGCAGTCCGACTCCTCCACCGGTATCAAGGATGTTGCGGAAGGCAAATCCGACATTGGTATGGCATCCCGTGAGCTGAAGGATTCCGAACTGCAGCAGGGTCTGACTCCTACCGTTATCTGCACCGACGGTGTTGCAGTGATCGTCAGCAAAGAAAACTCGGTTAATGGTCTGACTTCCGAGCAGATCAAGAAGATCTACGTTGGCGAGATCTCCGCTTGGTCTGAGCTGAACTGATTCCATATACTAAAAGCCCCGGATCTGATTTTTCAGACCACGGGGCTGTTGGCGGGCTTACGAGTCTACCGAACCGTATGCGCATATAGAAAGGCATTAAATGAAAAGTAACATCAAAGAAAATGTTATGCACGGCGTATTTTTAATCGCCGCCTGCGTCTCGATCTTCGCAGTGGCTATGATCTGCATCTTTCTCTTCACAAGTGGCATCCCCGCTATGTTCAAGGCAGGGATCTTCGATAATTTCCTGTTCAGCGGTGAATGGCATCCGCTAAATGATGAGTTTGGTATCCTACCCATGATACTTGGCAGTATCTACATCACGGCAGGAGCGATCTTGATCGGTGTTCCCATCGGTATTCTTTGCGCGTCATTTTTAGCAAAGTTTTGCCCCAATTGGCTCTATAAGATCTTAAAACCAGCCATCAACCTGCTCGCCGGAATCCCCTCCATCGTCTACGGCTTCTTCGGCGTCACTGTTATCGTCCCAATCATCCGCGATCTCTTTGGCGGGAGCGGTAAGAGCATCCTTACCGCATCGATCCTGCTGGGGATTATGATCCTGCCTACCATCATCAGCACGACCGAATCGGCAATGCGTGCAGTCCCCACGACCTACTATGAGGGCGCGCTTGCTCTCGGCGCGACTCACGAGCGTGCTGTCTTCAAGACGATCATGCCTGCGGCGAAATCGGGTATCCTTGCCGGTGTCGTACTGGGCATAGGCAGAGCCATTGGCGAGACAATGGCGGTGGTGATGGTAGCCGGCAACAAGACCACGTTTGCCACAAGCATCTTCGACGGTATCCGTACTATGACCTCCAACATCGTGCTGGAAATGGGCTACGCCCAGGATTTGCACAGGGAAGTGCTGATCGCAACCGGCGTTGCGCTCTTCGTCTTCATCCTGATGATCAACGTCAGCTTTAATTTGCTCAAGGAGCGAGGAAGCAGGGCAGAGAAGCGCAGCCGCAAAAAGATAGCCGCTAACAGCAAGGAGTGATCGGTATGGAAAAAACTATGTATGCAAAATTTCCGAAGATGCAAGCCATCAATCGCCGCGGATTCGTCCAAAAGCTCCGAGAGTACAAGAAGCATCCGTTCTCACTGCTCACCTACCTGCTTGTCTGCATCGCCGCCCTGCTGACGGTTGGCGTACTCCTGTCACTGATCGTTTACGTGCTGGTCAGAGGTATTCCCGCCCTTGACCTTGAAATGTTCTCACTGGAGTACACCAGCGACAACCAGTCCATGCTCCCCGCGATCATTAATACGCTGACCGTAGTCATTGTGACCTTGCTCTTTGCCGTCCCCATCGGCGTGTTCTCCGCTATCTATATGACCGAGTACGCCAAGCGGGGAAGTAAGCTGGTCAAACTCGTCCGTATGACGACCGAGACGCTATCGGGAATTCCTTCGATCGTCTACGGTCTGTTCGGCGCGATCTTTTTCAACGGCGTGCTGGGATGGGGATACAGCCTCCTCTCGGGCGTCTGTACGCTGGCGATCATGATCCTGCCCGTAATCATGCGAACCACCGAGGAATCGCTGATCGCAGTTCCCGATACCTTCCGGGAAGGCAGCTTCGGACTGGGAGCAGGACGGCTTCGTACCGTCTTTAAAATCGTGCTCCCCTCCGCCGCTCCCGGTATTCTCAGCGGGATTATCCTGTCCATTGGAAGCATCATCGGCGAGGCTGCTGCACTGATTTACACCGCAGGCACTGTCACCGGTATTGCGGAATCGGTCATGGATCCCGGCAGAACTCTCGCCATTCATATGTATGCACAGACCAACGAAGGCTGGTACGAGGAGCAGGCATTTGCTACTGCAGTAGTCCTACTGGCGTTTTCGCTACTGATGAACGCACTCTCCGGACTTCTGGTGAAAAAGCTCGGCAATAAAGAAATGAAATGAGGATAGATATGAATCAACAAGATAAATTCACGATCAGAGATCTTGATCTTTATTACGGTGATTTCCAGGCACTGACAAAAGTCAATCTTTCGTTTCCTTCGAAGGAGATCCTCGCATGTATCGGACCCTCC
>JAFTPF010000057.1 GCA_017463445.1 Clostridia bacterium
GCTACGCGGCGGCTCTCTTATACTTCATTAAAAAACGACCCCTTTCGGGGTCGTATTTGTCTTAGCCGTTGACCATCTTGGCGATCTCAGCAGCGAAGTCCTCTTCGCGCTTTTCGATGCCTTCGCCCTTCTCGTAGATCTTGAAGGAGTCGATCTTAACGGTAGCGCCGATTTCCTTGGCAACGGATGCAACGTACTGACCAACGGTCATCTTGTCATCCTTAACATATGCCTGCTCAACCAGGCAGATGCGCTCGTAGAACTTGCCAAGTCTGCCGCCGACCATCTTCTCGAGGATAGCGTCGGGCTTGTTGGCGTTCTTGGGATCGTTCTTCGCCTGCTGGATGAGAACTGCCTTCTCCTCGTCAACCTCGGAAGCGGGAACCTCTTCCTTGTAAACGTACTTGGGAGGGTTGCCTGCAGCGATCTGCAGAGCGATGTTCTTAGCGCACTCAGCGAATGCTGCGTTGTCAGCGGCGTCGGTGTCAAACTTCACGATAACACCGGTGGAGCCTGCGCCGTGGATGTAGGTGGAAACGGTGCCCTCTACGATCTCGAAGCGGCGGATCTTGATCTTCTCACCGATCAGCGCAACCATCTCGACCAGCTTGTCAGCGACGGTAGTAGCAGTACCTGCGTATGCGGTTGCCATGAAAGCATCCAGATCAGCGGGCTTCTCGGCGATCAGAGTGGAAAGGAGATTCTTAACGAATTCCTGGAAAGTAGCGTTCTTGGCAACGTAGTCGGTCTCGGAGTTGACCTCGATCATAGCGGTCACGCCGTCATTGGTCATGATGTCAACGACACCCTCAGCGGCGATTCTGCCTTCCTTCTTTGCGGCGGTAGCAAGACCCTTCTCGCGCAGGATCTTGACTGCCTTGTCAATATCGCCCTCGGCCTCAACCAGAGCCTTCTTGCAATCCATCATGCCAAGGCCGGTCTTTGCGCGCAGAGCTGCTACGTCTTTTGCGGTAATAGCTGCCATTGTTGTATCCTCCTGTTAATCGGTAGTTTGAATGGGTTACGCTTCGGTGGACTCTTCAGCGGGAGCCTCGGTGGTCTCTTCGCCGTCGGTGCCCTGTCTGCCCTCGATCATAGCATCAGCGATGACGGAGGAAATCAGCTTGATGGCGCGGATCGCGTCGTCGTTGCCGGGGATCACATAGTCAGCGTCGTCGGGATCGCAGTTGGTGTCCACGATAGCGATTACGGGGATGCCCAGCTTCTTAGCCTCGAGCACGGCGTTAGCTTCCTTGCGGGAGTCAACGATGAAAATCGCGTCGGGCAGTCTTTCCATGGTCTTGATACCGCCGTAGCACTTCTCCAGGTTAGCCATTTCCTTCATGAGACCTGCAACTTCCTTCTTGGGGAGCAGATCAAAGGTGCCGTCTTCCTGCATTTTTTCCAGAGCGACCAGACGTGCGATGGACTTCTTGATAGTCTTGAAGTTGGTCAGCATACCGCCGGGCCATCTTTCGTTGACATAGTACATGCCGCAACGCTGAGCCTCGGACTTGATAGCCTCTGCAGCCTGCTTCTTGGTACCAACGAAGAGCAGATTGCCGCCCTGCATGGACAGATCACGAGTGAAGCCGTAAGCCTCCTCGAACTTCTTAACGGTCTTCTGCAGGTCTATGATGTAGATACCGTTTCTCTCGGTGAAGATGTACTCCTGCATCTTGGGGTTCCATCTTCTGGTGTGATGTCCGAAATGGACGCCTGCTTCCAGCAGCTGTTTGATGGTGATAATAGACATTTCTAATGTCCTCCTTCGGTTTTTTCCACCATCCCGGCGCGATTTCCACCCTTTCGGGCAACCGAACTTTGCTCGGAATGTGTGAATTTTCTGCGGTCACTTCTTTATGCCGCGACGGTTATTATATCATATTTTCTTCCAACATTGCAATAGAATAATCACGAATTTACACTTTGTTTACAATTATACTCCCCCGAAAGAATCACCTTTCCCATCGTGGTATGTAGAAACGCCTCACACAAAACTCTCCCGACTTCCAAAAAAGAGAGCCGGGTGGCTCTCTTTTTTTAATCTTAATAAATACATTCCAAGCCCATGATGAACTCGCGTCCACCCCAGCCATCCTTCAGGGAAACAACGACCTCGTTGGGGCCTTCCTTCAGGATTTCCCGGATGTCAACGCCATCCATGAAGTCAACCGGCTCTAAAGCGTCATTCCAGTCAGCACCGCCGTCCGCCTGAGGAGCGCCCTCACCGTCATGGAAGTATACGAGAGTACCGTTGATCCAGATGTAGAAGGTGTTGTCATACCAAACATCCATGTAGATGTCGTTGATATCTGCCATCTCCACCCAAGACATCTCTTCGGCAGACAGCTCAAAGGTAGTATAGCAGATCAGGCCGTGATAATCGTCTGCCCAGCCGATGGGAGAACCGCCTTCTCCAAAACCGTCGTAACGGTCACCCAGAGGAGCGCACGCAACATCCCATGTAGCCATCTCGGCAAGCACTCCCTCATCATTGTACCATTCCTCGCCCTTTTCAGCGATCCAAGCAGCCATTTCGTCCTGCTCGGGATCGTACAAGGTTCCTTCTGCCGAGCTACCGTACAGCGTGGGGCAGTAGAAAACCTTGTAATGCCAGTCGGTATACTGCGCCATCAGCGTCCAGTCATCGGGCTCGGACGGCACAACGATCTCCGGCGCGGGCGGCGTCGTAATGATCGGCTTCTTGGTGGTCACGGGAGGAACAGTAGTAGTAGCAGGTGCAGTAATAGCAGTTGTGGTAACAGCAATGACCGCGTCATCATCCACCAACGGCAGGCTTACCTTCGTAGACTTGAATTCGATCTCGCACTCGACATCGACCGTCATTCCCTCCAGAGTGCCAACCGTGCGGATCAGATACGACGCACCGTTAACCTTGATGTACAGACTCTCGCAATCGTGTTCTTGTGCCACAGCTTCCTTCATCACATATCGACCGGAATCCTCGTCAAAGGCTTCGTAATAATCGTCCTCGAACAATTCTTCGCCTACGATCGTGTCCACCAGCTCCTCCAGCGTCCCAACCACCGCATAGGAATCAATCGGCGACACGCTCCAGACTCCGTCGGAATTTTGGGCATAGATTAAGCTTTCGTCGAAATCGTAATAGCAGAGGTCTGTGCTGCCGTCGACGTTCAGATTCTCCATCTTCACGACCTCATCATTTTTAGCAAGCTTCTGCTCCATCGTATATTGTTCTTCGCCGGCGGCATACGCGGCTTCCAGCGCGATCTCGTATTCGTCCGCCTCCAGCAGTGCTTCGTAGAGCTCGGAGGGCTTCATATTCGCATATTCCGCAAACTCGTCGTCCTTGTCTTCCGCTTCTCCGCCACAGGCAAAGAGTGCCGCGCTCATCATCACGCCTGCCAAGAGCAACGCGATCCATTTGGTAACCTTATCCATTGTAAAACGTCCTTTCCCATAGTTAGATTTATATCTTTAGTATAGCACTTTCCCCGGACTTGTCAAGCGTTTCCAAAGGAAATCCCCCGAAAGCTGAACCTTCGGGGGATGTTTTCTTCATCAATTGAACGATCCGATCAGCCGGTGTACAGTTCGAACTCGCAGGCCTGGAACGTTTTGTTTTGGGTGTAGCCCAACACCCAGACATAATACTGGTACTTGCCCCGGTTCTCCGCGTCGATCTCGTAACCACACTGTGCGAAATTGTCCTGGGTAACGACGCCATCGTACACATAGTCCAGCATTACCCAGCCGTCCGTCTCGAAATTCGCGTCGTCGACACCGTAAGCATACGCATCGTACAGATCAAGGTCGTTGGTAGCGTACAGCGTCCATTCTACGGGATTGCGTCCCGGATACTTAGCATTGTCATTGCCGGTGGTGATCACATAGGCAGAAACGGTAGCCTTCTCGTAAAGCGCAAAGCAGAAGTATGCGCTATTATTCACCGTGCCGCCGCACTTGCCGGGGCCGCCGCCCTGCATATTTTCGGGGTCAGCCCCCTCCTTGAGAATAGTATAATCGCCGTAGTCGTCCTGGTCGTAATACCATTCCCGTCCGGTATCGATACCGTCGAATAACTGATTGGCAGACTCATACGACAGCCACGGCGTGAAGCCGTAGGAGGCGATACTGCCCGTATCGATCTTGCCTGCCTGGTTCAACCCGGTCTTTCCCGCCAGCAGCTTCTCCAGACCGTCGCCAAGCACCTGCGGATAGGTCTTGACCTCCCAATCCTCGGTCTCTACCGGATCGGTGGGGATCACCGTGATGATGTTTTTGGTAGTGGTGGTATGAGTGATCGGCGCAGTGGTAGCTACAGGCGCAGTAGTAATGGCGATCACCGCGTCATCATCCACCAACGGCAGGCTTGCCTTCGTAGACTTAAATTCGATGGTACACTCGATCTCGACCGTCAACCCCTCAATGGTTCCGGTCGCGCCGAGCGAATAGGTAGTGCCGTCCGCTTCGATGTACAAATCTTCGAAATCGTGCTCCGCAGCAACGTCTTCTTTCATTACAAACCGCGTGGCATCGTCATCGAAATCCTCGTAGTGATCGTCGTCAAACATCTCTTCGCCCACCACATTGTTCACCAGTTCTTCCAGCGTTGCGAACTCCACACCGGTGTCGATGCGTGCCACGCTCCAATTCCCGGCGGGATCCTGGGTATAGACCATGTTTTCGCCGTAATCGTAATAGCAGACCATGGTGCTGCCGTCAATGCCTCGCTCCTCCATTTTCACGATCTCATCGTTTTTGGTGAGCTTCTGTATCATTGTCATTTCAGTACCGTAAGCATCAAACACCGCGTCGTTGATGACCTCGTATTCGTCCGCCTCCAGCAGTGCTTCGTAGAGCTCGGAGGGCTTCATATTCGCATATTCCGCAAACTCGTCGTCCTTGTCTTCCGCTTCTCCGCCGCAGGCAAAGAGTGCCGCGCTCATCATCACGCCTGCCAAGAGCAACGCGATCCATTTGGTAACCTTATCCATTATCAGACATCCTTTCTCTATGATTGGATTTATATTTTTAGTATAGCACTTTCACTATCATTTGTCAAGAGTTCCTGAAAAATCCCCCGAAACGGGCGGTTTCGGAGGATTTTCGCGCATGATCTTGTCAAAGCACCGCCAAGAACGTCAATATCGATCTTCCCAATGATCATCGTCCAGCTGCTCGATGTAATCGGTACCCTCCTGCCGTCTACCGCCTTCGGGCGTTTTTTCCTCGCCGACGGAGGATCGGCGGAACAGGCGGATCACCCGCAGCACGATGCCCGCCACGGCCAGTAGCGTGGTGATCGCAATCAGCAGCTCCTTCAAGGGGATGTGATAGCCGTATACCTCTCGCATATCCTCTACCAGCAGGACGGTGGAAAAGGTAGTCTTCTTCAGCTGACGGTTGATCGTCCCCACTCTCAGCTCAAGATCGGTACGGTTGATCAGGCGGTCGTCATTGGTGGAGGTTTCCTGACAGATCACCAACCGATCGTCATACGCCTCCCAAGTAGCATCGTCCATCCGAGAAAGCAGATTCACGAGATCACCGCTCAGCGAATTTTCGTAAGATCCCTGCTCCACGGCTTCATAGATCGCCCTGCTGAACGCCGAATCGTTGTGGGCGTACAGCTCCGCCAGTTCGGGTGCCACATGACTGCCCACCCGCGCGTAGTAATGATATTCCTGACAGTCGGGCTCCACCAGAATGACGATCAGCAGATTATCCTCCAATGCCGGCGAGGCGGCAAATTCGGCGGCATATTGCTCATCGGCGTACTCCTGCAGAATCTCTTCATCATATATGGCACCGTCACCCAGAAGCACGCCGAACACGTCGGCGGTGGTCTCCACGCCGACCACGATAATGTAAAAGGATAATATAAGCAGTATCGACAAGATCCCCGCCAAGCCGGCGATCGTACCGCCCGTGGAACGGTAGTATCCGTATCTGCTTCGGTACCTTCTTCTATAATATGCCATCGGATCGTCCTCCTTCGAATGTCCAACAAATTTCAGTTAAAAATACATGCTCTCTAAAAACCCTTGATATTACTGGATTTTTCGGTAGTTTTCAACTCAACTGTTATGTATTTTCCCTTGTTTTTGCCCTTATGAGCGAAAATAAGGGAAACTTTTTATATCTAACCGCTAACTACCTTATCGAGCAGTCGTGCGGAAGTACGCTTCGCCTCTCTTGTAGAGTGAGCGTAGACA
>JAFTPF010000058.1 GCA_017463445.1 Clostridia bacterium
AGACGGGGACGTTATCGTCAGTTTCGGCGTATAATTAATCTCAATCTGCGGATAATACGACGCACTCCGATTGATAGACGCAAAGGTCTTGTAGGTGTTGGTGGTGCCTTCCTCGTAGTAGCCGGTGGCACGGAAGACTACGCCGTCGGAGGGCGAGGCGGTGCCGTCTGCCCACATTTGCGCCAGCTTGGTGATATTGTATACATACCGGTGGGCGGTGGCGCAGTAGTCGGGATTTTTGCCGTTGACGTAGCAGACCGAGTGCCCGGACAGGTAGATCCCGACAGGAGTGTCGCCCATGTTTGCCCATGTCATCGGGTTGCTGTCGCTCCAGTCCGCACCGGTGTACTGATAGCATTGCATCGGTAGTGCCCAGGATTCGCACATAATATCGCGGACAGAAACCGTGGCAGAGGTGATATTGTAGCCGAGGATATTTAGGTTGGGGAAGCGCATCAGAGCGCGTCGGATGTTGCCGGAGCTGTTTCTGCCTACATACAGGGAGCCTGAGGATGCGCTGTAGGTGGTACCTTGGCAGACGGTGATGTCCTGAATGTTTGCCGTATTATTAGTATACGACAGTGCGGGGTCAATCGTGATAGGATAGACGGTATTCTCATCCGCAAGCCAATCGGCATCCAGCAGGATGGTCAGGCGGTACTCCTGCCCTGCGGTGATTTGCTGTACCTGCAGCTCTCCGAAGGTGTTGTTCCGCTCGTCGGCGGTGAAAACGACAATTTCTCCCAGCGTGGCGCGGTGGATTCCGTCGCTATCTACCAAAAGCCAGGTGCCGTTATCGTTGACGGGGGTCAGACCGTAGGTCTTCAGCACAAAGCTGTAGCGGGTCTGTCCGGTATAGCGGTTCACCACGATGTCTTCCTTGAAGCCCATAGAGGTCAGGTTATATTCGTAGCGGGTGACGGCATCCCGGGCGTAGGTGACGGTGGTCCGATCCGAGGAGAGCGTGCCGATGGCGGTGAAGTTCTCCGCAGGTGCCAGCCCGAGCTGCCACGCACCCTTTTGCATGGTGATGCCGTCTTTGAGTTGCTTAGGGAAGGCGGTCTGAATATCGCCTGCCACCGTCTCAAAGCCGCCACCTGTGCGGGCTTGCAGTTTGTTGGACTTATCGCGGACAACGCCGTTCTCGTCCACATACTTCACGGGGTCGTTGTAGTAGAAAAGGGTCAGACCGCCGTCGGCGTTTTCGAACACGACGCTGTGCAGATCGTGCTCGGCGTCCTTAACGCGGCCGATCAGTCCTTCGGAGGCGGCGTCGGTCTCGGTCATGGCGAAGGGAAGATTGTCGGTAGTCAGTGTCTCGCTTTGGATCGGCTCGATGGGCTCGATCTCGGAGACGGCAGGTGTGGCTTCGCTCACTACCTCGCCGTTCTCAGCTTCGACGGTGGGGGCTGCCTCGGCAGTCCCTTCCTCCGCGATGGCGGCAAGCGGGGACAGTGAGGGAATCAGCAGGGACAGGGCGAGTAAAATAGATAGGAATTTCTTTTTCATTTTGTATATCCATTCTGTTATGGGTCGGGTGATCGGTGATGAATCACGGGTGAACTGAACAGCGGATAATATAGCCCATTGGTATCCTCCTCCTTGATTGTAGCATGGTTTCAGCAAATTGTCAATATAAAAATCAGATATTTTTTGCAAATTGACCAATTTGCTATCGAAGGATCGTTCGCAATGTTGGCAAAGTTGCGAAAATGCTTCTACCCTATATAACAAATCAGGAGGGGAAAATATTGCAGGTTTTTGCGAAAAAAGTTTGTAAACATTTTGTGAACGCGAAAACTTGTTAAAAAGCCCGCCCAAGGTTTTCCTCGGGCGGGCTTTCATGCTATTCATTTTGCGCTTTACTTGTGAAGCATCACACGCAATCGAAGAACTCGATCTTTTCCTCCAATGCGCGACGCTTAGCACGTCCGATGGAGGACATATAGTCGTCGTAGCGTTCGTTGAGGACGGCGTAATACTTGCGGTCCGCGCTTGCCAGCAGAGCGGTGACGAAATCGCCGAAGTAGTCGCGGCGTCGCTCGTCGTAAACTCTGAAGCGGATGGCACCGTCGTTGGTGACGGCGGCAATGAGAACGGGATTCTTGGGAATATAAGTGGAAATCTCCCGTACTGCTTCCATGGGAACGGTGTAGATCCAGATGATCTCGCCCTGATTCTTGGCGGCTTCCTTGCGGATCTTCTCGAAATCCGAGACGATCCAGCTTTTCACGAGAGGATCGCCGGAGCGTGCCTTGATGGTCTGCTTCTGGGGGACGGTAAAGCCCCAGTGACGCAGGTAAGCCGCGACGATACGGGTAGAAACACCCGAATCCAGACGGGTCGCCACCAGCTCGCGTGCGGAAGACTTATCCCACAGACCGTTGCTGCCGGCGCCGCACTCGTAGGGAGCAGAGTTGATGAGACGGCAGACGATGTCCTCCTCTTGCTCGGGGGTGAGGATCAGATCGGCGGTACCGTCGCCGCCCTCCAGACGGGAGGCGTAACGCTCGTAGCTGTCCAAGATCATGCGGACTTCCTCCTCGGAAACGCCGCTGGCGGCTACGATCTCGGCAACCTCCTTGCCGTTTTTGGAAAGGAGCACAATCTCGCGCTGACCTTCGGGCTTCATGGCAGACTCAGCACAGCAGAATCCCTGCAGGGATTCCAGCAGCTGACGGCGGCGCTCTGCCTCGATGCGGCGAGCCACCTGCAGACGGTTCTGCTTTTCATTCTCGGCAGCTACATCGATGCGGCGGTGTAGGCGCATATAGGGCAGAGCCACCACACCCGCCATGACCGGTATCTGGAAGAGATAGAAGGTCACCAGCGAGGAGAACCAGCCGGCCCCTGCCAGCTTCATGATCAGCAGGATCAGGAGCGAAATAAAGAGCACGCCCCCGGAGGGGATCAGGCTCCAAAAGATATTCTGTATTTTTGCCAGACGGAAGACGGCGTAGATCACGCCTACCGCGGCGGACAGTGCCACCAGCAAAAGCAAGATAAAAATTCCGATATTCACGCTTATTCACACATCCCTGTATCAGTTTGTACCATAATAGGGTATTTGATACTATTGTACTACACTTTTTTCGGTTTGTCAACCACATTGCAAATTGTTTACAATTCCTACTTCAATAAACAAAACCCGCCGAGGCGGGTTTTGTAGTGGAGATTATTTCCGATCGGACAGCTTCTGAGAGAACAGCCATTCCAGAACCTCGGTCTGCTCGCTGAAGGATTTCCAGACCTCGTGTCCCTTGCCGTTGACTTCGTCGTAACGGATCACCGTGCTGCCTGCGGTCTGCAGGGCTTCCACCATCTCGCGGGTGCCGGAGATGGGAACGACGGGGTCGTCGATGCTGTGGGTGGTGTAGATGGGGACGTTCTTGAGTGTTTTCGCCATGGAGGGATCGGCACCGCCGCAGATGGGCACGCCTGCCGCAAATTTGTCGGGAGCACGCATCAGCAGATCCCAAGTGCCGAATCCGCCCATGGAGATACCCATCACGTAGTAACGGTCGGTGTCGGTGGAGTAAGTAGCGGCAACCTTATCCAGCAGTTCCATCACTGCTTTGGACTCGTTGGACTGCTTCACGGAAGTTGTACTGTAACTACCGTTTGCCCAAGGGGTATCCACCCATTGATTATCGTTAGGGCACTGAGGGCAGATGACGATAGCATCCATCACGGGGGAATTCTTCTGATTAAAGAGATTGCCCACCACGTGCTTCATATGATTGGTATTGTCGTTGCCCCGCTCTCCTGCGCCGTGGAGGAAGAGCAATACGGGATACTCCTTGGCAGGATCGTAGTTGGAGGGAACGTAGATCCGATAGGGAAGCTGGGTGCGGTCGGAAGCCTTGAAGGTCTTTGCCTTGAAGATTTCCAGAATAAAGTCTTGGGACAGGGCACGGGATTTCTTTCTCACGTAAGCGGCATAGCTGAGGGAGGCGTACTTGGAGCTGCTGTACACCAGATCCTTGTCCGATTTTACAGCCAGTGCGCCGTCCAGAATATTGGCAAGGACGCTTTCCTTTGCTACCATGGCGAGATAGTTGTAGTTGGTCTCATCGGTTGCCACCAGCACCCAATCGTCGCCGGACACGCACATGGCAAAATCACCGGTGGTCTTCATCTTGGTGGTAACGTCGGCAGAGGATGCGCGCACGTTGCCAATGACGATCTCCTTGCCGTAGTCTGCCTCGGCAGAGGATGCGGCAACAGAGGTGATCGTTACGTCTTGTTTAGCAAATGCGGACACAACGGCGTCAGCCAGCTCCTTGGCGGCGTCATTCTGATCGTCGTACACGATGGTGTAGTCGGTCTTGCCGTCTTTGATCAGATCAAGGGTCACGTTTTCTTTCACCTCCACGGGGGGAGTAGTGGTTGCGGCGGTAGTGGTCGCGTCGGGGGTCGTTTCGTTGCCGCAAGCGGTCAGGGCAAGCAGGGGAAGGGTTAGTAAAGCGGTAACAATCAATTTTTTCATGATCAATTCTCTCTTTTCTGTTATGAATACGATAAATTCGTTCGGATGAGTCCATCACTTTGAAGAGCGAAGAATATCTCCCGCCTTCACGGGGTTCGGCATCGCCATGGTAAACCGCATCTGCGGATGGGGGCAGGACTCAATGGGCGTGCCCTCCATGTCTTGCATCTCTGTAGCCACGATGGGTCTGCCCACACAGCCGGGGGTCAGATATTCCACCGTATCGCCCTCGCAGAATTTGTTCTTCTGCACCAGCACCGCCCTGCCGCTTGCCTCGTCGTAAGATTCCACCACGGCAAGGTAGCCCTTCTCCTTCAGATAACCGGGTTGGGTAACGGTCTGGGCGTTGTCCATCGGCTCATCAAACCAGTAGCCGGTGCAGTATTCCCGGTGGGATACGCTCTCCAGCTCGGCCAGCCAAGCGGGATCGTAGCGGTAACCTGTGGAATCCTTCGTATAAGCGTCCATCGCCATTCGGTAAGCGTTGGCGCAGACGGCGGCGTAGTAGGCGGACTTCATCCGTCCCTCCACCTTGAAGGAAGTGACTCCCGACTCCATCAGCTGGGGGATATGCTCGATCATGCACATGTCCTTACTGCTCATGATGAAGCTACCCTGAGGCGTCTCCTCCACGGGGAACCGGATGCCGGGGCGCTTGATCTCCTCAATCTCGTACATCTTGTACTCCCAACGGCAGGGTTGGGCGCACATTCCTCGGTTGGCGTCTCTGCCGGTGAGATAGTTGGAGAGCAGGCACCGACCGCTGAAGGAGACGCACATGGCGCCGTGAATGAAGGCTTCCAGCTCCAATTCAGGGGAGATGCGCTGGCGGATCGCCTTGACATCGCCCAGCGTCAGCTCTCTTGCCAGCACCACGCGGGAGATGCCCTGCTTCTGCCAGAAGGTGCAGTCGGCGTGGGAGACCGCCCCTGCCTGGGTGGAGAGATGGAGAGGCGTGTCGGGGAGCATTTCCTTCGCCAGTGTCAGCACGCCCGGATCGGCAACGATCAGCGCGTCGGGTTTCACGTCGCGGAGGGTGTCGAAATACTGCGCCAGCCCCTCGTAATCGCACCAGCGAGGGGAGATGTTGACGGTGATGTACATCTTCTTCCCCAGCCCGTGGCAGTAGGAAGCGGCATCAATCAGCTCCTCGGTGGTAAAATTGTCGGCGGCGGACCGCATTCCGAAGCGTTTTCCCGCCAGATAGACCGCATCTGCGCCGTACAGCAGTGCGGCCTTCAGTTTCTCAAAATTGCCCGCAGGCAATAACAACTCGTGCATAATTGATCTCCCGCAGGGCTCTGCCCTGCAACCCGCCCGCTTTCTTGAAAGAAAGCGGGGCAAAGAACTTCTGTGAGCCGACAAATACTTGTCGGCAGAGGGAAACCGGTTGATTTCACTTGTAGGGACATGCGTCCTCGACTGTCCGTTGAATCGGTTTGCCCTCAGAAAAACCGTACCATCTGCTCGATGGTCTCAAACACCGCGTCTGCCTTTGCCTCGGCAAACTCCTCCGTCGAGCCGTAGCCCCACAGCACGCCTGCCGCCAGCATCCCGCACCTATGCGCACCAACGATGTCGTGGAGGCGGTCGCCGATCATACAGCACTCATCGGGTGCCGCTTCCAAACGGGCGAGGGCTTCTGCAACCACCTCCGCCTTGTCGGTGCGGTCGCCGTTCATCTCACTGCCCACCACGACCTCGAAGCGGTCGGCGATGCCGAAATGCTCCAGAATCTGCTTCACATAAAACTCGGGCTTGGAGGACGCCACGGCCAGGGTGTAGCCCTTGGCGATCAGCTTGTCCAGCGCCTCGGGGATGCCGTCGTAGAGACGGTTTTCGAAGATCCCCTTGGGGGAGTAATATTCCCGGTAATAATCCACGGCTTTGAAGGAATCCTCCTCGCTCATGTCGTAGAAGATCTGGAAGGAGTGGTGCAGAGGCGGTCCGATAAAGCGCAGTTCGTTCTCGGGCACAGATTCGATGCCGAACTTCTTCAGCGCATAGCAGACCGAATTGGTGATCCCCTCGGCAGGCTCGGTCAGCGTGCCGTCCAGATCGAAAAGTATATAATCGTGTTCCATAGTAACCTCCGGCGGCGGTGTAATATCTTAGATGCTAATCTACGCCGCATCAGTAGGGGTGGGGCTTGCTCCGCCCGTTTGAAGCGTTTTGCACTTGCAACGCCCCTACAGTTGCATACAAAATTCATTTCCCCTCTATTGTACACTACAATCGAAAAAAAGTAAAGATTTTTTTGCAAAATGATTGACTTTTTCGTATTATGGGATTATAATGGAAAGGTAAAAGTATGAAATGCCATGATTCGGTCGGCAAATCCCGACTATGGGCAGTCAGAGAGTGTCCGAGGCAGGAACAAGTACCTGCAGCTGAAAGCGGACTCTGTCCATGGGAGGCGCCCTTCCCCGAGGAGCAGGCGAGGTCAAATGGAGGTCTTCAGACCGAAAGAGTAGCCCCGCACGGTTCGCCCCGTTAAAAGCGTCGAGATTCCGCCTCATTCGGGCGGGATGGATCAGGTGGTACCGTGAAGCAGGATGCTCTCACCCTGAAATGGCGCAGTCGCAACAAGCGTTAACTGCACAGATTGTTGAAAAATTGAATCTCCCTTGCCGAGACCAGCCAAGGAATGGGGTTGGTGATTCGGAGGAAGGAGATTGATTTTATCTACTCTCTGTATTGTCGGGGCGGGAGTTTTTTTACTTTGCGTTTTCATACAAAAATTATGCCTTATATAAAAAAGGAGAAGAAAATGAAAGAACAGTTATTGCAGATCAAGGCGGATGCCGAGGCGAAGCTGGCAGCCGTAGACGGCGACGCCGCGTTGGAGCAGGTCCGCATCGAATTTCTGGGCAAGAAGGGCGCACTGACCGCAGTGCTTCGCGGTATGGGCAAGCTCACTGCCGAGGAGCGTCCCGTGATCGGTCAGCTGGCTAATGAGATCCGTGCCGCTATCGAAGAGGAGATCGCTGAGAAGAAGGAAGCCCTGCAGAAGATCGCGCTGGAGAATCGTCTCTTGGAGGAGACCATTGACGTGACCGCCCCCGGCACCACCTTCCCCGTAGGTCGCCGTCACCCCCTGGATCAGGTAGAGCAGACTCTCTGCGACATCTTCCGCTCCATGGGCTTCACCATCGCCGAGGGCCCCGAGGTGGAGTACGACACCTACAACTTCCAAAAGCTGAACATTCCCGAAAATCACCCTGCAAGAGATACCCAGGACACCTTCTACATCACCGATAAGGTTCTGCTCCGCTCTCAGACCTCCCCCGTACAGGTGCGTGTAATGGAGCATCAAAAGCCCCCCATCCGCATCATCTCCCCCGGCAGAGTCTACCGCTCCGACGCCGTGGACGCCACTCACTCCCCCATGTTCCATCAGCTGGAGGGTCTGGTGGTCGATAAGGGTATCACCATGGGCGATCTGAAGGGTATGCTGGAGACCTTCGCCCGCCAGATGTTCGGTGATTCCACCAAGCTCCGCTTCCGTCCTCACCATTTCCCGTTTACCGAGCCTTCGGCTGAGGTCGATGTGTCCTGCTTCGTTTGCGGCGGCAAGGGATGCCGCGTCTGCAAGAACGAGGGCTGGATCGAGATCCTGGGCGCAGGCATGGTACACCCCAACGTGCTCCGCGGCTGTGATATCGATCCCGAGGAGTACAGCGGCTTTGCCTTCGGCATGGGCATCGAGCGTATCGTCATGATCAAGTACGCCATTGACGATATGCGCAATCTCTACGAGAACGACCTGCGCTTCCTGTCGCAGTTCTAAGATCGAAAGGAGAATGAATCAATGAATCTTTCTATGAATTGGCTGAACGATTTCGTCAGCACCAAAGATATTTCCCTGCAGGACTACTGCGATCGCATGACCGACACCGGCTCCAAGGTGGAGGGCTACAAGGTTCTGGGCGGCGACATCGAAAACGTCGTCGTGGGTCGCATTATTTCCATCGTTCCCCATCCCGACTCCGACCATATGGTCATCTGCCAGCTGGATTTCGAGGACGGATGCGAGCCGACCCAGATCGTCACCGGCGCACAGAACGTCTTCGAGGGCGCACTGGTTCCCGTAGCGAAGGCACCCTCCAAGCTGCCCGGCGGCGTGACCATCAAGGCGGGCAAACTCCGGGGCGTGGAGTCCAACGGTATGCTCTGCTCCATCTCCGAGTTGGGACTGACCACCCACGACGTGCCCTACGCCATTGAGGACGGAATCCTCATTTTGCAGGAGGATTGCAAGCCCGGTGATGACATCCGCGACGTGCTCTGCCTCAACGATGCCGCCGTGGAGTTCGAGATCACCTCCAACCGTCCCGACTGTTTGTCGGTGATCGGTCTGGCAAGAGAGACGGCAGTCTCCTTCGACCGTCCCTGGACGCTCCCCACTCCCGTAGTCACCGAGGCAGGCGGAAACATTGCCGACTACCTTTCTGTTGACGTGGAGGACGGCAACCTCTGCCGCCGCTATGCCGCAAGAGTGGTCAGAAACGTCAAGATCGAGCCCTCCCCCAAGTGGATGCGTGCGAGACTTCGTGCCGCAGGCGTCCGTCCCATCAATAATATCGTTGACATCACCAACTATGTGATGCTGGAATACGGTCAGCCCATGCACGCCTTCGACTACGCCATGCTGGACGGCAGCCACATTATCGTCCGCTGTGCCGCAGAAGGAGAAACCTTCCGCTCTCTGGACGATCAGGATCACGTGCTGGACGCCGCTGCTCTGGTCATTGCCGACGAGAAGAAGGCAGTAGCCCTTGCGGGCGTTATGGGCGGTGCCAACTCCGAGATCAAGGATTCCACCGTCACTGTCGTCTTCGAGTCCGCTAACTTCGACGGTGCCACCGTCCGTATCGGAGCGAAGAAGCAGGGTATGCGCACCGAGTCCTCGGGACGCTTTGAAAAGGGTCTCGACCCCGAAAACTGTATGCCCGCGCTGGAGCGTGCCTGTGAGCTGGTCACTCTGCTGGGCGCAGGTGAGGTCGTCTCGGGCTGCATCGATGTGTACAAGGGCAAGATGACTCCCGCCACCATTCCGCTGGAGCCTGCCAAGATCAACCACTTCCTGGGCACCGATCTTGCTCCCGACTACATGGAGCGCATCCTCACCGACCTGGGCTGTACCATCGCCGATGGCACCGTTACCGCTCCCTCCTGGAGAGCCGATCTGGAGTCTATGAACGACATCGCCGAAGAGGTCATCCGCATCTACGGCTACAACAAGATCGTCTCCACTCCCTTCAGCGGCGCGGTCACCGCAGGCTCCTTGACGCCCCGTCAGGCATACAAGGAACGCCTTCAGAGCCTGCTGCTGGGCATGGGACTCTATCAGGCCAACACCTTCTCCTTCGTTTCGCCCCGCAACATCGACAAGATCGGTCTGCCTGCCGACGCGCCCGAAAGAAGCGCGGTGGTCATCTCCAACCCTCTGGGCGAGGATACCAGCGTCATGCGTACTACCCTCATCCCCGGGCTGATGGACGTGCTCTCCCACAACAACGCCTACGGCACTCAGAGCGCTATGATCTACGAGCTGGGTCACGTGTATCTGCCCAAGGAAAACGCCGAGGAGCTCCCCGACGAGCCTCTGATGCTGGCGCTGGGCTTCTACAATGCCGGTGATTTCTACACCCTCAAGGGTATGGTAGACACCATCCTCACCGACGCGGGACTGTCTCGCATCCGCTACGCTTCCTGCAAGACAAATCCCACCTTCCATCCCGGCAGATGTGCTGAGGTGTTCGTGCGCGGCAATATGAAGATCGCTACCTTTGGTCAGATTCATCCCACCGTTGCGGCAAATTACGGCTTCAATCAGCCTGTATACGTTGCCTACATTCCCTTCGAGGAGCTGTTTGCCGTAGCCAACTTCAAGAAGCAGTACAAGGCTCTGCCCAAGTACCCCGCCGTCACCCGCGACTTCGCCTTCGTTTGCGACCGTGCACTGGAGGTCGGCACTATCGAGGAAGTGATCCGCAAGGCAGCAGGCAAGCTCATCGAGAAGGTAGAGCTGTTCGACATCTACACCGGCGACAAGATCGACGCCGACAAGAAGAGCGTCGCTTACCGCCTGACCTTCCGCTCTCCCGACCACACCCTCACCGACGAGGAGGTCACCAAAGCCTGTAACAAGATCCTCGGCGCCCTGCAAAAGCAGCTGGGGATTGGCATGAGAGGATAAATCATTTCTTGGGGAAAA
>JAFTPF010000059.1 GCA_017463445.1 Clostridia bacterium
GGTACCGGCTCGGGCAAGACCTCGCTGGTCAACCTCCTCCCCCGCTTCTACGACTGCACGGACGGCACCGTTCTGGTGGACGGACTGGACGTGAAGGCGTGGGATCCCGATGCGCTCCGCAAGAAGATCGCCGTTGTTCCCCAAAAGGCACAGCTGTTTGCGGGAACGATTCGGGACAATCTCCGCTTCGGCGCGCCCGATGCGGATGACGAGACCCTACGCGCCGCTTTGTCTGCTGCGCAGGCACTGGACATCATTGAAAAAAAAGGCGGTCTGGACGCCGTCGTGGAACAGAACGGACGCAATCTCTCGGGCGGTCAGCGGCAGAGGCTGACCATCGCCCGTGCGCTGGCGACCCGCCCCGAGATCTTGATCCTGGACGACTCCGCCTCCGCGCTGGACTACGCCACCGATGCAAAACTCCGCGCCGCCATTCGGGAGCTGCCCAATGCGCCCACCGTTTTCATCGTCTCCCAGCGCACCGCATCGCTCCGCCACGCCGATCAGATCCTGGTTCTGGAAGACGGCGAGGCGGTTGCCCTCGGTAGACACGAAGAGCTGCTGGAGACCTGTCCCGTTTACGGCGAGATCCACTATGCTCAATACCCCCGCGACCCAAATCGCAATGCGAAGGAGGTAGGCTGAGATGGCAAAACAGAAGAAAAAATTTGACAAAGCCACACTGGGAAAAGTCCTGCGCTATATCCGCCGCCGACTTCCCCTGCTGTGCGTTTCTTTCCTCCTTGCTACCGTCACTGCTCTGCTGACGCTCTATCTCCCCATTCTGTTCGGTGACGCCATCGACTGCATCGTTGCCCCCGGACAGGTGGACTTTGCCGCCATCGGCACATTGCTCGCAGAAGCCGCGGCGGTGATCGCCCTCACCGCCGCCGCCCAGTGGCTGATGAACATCTGCAACAACCGCATCACTTATCACGTGGTACGGGACATCCGCGCCGACGCCTTCCGCAAGATCCAAAAGCTCCCCCTGTCCTATCTGGACACCCATTCCACCGGCGACCTGCTCTCTCGTGTCACCGCCGACGCCGAGCAGTTCTCCGACGGTCTGCTGATGGGCTTTACCCAGCTGTTCACCGGCGTGCTGACCATTTTGGGAACTCTCTTCTTCATGGTGCGCCTCTCCTGGCAGATCGCGCTGGTGGTGGTGCTGGTCACTCCCCTTTCGCTGATCGTAGCGGCGTTCATCGCCTCCCGCACGCATTCGATGTTCCAGCTCCAGTCGAAGACCCGCGGCGAGCAGACCGCCTTCGTGGAGGAGATGCTGACGGGGCAGAAGGTAGTCCGCGCCTTCGGTCACGAGGACGAGGCGATGAAGAAGTTCGACGAGATCAACGATCGGCTGAATGCTTGCTCGCTGAGGGCGATCTTCTTCTCTTCCCTGACCAATCCCTGCACCCGCTTCGTCAACAGCGTGGTCTACGCCGCCGTTGCGCTGGTGGGCGCGCTCTTGGTGATCTCCTCCGGCTCTGCCGACGCTACAGAAGCCGCCGCAGGCGCGTTTACCGTAGGTACGCTGTCCAGCCTGCTGGCATACGCCAACCAATACACGAAGCCCTTCAACGAGATCTCGGGCGTGGTCACCGAGCTGCAAAACTCCCTGACCTGTGCCTCCCGGCTCTTTGAGCTGATGGAAGCCCCTGCCGAGAGCGACGACTCCGCTCTTCCCGAGATGGGTAAGGCGGAGGGCGCGTATACGCTTGCCGATGTCTCCTTCTCCTACGTTCCCGAAAAGCCGCTGATCGAGGGACTGAACCTGACCGTTTCCCCCGGCGAGCGGGTGGCGATCGTGGGTCCCACCGGTTGCGGTAAGACCACTATGATCAATCTGCTGATGCGCTTCTACGATGTGAAAGAAGGCTCCATCGCGCTGGACGGGCAGGACATCCGCGGTGTGACCCGCCATTCCTTGCGCAAGAATTACGGCATGGTTTTGCAGGAGACCTGGCTGAAGGCAGGCACGATCCGCGAGAACATCGTGATGGGTCGCCCCGATGCCACCGACGAGGAGGTCATCGCCGCCGCCAAGGCCGCCCACGCCCACAGCTTCATCCGCAGATTGCCGAGCGGCTACGATACGGTCATCGGTGAGGACGGTGGTATGCTGTCGGCGGGACAGAAGCAGCTGCTCTGCATCACCCGCATCATGCTCTGCCTTCCTCCCCTGCTGATCCTGGACGAAGCCACCTCCTCCATCGACACCCGCACCGAGCAGAAGATCCAATCTGCCTTTGCCAAACTGATGAAGGGACGCACATCCTTCATCGTTGCCCACCGACTTTCCACCATCCGAGAGGCCGACATCATTCTGGTGATGAAGGACGGCAACATCATCGAGCAGGGCGATCACGACACGCTCCTGCAAAAGGGCGGATTCTACGCCGATCTGTGGAACAGTCAGTTCGAGGACTGATCCGAAATTGTGCTTCGATCACTCACATAAAAAGCATCCCCGTGGAGATACTGTCTTCACGGGGATCTTTTGCCCCAAATCCCAATGATAAAGGTTGATCGTATGAAACAGGATAACGCCCCCACCCCCGAAATGCCCGTGGGCTTCGCTCTGACCCTTGCCCTCCACCCCTCCGCCCTCCAGCGTTACGCCGAGCTGGATAAGAAGGCACAGACCCAGTTCCTCTACCGCGCCGAGTCCGCCACTACCCGCGCAGAGATGCAGGCGCTGGTGAAGGAACTGGAGGGAGAAGATTAATTGCGGGCTCTGCCCGCCCCGGTCGCTTTCTTGAAAGAAAGCGACGCAAAGAACTTTTATTTATGGGCGGCAAATCCTTGCCGCCCAATTAACGGATGCAAAAAAATCGTCAGGATTTTCCCGTTCTACATATTTTGTTCACAATTATGGTATATAATAGGGAAAGATATTGCTATTTCACAGTACCGACGGCTACCGATGCACCGTCAGGGGAAAACTTTCGCATCGGAGAAGGATAAGAATTATGGCAAAGCTTACGAAATCTTCCACTAATTACGCAGGCGTTACGGGTCCCGTGGTCACCATCGTCATGGACGGCATCGGCATCGCTCCCGCAAACGAGGGCAACGCGGTTGCCGCCGCTTACACTCCCACTTTGGATATGCTGATGGCAAACTATCCCTGCGTGGCGCTGAAGGCACACGGTACCGCCGTCGGTCTTCCCTCCGACGACGACATGGGTAACTCCGAGGTCGGTCACAACGCGCTGGGTGCAGGTCAGGTATTTGCCCAGGGCGCAAAGCTGGTCTCCAATTCTATCGAGAGCGGCAAGATGTTCACCTCCAAGACCTGGTGCGATCTCATCGCAAACGTGAAGTCCAACGCATCCACCCTCCACTTTTTGGGTCTGTTCTCCGACGGTAACGTCCACTCTCACATCGACCATCTGAAGGCGATGGTGGAACAGTCCAAGAAGGAAGGCGTCGGCAAGGTCCGCGTGCACATCCTCATGGACGGTCGTGACGTTGGCGAGACCTCCGGCATGGACTACATCGCTCCCTTCGAGGACTTCCTCACTTCCCTGCGCGACGCTGACTTCGACTGCAAGATCGCTTCCGGCGGCGGCAGAATGAAGATCACCATGGACCGTTACGAAGCAAACTGGGCGATGGTCGAGGCAGGCTGGAAGACTCACGTTTTGGGCGAGGGCAGACAGTTTGCTACCGCCGCTGAGGCTTACACCACCCTGCGTGCCGAGACCGGTGCCATCGACCAGGATCTGCCTCCCTTCGTGATCGCTGAGGACGGTAAGCCCGTAGGCACCATGGAAGACGGCGACAGCGTGATCTTCTTCAACTTCCGCGGCGACCGCTCCATCGAGATCTCCAAGGCATTCGACGAGGGCGACACCTTCAATAAGTTCGACCGTGTGAGAAAGCCCGACGTGATGTACGCCGGCATGCTGGAATACGACGGCGACCTGCACATCCCCTCTCGTTTCCTGGTAAATCCCCCCGAAATCACCAATACCATGAGCGAATACATGGCAGACACCGGCATTCGTATGGCTGCCATCTCCGAGACTCAGAAATACGGTCACGTCACCTACTTCTGGAACGGCAACCGCTCCGGTAAGTTCTCCGAAGTGCTGGAGACCTATATCGAAAAGCCCTCCGACATCGTTCCCTTCGAGCAGCGTCCCTGGATGCAGTGCGCTGAGATCACCGACAAGATGATCGAGCTCATCGAGTCCGGCAAGTACGATTATATCCGCGTGAACTATCCCAACGGCGACATGGTTGGTCATACCGGCAACTTCGCCGCTACCAAGATCTCCGTAGAGGCGCTGGATCTCCAGCTGGCCCGTCTGCTCCCTGTCATCGACAAGATGGGCGGCATCGCTATCATCACCGCCGACCACGGCAACGCCGACGAGATGTACGAGGTGGACAAGAAGGGGAACGTGAAGTACAACAAGGACGGCACCCCCAAGGCAAAGACCTCCCATACCCTTAACCGCGTTCCCTGCATCATCTACGACAACCAGAACAAGGGCGCATACACCGTCAAGGAAGACAACGGTCAGTTTGGCCTCTCCAGCGTGGCTGCTACCACCGTCAACCTGATGGGCTACGACGCCCCCGCTATGTGGGACGAGAGCATTATCGAGGTGAAATAAACGCAATTGAGGCTTCGCCTCAAACTCCACCAGCCCTTCTTGAAAGAAGGGCTGGACCCCAAGAACTTTTATGAAGGGCGGCAAGTACTTGCCGCCCCAGTTTATTGCTATAGTATAGATTTAGAAAAACGCCAGCCAAGGAAGTGGGTGGTGGAGTCTGAGGAGGAGGGAGAAAACTTCGGCGTCTGAGTGATGGTTTGTAGTTGCGCAAAGCGCAACTACAGCCCCGCCTCAGATTGCAATTCGGCTCTGCCGAATTGCTTCTTTAGACTACAAACAATTCACGCCAACCAAGCAAAATGGACGGCTTTCGCCGTCCTTTCAGGCTGAAGACAAAGTCTACCCCTTCCGTTGGCACCAGCCAAGGAATGGGGTAGGAGGTCTGGAGGAAGGGGAAAAACTTCGGCGTTTGAGATGGTTTTCCCCTTCCTCCAGTTCTTGAAACGATTTTGTCTACACTCTAAAAGGACGGCTTTCGCCGTCCTTTTTGTGATTATCAGAAGATGCCTTCGCTATCCAGCATGTACCATTTACCGTCCGCTTTGAACAGGATCAGTGTCGTCGTGTCTTCGATCTCGTCGTCCTCAAAGTAGATCGTGTATTCAACCTCTACTTCTTTGACGGAAGTGACCTTCACGTCCACGTTCATCGAATCGAAACGCTCTTGAATCTCGTCTACCTCATCGTCATCGTAAGAGTTCGTATCAACGATCTCGTATTCATAACGCTCGAATTTACCGTATTCGTCTTCTGCTGCGTCCAGTTCGCTCTCCAGCTCAGATTCCAAATCGTCCTTCATCTCACTTCTGCTACCGTAATAGTCTTCCATATAGTCGACCATCTCATCGGTATACAGATCCAACGCAGCATCAACATCGGCTTCGCAGCTTGCTTTGAAAAACAGCTCGACTGCACCATCCACTTTGCTCTGATTGGTAGCGGCAGAATCAGAATCGTCCCCGCAACCTACAACAGCGCCCAGCAGCAGTGCACAGAGCAGCAGTGCAATTACTTTTTTCATAGGTAATCCTCCATAGTATAAAAAATGATACTTCACTTATACCACAAATAAATGAATATAACAATATACGAGCATTTTAGTTTACAGAAAGTTCACAATTGCATCTGGAATTTTGACACGAGACTTTTCATTCCGCAATATAGCACATTTTCTGTCATTTCAACAATTGCACCACATAATTTACAAAATCGCTGCCAATTATTCACTAACGATTCATTTCACCCCAAGCGACGGCTTTCGCCGTCCGTGCTTTATTTTCATTCATCCATCCCCAGTAGCCGATCCACCGACACACCAAAGTAGGCAGCTATAACCGGAAGCAGCTCCAGATCTGGATAAGCGTTACCTCGCTCCCACTGCGAGACCGCTTGTGTAGTGACCCCTAACACCTTCGCCAACTCCCCCTGGGTGATCTCCCGCTCACGGCGAAGTTCTCTGATAGTAGATCCGATGGGCAAAATCATAGTGCGTTTCCTCCCAACAAAAAATGCGCCCAGCAAAGGGCGCATAAAAAACGGTACCCTTTCTTGCTGCGACACAATTCACCGATATCGGATTTTCGCCAATAAGGGGCAAAGAGTACCCGTTTTTAACTATGGTACTCCCATTATTGGCCAAATATCCGCTTATTGAATTGTGTCGCAAAATAATTATAACATACTGCCGCCCGTCTTGTCAATCCCGCAGACAAAATAAATTCACATACCGTAATTCTCGCTATTTTTCGCTATCCTCTTGCATTTTCTGCCAAATGAGTGTACAATAGAAACAGAATCATTTTCGTTCGGAGGTTTTACATATGAACGCTGAAAAAATTATGCAGATCATCCGCGACACCGCCTACACCCGCACGGGCGGCAGTGCTGAGGAGCTGGCTTGCGCCAATTATCTGAAAAATATCGCCGACGAGATGGGCGTTCCCGCTTATTTGGAGGAATTTCCCGTCAATATGGCGACCGTGAAGGACGCTCACCTCTATATCGACGGCGAAGAGGTAGAGTGCAAGGGGTATATGTGCGCTGCATCGGAAACCGTGGAGGCTCCCCTCTACTATATGCCGGCAAACGATCCCTACTCCCTCTCTCAGGTCAAAGGAAAGATCGTCCTTTTGGACGGCTACCTCGGTCATTGGACCTACCGCGACATCGTGGAACGCGGTGCCGTTGGCTTTATCACCTACGACGGCAATGCCAACTACGCTGACTGCGACATCGACCGCCGCGAGCTGCGAGCGCAGGTCTGCGAGGGCGTTGCCAAGCTCCCCGGCGTGAACATCAACGCCAAGTCCGCCATCAAGATCGTGGAGGCGGGTGCTAAGACGGCGAAGATCGTGCTGGAACAGGAGGAATACGAGGGCAAGTCTCACAACGTGGTCTTTGACCTGCCCGGCGAGATCGACGATACCATCGTGTTCACCGCGCATTACGACTCCACTTCCCTGTCTCAGGGCTCCTACGACAATATGTCGGGCTCCGTGGGACTTCTCGCTATGGCGGAGCATTTCAAGGACGCGCCCCATCGCTACACCCTGCGCTTCGTCCTCTGCGGAAGTGAGGAGCGGGGACTGCTGGGCTCCAAGGCATACGTTGCCGCTCACGAGGAGGAGCTTTCTAAATTTGCGCTGAACATCAACCTTGACATGATCGGCTCCATCATGGGCAAATTTATCTCCTGCTGCACCTGTGAGGAAGCGGCGGTGGGTTACATCAAGTACATGGGCTTCGAGCTGGGCTTCCCCGTTTCGGCATATCAGGGTGTCTACTCCAGCGACTCCACGCCCTTCGCCGACAAGGGTGTACCTGCCATTTCCTTTGCCCGCTCCGCTCCCGGCAACACGGCGACCATTCACAACAGCTATGACACTCCCGCCCTGCTCTCGGGCGAGCAGATGGTAGCGGACATCGCCTTCATTCAGGCTTTTGCGACTCGTATGGCGAATGCGGTGCATTTGCCCATCGACAAGAAGATGCCCGACAATATGAAGGAAAAGCTGGATAAGTATTTGGTGAGAAAGAGATAAGGAAAAAGGGACACCCCGACCTTCTGGTCGGGGTGTTTGAGATAGACATATACGCTGTTGACTGGATCAGGATGCCATAGAAATAATTTCGCTTTGCAGAATTGCAAATGGAGGGAGCGAATGACCCATCTCAAACGCCGAAGTTTCCTTCTCTCCCTCCCGTAATTGCGCATAGCGCAACTACTTCCCTCCCTCTCATCTTCCTTGGCTGGCGGCGTTCTGAAGAAAGATTGACACCCCGACCTTCTGGTCGGGGTCAGGCTACTGACAAACCTCCCTGAGAAGAAGTTGTTTGAAAAGTTGCACAAACCCGAGGCTCCCTCCGGGAGGGAGCTGTCGCCGCAAGGCGACTGAAGGAGAGCGCGAGCACAAAAAAGTATGCATTTTTAAGCCAA
>JAFTPF010000060.1 GCA_017463445.1 Clostridia bacterium
AGCGGTGTGATCCTGACCGTGGTGGGGATCGCTTTTTCCAAGACCTTTCTCCATTGGATGGGAACGCCTGACAATGTATTGAAGCTATCGTCGGTCTATATGAAGATCTATTTCGGCGGCATTACCTTCACTATGATCTACAACTTCGCCGCCTCCATCCTCCGTGCCGTGGGCGATACCAAAAGCCCGCTGATCTTCCTTTCCATCGCAGGTGTGGTCAATGTCCTCCTGAATCTGCTGTTCGTCACGCAGTTTCATATGAATGTGGCAGGCGTCGCCCTTGCCACCGCCATTTCTCAAGCCGTCTCTGCCGTATTGGTAGTGATCGCGCTGATGCGGCGCACCGACGCCTGCCGTCTCACCTTGTCCAAGATGCGGTTTTATAAGAACCAACTGAAAAAGATCATCACCATCGGACTGCCTGCAGGCATTCAGGGCTCCCTCTTCTCCATTTCCAACGTGATGATCCAGTCCTCGGTCAACTCCTTCGGAGACGTGGTGATGACCGGTAACGGCGCCGCAGGAAACATCGAAGGCTTCGTCTACGTCTGCCTCAACGCCTTCCATCAGACCGCCGTCAACTTCACGGGGCAGAACGCCGGTGCCGGCAATTACAAAAGGGTCTACCGCACCCTGTGGATCTGCCTGGGCTGTGTCACCGTAGTCGGTCTGACCGCAGGCTCGCTGGTAGTGCTGTTCGGAAAGCAGCTTCTGTCCATCTACATCACCGACTCGGCAAAAGCCATCGGCTACGGTATGATCCGCCTCACCTACATCTGTCTGCCCTACTTCCTCTGCGGTCTGATGGACGTCTCTACCGGCGCACTTCGCGGCATGGGCGCATCGCTGGTGCCGATGCTCATCTCGGTACTGGGTGTCTGCGGCCTCCGCATCCTTTGGATCTACACCATCTTCCGCATCCCCGCCTATCACACTCCCGAATGTCTCTACCTCTCCTACACCGTCTCGTGGCTGGCTACCTTCCTTTGCCAGCTTGTGGCGTATATGATCGTCTTCCGCAGAAGACGGAAGCGGTGGGATGCGCTGGAAGCATTATAAAGCCTTTGGCAAAACCAATCTAACTCAAACGGTGATCGTATGAAAACATTTCTCAGCATCCTTTTGACAACCCTCCTTCTTTTGATCGCTCTTGCTCCTCTTTCGATTTTAGCGGAAGAATCAGCAAGCCCCTCTCCTGCCGGCGCCTCCCCCGTCTATCTCCTGCGAGCAGGCGGAGGCAGCTCGGGCGGTAGTTCTTCCGGCGGAGGCGGAGGCGGTTCCTCGGGCGGTTCTGCCGGACACACCCACGGAACCTCAGGTAGATACGGCTCATCGGGCGGTTCCGTTTTGGCTTACTTCCTCTTTATTCCATTCAGCGCATTAACTTTCTTCGGTGCAGCCATCGTATACAGACTCAGACTCTCCAAATACGCGCGTAACACAAAAAAGCTACTGGGTATGCTGGAGCGAAAAGACTCCGCATGGAAATATAAGAACATCCAAAGGCAGGTGAAAACCACCTATTTTGCCGTGCAAAAGGCTTGGACAGCAATGGATCTCACTCCTGCAAAGGTGTATATGTCCGCCGAACTGCTAGACAACTTCAAAACAAAGCTGTCCTGGATGGAATACAAACATCAGCGGAACATTCTGAAGAAGATCAAGCTGCGTGATGCAGTTCCCGTTGCGCTCCATGACGCCCCCGATGATACCAAGGATCACGTTTGGTTCTACATCAAGGGAAAAATGGTAGATTACACCATCGACACCGACACCGGAGCGATAACCGACGGCTCGACCACTGCAAACAGCTTTGAAGAGTACTGGCAGTTCACCCGCACCGGCGGAGGCGGCTGGGTACTGAACAAGATCCTGCAAAAGGACGAATCGGATCAGATCCCTTTCAGCGCTTGAGCGACAGAATGAACACTTTTCTACATAGGTTGTGATCATATGGAAAGCTTACGATTATCCTTTGAAGCCGTGATGCCCATCTTTTTGCTGATGGCGCTGGGCTATCTCCTGAAGCTGCTGAAATTTGCGGAGAAGTCTACCTTCGACGCCATCAATCGATTGGTGTTTAAGATCTTTCTGCCGATTCTGCTCTTTTATAACATTTACACCACCGATCTGGATCTGGTCTTCAACGGAAAGCTGATCCTGTTCACCGTGATCGGCATCCTTACCGTGTTCACGGTAGGCTATTTCGCCGTTCTGGCTCTGACCCGTGACAATGCCCGTCGGGGCGTGATGCTCCAAGGCTTCTTCCGCTCCAATTACGCCATTCTGGGCATCCCGCTGGTGGAATACGTCTGCGGGGACGATGCCACAGGGCTTGCCTCGCTGATGGTGGCGATCGTGGTTCCCATGTTCAATATCCTGGCGGTGATCTGTCTGGAGCGGTTCCGAAATAAAAGCGTCCGAATCGGCACTCTTCTCTTAGGGATCGCCAAAAATCCTCTGGTCATCGGCTGTCTTTTGGGCGGAGTGTGTCTGGCGCTGGGCATCCGCCTTCCCTCCTTCCTGGAGACGGCAGTGGGGGATGCGGCACAGATTGCCTCTCCCCTTTCCATGGTAATCCTGGGCGCAGGATTTACCTTCTCGGGAGTGCGGGACTATCTGAAGGAGATCTGCATCACCGTCTCGGCAAAGCTGATTCTCGTCCCGCTGCTGGCGGTCACTGCCGCCACCCTGCTGGGTCTGCGCGGCGAAGCGCTGGTCTGCGTACTGGTGACCTTCGGTGCACCCGTTGCCGTCTCCTCTTACTCCATGTCCCAACAAATGGGCGGCGACGAAAAGCTGGCGGCGCAGAACGTGGTCATCTCCTCGGCACTCTGCCTGCTGACCTTCTTCGGGTGGATCTTTGCGCTGGATCTGCTCCGCCTCATCTGACAAGTGACGCGGAGATTCCCTTTCCAGGACAGGTTCCGTGCTCCTCTCCTTTTTTGTTCTCACTTGGGAACGGGTCAGACATCATTCATACAAGAAGTCGAAAGCATCTTAGATAAAATAGCCAAAGTAATAGAAAGAGGTTACTATGAGAAAACCGTTTTTAGGCACCGATATTACCTACGACAAAAACAACAACAGCTTTAACGGCGACTGCTTCATCGTTGCCAACGCATCCGAGCTGCATTCCGCCGCATTGAACGCCGCTACCTCTGATGCGACTCAGATGATCGAAAAAATCGAGAAGCCTTTCCCCCTTCCCTTGCGGATTTTAGAATGGATCTCCCTCATTGCCGGAGTCTCCATGATCTCAGGAATTATCAAAGCATTATCGGGTGACGATGCCGTAACGCTTGCGCAGGGCTATCAGAACGCTCCCGCCCTCTTCTGGATCGGCGGAATCAGCATGCTTTTGTGGCTGGGACTTTTTCTCTACAAGAGAAGTAAGATCAAACAGCTGGAAGCCACCGGCAAACCCGACGAGGTCACCGCTAAATTGGATTCGGTCGCCGAATCTATCTTCTTCGAGCTGGGGGTTCCCGAGGATGCCGCCAAAGTGGATATTCTCAGCTTTACTTACAAAGAAAAGAACGGCGAAGCCGTACCAAAGACAAGCGGTCTGGATACTACGCCTTACCATAATTTTGAGATGCGGGTATTCATTGAATCCGACACACTCTTTTTAACGGATGTAGAGAGCAAGTACGCTATCCCTCTCGCTTCCCTGACTGCCATACGCACGATGAACAAGCGCATTTCCGTCCCTCTGTGGAACAAAGACATCGGCTATAACGAAGGGATCTACAAGCCTTACAAGCTCACTACCAATAATATGGACAATGTCTTTCTGAAGCCCTATCACATTCTGGAATTCACGCACGAGGGCGAGCTATGGGGGATCTGGTTCCCCTGCTACGAGCTGCCCGTGATGGAAGCCCTCACGGGACTTACTGCAGAGCAGGGCTGAACTTGCTACTGTCAATTCCTTGTTTTTTCAAAAAAAAACTTTGCGCCCCCCTTGACAACGGTGCCTTAGTGTGTTATAATACCCTCATCAACCAAATAAACCGTTGAAGCGAAGGTAAAAACAGTCACGCTCCCACAGAGAGTCCGCGGTGCTGAGATGCGGATGGTATGCAGATTGTAATATTGGAGTCTTTTTACGAAGGCACCAATTGCAAATGGATCGCTGAGGGCGCAGTCAACAGAGATGCTCGCATCTCCCAGTATTCTGCGACGGCTGACCGCCGTTATCCGGTCGGGAATATGTTCGTATTCCGTAAGTGGTGGAGCGGATGACCGCGCCGCAATTCAAGGTGGCACCGCGGACAATGATTTGTTCGTCCTTGACAGAAAGTATAATTCTGTCAAGGACGTTTTTGTTTTTTGACAGAGATCAAAACCGAAGCGGAGGTAATCATGATCCTGCTGACCAAACGATGGCGAGGTTTGTTCTGACCCTCACCCATCATAAACCACCCAAAAATAAATACTATTTTTCTAAGACACGGAGGAAATTATCATGAAATACAACAATGTTGATTTTGACACCTACTTCAAGCAATACCCCGACGAGAAAGGCTACTTCGGCAAATACGGTGGCTCCTATATCCCCGAAAATCTGCAAAAGGCAATGGACGAAATCACCGAAGCCTACTTCACCATCTGCAAGTCGAGAAAATTCATCGACGAACTGCGCCGCATCCGCCGCGAGTTCCAGGGCAGACCCACCCCCATCTCCCACTTGGAGCGGCTGTCCGCAAAGCTGGGCAACGTCCAGCTCTACGTCAAGCGAGAGGACCTGAACCATACCGGCGCGCATAAGCTCAATCACTGCATGGGCGAGGCACTCCTTGCCAAGTACATGGGCAAGAAGAAGGTCATCGCCGAGACCGGCGCAGGTCAGCACGGCGTAGCGCTCGCTACCGCCGCCGCTTACTTCGGTCTGGAGTGCGACATCTATATGGGCTCGGTGGACATCAAGAAGCAGGCACCCAACGTGGCGCGCATGAAGATCCTGGGCGCCAACGTGGTAGAAGTCACCCACGGTCTGGCGACCCTGAAGGAAGCGGTGGACGCCGCTTTTGAGGCTTACTCCAAGGAGTACAAGGATGCCATCTACTGCATCGGCTCGGTAGTCGGCCCTCACCCCTTCCCCATGATGGTCCGCGACTTCCAGAGCGTGGTGGGCATCGAAGCCCGCGAGCAGTTCACCCAGATGACCGGCGAGCTGCCCGACGCCATCGTCGCCTGTGTGGGCGGCGGCTCCAACGCGGCAGGCTTCTTCCCGGGATTCCTCAATGATCCCGTGGACATCTACGGCGTAGAGCCTCTGGGCAGAGGCACTGCTCTGGGCGATCACGCCGCCTCTCTCCAGTACGGCACCGAGGGCGTGATGCACGGCTTCAACTCCATCATGTTGAAGGACGAGAACGGCGATCCCGCGCCCGTTTACTCGGTAGCCAGCGGTCTGGACTATCCCTCCTCGGGTCCCGAGCACGCCTTCCTGCACGAGCTGGGCAGAGTCAAGTACGACGTGGTGGGCGACGACGATACCATCGACGCCTTCTTCACCCTCTCCCGTCTCGAGGGCATCATCCCCGCCATCGAAAGCTCCCACGCCGTGGCTTACGGCATGAAGCTGGCAAGAGAGATGTCCCACGGCTCCGTGCTGATCAACCTCTCCGGCAGAGGCGACAAGGATATGGATTATATCATCGAGAAGTATGGAATTCGATAAGATACACCAAAGCTTCCACAAAACAACTCCCGACGATCGCTCGTCGGGAGTTGTTTTGGATATTGGGTTAAAATCAATACTGTTCCTTCATCTGCTCGGTCACGTCGATATAGCTGTCGCCGTCTGCGGGAGCGGTGATCTCGCCTGCGGTGCCGATGGATATGGTAGTAACGGTATTGTAGTTTGCTGTAGCCTCAACGCCCTGAATGGAGAAGGAGGCGGAGAATACGGTAACGATCTTCTCGATCGCGCCGTCATCCGTAAAGTACACGGTGTAAACTACCTCGCTGATATCCATATCGTCAGCAGAAGCACCCAGCGAATCCAGCATATTGCCTACCAGTTCCAGATACTCGTTACCGTCGATCTTGAACTCCAGCGTCTTTTGACCGTCCTCGGTCTTGAACTCCACATCCTTGAACCAGCTTTCGGGAATGTTCAGCAGGTTGTTGGAGCTCTCGCCCATCATCTGCTCGGTAAATTCCTCCAGAGACAGCTCAGCCTTGGCTTTGGTGTCGCCGCTGATAGTATAGAGAACGCCGTCCACGTACCAGGTCTCCTGCTCCAGAGAAGCACCGCCGACCTTCACATAAATATCATCGCCGTTCTTTTTCTGCTGAATGGTCTGCTTCTGCTCCTGGTTCATGGTCTGACCGCTGTAGGTCATCTCGATGTCGATGTCCTGCTTAGAGGTCATTTCATAGTTGTCGGTATTGTTGATCGCTTCCAGCGCGTCGTTGTACGCCTCTTCAGGGGACTTTCCGTTCAGGGTAACGCCGTCGTCATCCTTCGACGAATTGCCGTCCTCGTCGCAGGAGGTCATGCTCACGGTGAACAGAGACAGAGCAAGGATCACACTGAGGATCATGGAAATGCGTTTTTTCATGGGTATCATCCTTTCAAAAAATAATATGGTGTCTTTATTATAGCATAAATTCAGTTTTCTGTCAAGAGGCTCGGCCATATCTTTTGGTGCGCTCGTCCAAACCGCCCTTTTTCGTCTTGACAAAACCTCCCTCTCGTGCTATAATGAATAATTGTATATGATTTGCTCATTTCGGAGGTTCGTATGGGAATTATCGAACTGATTCTCCTTGCCGTAGGGCTTTCCATGGACGCCTGCGCCGTGGCGATCTGCAAGGGACTTGCGCTCAGAAAGGTCAACGCCAAGCAAATGCTCTCCGTCGGACTGTGGTTCGGCGGATTTCAGGCGTTGATGCCGCTGATCGGCTATCTGTTGGCATCTCTCTTTGCCAATTTCATCCGCTCGGTGGATCACTGGGTAGCGTTCGCGCTCCTGAGCTTTATCGGCATCAACATGATCCGTGAGGCACTCTCCAAAGAGGATGAGGAGACCGACGCTTCCCTTTCCTTCAAAACCATGCTGGTGATGGCCATCGCCACCAGCATCGACGCCATGGCGGTGGGTATCTCCTTCGCCTTCCTGGACGTGCAGATCATCCCCGCCGTATCGCTGATTGGCGTGATCACCCTCGCCCTCTCCGCAGCGGGCGTGAAGGTCGGTGCCGCCTTCGGTTGCCGCTTCAAGTCCAAAGCCGAGCTGGCAGGCGGTGTGATTCTGATTTCGCTGGGGTTGAAAATTCTTATCGAGCATCTGTTTTTCGGAGGTTAAGCTATGATCGGGCGTTTCGCACCCACCCCCAGTGGACGAATGCATCTGGGAAATCTCTACTGCGCCCTGATGGCGTGGCTCTCCGCCCGTTCGCAGGGCGGCTCCTTTATCGTGCGCATCGAGGATCTGGACGCGGGTCGTTGCCGCTTTGAGCCCCACATTGAAAAGGTCTTCGACGACCTCCGCTGGCTGGGGATCGATTGGGATGCGGGAGAAGATCCCGACACCTTCCAGTCGAGACGGAGCGCCATTTACCAGGAGCATTTTGAAAAGCTGAAGCAGGTAGCAGAGATCTACCCCTGCTACTGCTCCCGCGCCGAGCTTCATGCCGCCTCTGCCCCTCACCTTGACGACGGTCAACCCCTCTACGATGGACGGTGCTATCGCGCATGGCAGGACGGCTCCCCCGCACCCGCAAACCGCCATCCCGCGTGGCGGATCCACCTGCCCGAGGAAGAGGTGATCTTCACCGACCTTGTGATGGGCGAATATCGGGAGAATCTTGCCACCCAGTGCGGCGACTTCATCCTCCGCCGTTCGGACGGCGTGTACGCTTATCAGCTGGCAGTGGTGGTAGACGACGCCCTGTCGGGAGTGACCGAGGTGGTGCGAGGGGCTGATCTGCTCTCCTCCACGCCTAGACAGCTTCATCTCCACCGTCTGCTGGGCTTTCCCGAGCCGACGTATGCACACCTTCCCCTGCTCGTAGGTGCGGACGGTCATCGCTTGGCAAAACGGCTGGGCGATCTGGACGCGGGAATGCTCCGGGAGATGACCACCGCCCCCGCGCTCATCGGCAAGCTGGCGGCATCGCTCACCCTCATCGACCGCCCCGAGCCGCTGACGGCACGGGAGCTTGTACAACACTTTCGCTGGAACGCCATCCCGAAAACAGATGTGCGGAGCGTGGTGGGGTAAGATATATGGAAGATTCTTCCTTCTGCTATGTCAGACCCTCTCACCCGCTACGCGGGATGCTCCATGCAGTTGCTCCGCAACTGCTGCCTCGGGCAGCCTCTCCCTCCGGGAGAGGTGTCGCCGTAGGCGACGGAGAGGAGACAGAGTTCGCTCATACCTCCACAGTACGCTGTGTTCGCACATACCAATTAAGACAAAATCCGTTCGGCGGTTTTTGCACCGTCATTTGCCATTTGCAACTCAAAAAACGACCCTTTCGGGTCTTTTTTTTACTTCATTTGCTTTTCGATTGCCGCCACCGCGTCGGGCAGGTAGGCATTGGAGACCGTCTCGATAGCGCCGCCGTCGCAAAGTGCCGCCAGCGCAGGATCGATGGGCAGACGCCCCAAAATCTGCAGACCATACTCTGCCGCTACCGCCTCCAGATGGCTGTCGCCGTAGATCATGTGCTGCTTGCCGCAGTCGGGGCAGACGAAATAGGAGTAGTTCTCCACCAGACCAAGGATCGGCACGTTCATCATCTTCGCCATGTTCACTGCCTTCTCCACGATCATGGAGACCAGCTCCTGAGGGGAGGTCACGATCACGATGCCGTCCACGGGCAGGGATTGGAACACGGTCAGCGCAACGTCGCCGGTTCCGGGAGGCATATCCACATACATGTAATCCACGTCACCCCAGCACACGTCGGTCCAGAACTGCTTCACCGCACCCGCGATCACGGGACCGCGCCAGACCACGGGCATGGTCTCCTCCTGCAGGAGCAGATTGATACTCATCAGCTTGATGCCGGTAGAGGTCACGGGCGGCACCATTCCCTGCTCACCCGCCAAAACCTCGCTCTTGTTGCCGAAGATTTTGGGGATGGAGGGACCGGTGATGTCAGCGTCCAGCACAGCTACCTGCTTGCCTGCTCTGGCAGTCGCCACAGACAGGAGGGAGGTCACCAGCGACTTGCCAACACCGCCCTTTCCGCTGACCACGCCGATCACTTTTTTTACGTTAGAGCCCGGATTGGCCGCTGCCAGCAGGCTCTCCTTGGTGCGTGAGGAGCAGCTTGCCGAGCAGGAGGAGCAGTCGTGACTGCAATTTCCGGGGGTTTGATTCTTTTCTGCCATATAGATTACCTTCTTTCTGTAAAAACGATGAACTCGTCATGCCTCGTCGGCATCAGGCGCATCTCCCGTCTCTTCGGGATCGTCTGAGGACGCGGGTGGAGCATCGGTCTCGGTGTCCTTCTCCAAGCCTAAGAGCCGAGTCAGCGTATAGACCGTCGGCAGCGCCGTAGAGGAGCCGTAGACCGATTGCATGATCTGATTGGAGGGATCCACGAAAATACCGCTGGGATCGAACTGCGCCGTCTCCACATCCTTCTGATAGACGCGCATCTGCTCGTTGAGCTGACGCAGGGTGTTATTCTTGACCAGCACCCGATACCGTGCGTTGTTGTAATACACGCTCTGGGTGGTGATATTGGTGACGGTGAAATCGTCATTCTCCGCAACCAGGAAGCGACGCAGGAAGAACATATCCTGTCCCCCCGCGCTGGGGATGTCGGTGGTCATCTCGCCCCGGAGCTCCATCGTATAGAGGGAGAGCTGATCCAGGCTGAGCATCTCCACCGCCCGTTGACGGAGTGCGGCAGCAAATGATCTGCGTGCGGCAAACTGTCCCTCGGTGGGGTCGTTATACTGGTCGTAGGTGAGGAAGGAGGTGGCGTTCCGGGCGTTCAAGGTGTGTTCACCCGCCTCCAGCCCGCCCAACGCCTCGGGAAGCGTCAGCGGAATGCCGTTCAGCGTCTCCAAAAAAGCGGTGAACTGCTCCTGATCCAGATTCACGGAATAGTCCACGGTAATGGAAAATCCCTTCTCCAAAAGGGAGCGGACAGCGCCCACAGCGGCATTGGTAGCGGAGACGGAGGTACCGCTATCCTTGGAAAGCTCGGTCTGATACGCCCGTTGAAAGCAGCCGTTCAACGTATTGCCCGCGTCGCGGACGTAAAGTGCGGTGGGCAGCTCCAGCCAATGGATAGACTCATCTGCGGTCCCAAAGGTCAGCAAAGAGACGGTGGACAGCGCGCTGTCGGACTCCAGCTGAGTGGTCAACAGGACAACGTAGGTGCGCCCTACCCGATCGGGGAGCGGATCAATCAGCGGATCGGACTCTTCCTTCACCGATTCCTCGGGGAAATGCTCATCCAGCACCTCGGTGACCTTCCCGCATCCGGAGAGGAGCAGGAGAGCCGCCAAGAGGAGCGCGACCGCACCGAAAAGATATTTTTTCATCATATTCAAAACCTCAACAGAAGGATGGAAAAAATTTCAGACTTCTTATATTGCAGTATACCACAGATCGGTGGGAAAGTCAAGTCAAAACCGTAAACAATCTGCAAACGGAATCGGTACTCCCACGGTCATTATGCACATCGGACATCAGTGTTATACCCGCAAAAACAAACGGACGCGAATCATCACGTCCGTTTGTTCTGATCATACGATTAGTCGAGCAAGCCTTCCAGTTCGTCGCCGGCTTCTTTCAAAGCAGCCTCAAGAGCGCACTCGACGCAGTACTCCTTGCCGTCTACCTCTTCTACGCCCTCGTCTGTGCCGCATTCGTCGCACTTGCCGTCGGGACCGCCGCAGGCGGTGAGACCCAAAACAAAGGTCAAAAGCAGCAATACGCAAATCAGTTTTTTCATAATAATGTCCTCCGATCAATATTGTTATCTTGATTATACATTTTTTTGTATCATTTGTCAATACTTTTCACAAGATTCTACAAAAAATTGTATTATAATAATACAATCGATCGGATCCGACTCATCCGGCAAAGCACCAACCGCACCTCTTTCGATCATTGTTCGCTTTTGGATTTGTGCGAACATCTACCGCTCACACAATCGCCTTACTCTGCCTCTCGTTTGCAACTTGCAACCTGCTCCTTCAGCGCGGCGATCGCCTCCGAAAGACCGCCCACCTGGTCGATCAGCCCGGCGTCCACCGCTTCCCTGCCCTCCAGGATGGAGCCCACATCGGTGGCCATCTCCTCGGTGCGCATCAGCATCCCGTTGAACTGCTCCGCCGTCACCTTGGAATGAGCGACCACGAAATCGGTGATGCGGTTCTGCATCCGCGAGAAATAGCGATAGGTCTGGGGCGCACCGATCAGCGTCCCGCTGATCCGCACGGGATGCACCGTCATCGTGGCGGAGGGAACGATAAACGACCGCTTCGCCGAAACCGCCAGCGGCACGCCAATGGAGTGTCCGCCGCCCAGCACCAGTGAAACGGTGGGCTTCTTCATAGAGGCGATCAGCTCGGCAATGGCAAGTCCCGCCTCCACATCACCGCCTACGGTGTTGAGCAGGAAGAGGATCCCCTCCACCCGATCGTCCTCCTCCACATCCACCAACAGAGGAAGCAGATGCTCGTATTTGGTAGTCTTCTGGGTATCAGGGAGGATGGAATGCCCCTCCACCTGCCCGATGATGGCAACACATCGGATCGCCATCCCGTCCGTCTTCACTACCACGCTGTCGCAGTCCTCGGGCTTGTTCCCGTTTTCGTTATTCTCCGCCGCAGAAGAATCGTTCGTATTATTTTCAAGATTTTCCTTCAAAAACATAGTGCCTCCTATTTACTTTTGCAAATGTTCGTGCTATAATATAGGGTATAAACTCAGTATGACTAAAATTTGCCGTACTATTCATAGAAATCGGAGGATTTACAAATGGATTTTATCGTTGAAACTTCTGCCCGTCACATTCATCTATGTCCCGCACATATCGAAGCCCTCTTCGGTGCAGGTGCCGAGCTCCACAACAAGAAGGATCTGTCCCAGCCCGGTCAGTTCGCTTGCGAGGAGAAGGTACAGCTGGTGGGCCCCAAGAGCAGCCTGATGGTCTCTGTCCTCGGCCCCGCCCGCAAGGACACCCAGGTGGAGCTGTCCTTCACCGACGCCCGCACCCTGGGGCTGAAGGACGTTCCCGTCCGCGAGAGCGGCGACGTTGCCGGCACCCCCGGCATCAAGCTGGTAGGTCCCGCAGGTGAGGTAGATCTCACCGAAGGCGTGCTGATCGCCAAGCGCCACATCCACATGACTCCCGCCGATGCCGCCGCTTTCGGCGTTGCCGACAAGGACATCGTATGCGTCAAGCTGGACACCGCCCGTCCCCTGATCTTCGGTGACGTTGTGGTTCGTGTCTCCCCCACCTATGCGCTGGCTATGCACATCGACACCGACGAGGCTAACGCTGCTTGCGCCTTTGGTCTCTGCAAGGGTACTATCGTAAAGTAAGGGAAACGACGTGGGGGGTTCTACCCCACACCCCGGGCGCTTTCTTGAAAGAAAGCGACGCAAAGAACTTCTGAAAAAACGGGAGAACGGGTACAACCCGTTCTCCCTGCGTTCTGTTTACAGAACGCTATTGCAATATACTTGCTGCCTTGGATAGACAAACTATGTAGGGGCGCGCATTGCGTGTCCGCCCGCAGCAAACGGTTTTGTTGGCGTAAATCCGTTGCGAACGGACGCGCAATGCGCGCCCCTACGTTAATATTCAATACGTTAATATTCAGTACACTAATATTCAGAAAGGACACTTCATGCGTATTCTACTTGGACTCAGCGGAGGGCTGGACAGCGTATCCGCGGCACGGATATTGATGGATGCGGGGCACAAGGTAGAGGGAGCGGTACTGCTGATGACCGATCACTCCTCCTCTGCCGAGGCGGAGATCGCCGCCCGCCAGGTGGGGATCCCGCTTCACATCATCGATTGCAAAGAGGAATTTCAGCGGATCGTCATCGCAGACTTTCTCTCCGAATACCGCCACGGGCGCACACCCTCTCCCTGCACGGTCTGCAACCGCAACGTGAAGATGGACACTCTCTACCGCTTGGCCATGGAGAACGGCTTCGACGGCTACGCTACCGGGCATTACTGCAAGATCGAGCGCGGTGACGACGGTCGCTTCGCGCCAACCCTTGCCGCCGATCGGCGGAAGGATCAGACCTATATGCTCTGGCGGATGACCCAGGAGCAGCTTTCCACCCTTCACACGCCGCTGGCGGATCGCCTGAAGTCCGATCTGCGGGCAGAGGCCGCCGAGCTGGGGCTTACTGCCGCCTCAGCGGGGGAGAGTCAGGACACCTGTTTCATCCCCGAAGGGGTGTCCTGCCGCGACTTCCTTGCCGCCCACATCGGGGAAGATCTGTCGGGCGATTTCGTAGACGCCGACGGCAAGGTGCTGGGGCGACATCTCGGCATCCAGTATTACACCGTGGGACAGCGCAAAGGACTGGGCATTGCGCTGGGCAGACCTGCCTTCGTGACGAAGATCGATCCCGCCGCCCGCACGGTGACCCTGCAATTTGCCGAGGACACATTCGCAAAGCGCATCTCGCTCACCGACCTGAACTTCGTCGGCGACAAGCCCCGCACCGAGGGAGATCTTCGCCGCGAGGTGAAGATCCGCTACGCCGCGCCCCCCGTCCCCGCCACCGTCCGCTTCGAGGGAGCCACCGCCACGGTGGAGTTTGACACCCCCGTCCGCACCCCCGCACCGGGACAGTCGGCAGTCTTCTACGACGGCGACCGCCTGGCGTTTGGCG
>JAFTPF010000061.1 GCA_017463445.1 Clostridia bacterium
AGGTGGGGCACCGCCCCACACCCCGCCAAGGGCGCTGCCCTTGGATCCCGCCCGGAACCTTCTTGAAAGAAGGTTCCGGGACCTCCAAGAACTTTTGAAAATGCCCGACGAATCCTCGTCGGGCGGATTTGTATAATAGGAGCAGCTTCTATGATTTCTACCGAAACTGTGCTGACCGCCGCTTTGGTGGGCGGAGTTATGGCTTCGATCGCCTTTGTTGCCTATCAGGCGGTAAAAGAAGCGCGCATAAAAAGAAATAAGGCGCTATACGAGCTAACGCGGGAACTTGAAAATCAGCCGACACCGGTGGCTGTGAACGCCGTAGTGCTGTCCAAATCCTTCAAAAGCCGAGTGGAAGGAACACGGTCGCCCCGACAGGTTAGCGAGTATACCGTCACCTTCCGCACCGAAGACGGCGAGACCGCGGAATATGCCGTCCCCCAGGAGATCTTTATGACGATCGAGGAGGGGCAGGAAAGCACGCTGGTCACCATCGACGGTCAGTTCTTCGACTTCAGCGACGGCGAGGATACGCCGAAAGAAGATGCAGAGTAAAATCACGCCTCCGCTATGATAGCGGAGGCGTGATTGTTATCGGATCATTCTTCCATATTCGGCAGAGTAAGCGCCTGGTCGGCAAACTGCACCACGATCACATAAGTCAGTGCCGAATCGCCTACACCGTAAGTCGATTCCACGGTGTAAGTGGAGCCCTTCACCTTCAGGAAAGCGGAATAAGTTGCAACCGAGGCGGCACCTTCTCCGTGATGCTCTTGGATGGCTTCCGCCTTCACGGGATAAATGCCGTCCTTCTGCGCCTCGTAATTCTCCGCAACGAAGCAATAGGGGGCAAAATTCGTGCAAAGAGACAGAATATAGTCCCATTTACCCAGCGCGTCTACGGAAGCGGACGTCCAAATGCTGCCGTTCAGATAGTAATTGACCGAATTTTCCATATCGTAGTATGTAGTCACACGGTCTCCGGCGGCATCGCAAGCAATGTTGCCGTCGCGGATCAGGGTTTTGGTGACCTGCGAATTGCTTCCCGACACCATGGTGACCGTGATCTTCAGATCGGTAGCGGTATTCAGAGCGTTCACAAACTCCGCAGGCGTCAGATCACGATATGCGGGATCGCCGTTGTCCTCCGCATCCTCTCCGTTCTCGTCCGAGGGAGCGTTTTCGTTGTCGCGTACCGTAGTGGTCAAAGCGTTTTGCAGATCTTTTAGATCATCCAGAGCATCCTGCACTTCCTCCGCCGCATCGCATGAAGCAAGGGCTGAGCTCATAAGCAAGCCTGCCAGCAGGATCGCCAGCCGTTTAGTCATTCGTGTCATATTCAATCTCCTTTACCATAATACCGATCCGCGCGGCGAGTATTTGCCGCGCTTATATAGAAGTCTTGGGAGATCCAAGAACCCTTTTTTAAAAGGGTTCTTGGCGGGGTGCAGGGGTGGAACCCCTGCTTATTTACTCATCCCCAGTGCGGCGGCGCCGATGATGCCGGCGTCGTTGCCAAGGGCTGCTTTGACAATCTTGGTCTGCTTTGCGGAGTTGCGGGCGAAGTTTTCCTTAGCCGCCTGAGCGCGCAGGGGAACGAAGAGGGGATCGCCCTCGTTACAAACGCCGCCGCCGATGCAGATGACTTCAGGCTGGAAGATGTTCATAATGTTGGCGATGCCGCAAGCCAGATAGGAGATGTACTCCTCACAGACCTCGGTGCCTGCCTTGTCGCCGTGGAGCTTCATGGCGTTGAAGGCGGTACGACCGCTGATCTTGGCGAGATCGTTCTCGATCATCTCCCACATAACGGTATCCTTGGTGGATTCCAGCTTCTCGCGGGTCATATTGATCAGACCGGTTGCGGAGGAATATGCCTCCCAGCAGCCTTTTCTGCCGCAGGTGCAGGGCTTGCCATCCTTCTCGATCACGATGTGACCCAGCTCGGCGCCCGCATAGTTGAAGCCCGAGTAGATCTTGCCGTCGATGACGATACCGCCACCCACGCCGGTGCCTAGGGTGATCATCACCGCGGAGGATGCGCCTGCTGCCGCGCCTGCCAGGGTCTCGCCAAGAGCCGCCGCGTTGGCGTCGTTGTCGATGTACACCTTGTCGATACCCAAAAAGCCGCGGATCTTATCCACCATGGGATAGTTCAGCATAGGGATGTTGTTGGAAAACTCCACCACACCGGTCTCGCTGTTAGCGGTGCCGGGGGAGGCGATGCCGCAAGCGGCGATTTCGGACAGAGGGATATTGCACTCTTCTGCCAGCTTCAGGCAGAGATCCGCCATGTCCTTCGCGATCTCGTCGGTAGGACGGGTGGCAAGGGTGGGCGTGCTCGCCTTCTTGACGATGTTGAACTGCTCGTCTACAATTCCGGCGGCAATGTTGGTTCCGCCAAGGTCAATGCCAAAATAATACATGAAAACTACCTCGTTTCATTGATTTTCGTGTTTTTCGTTCGGTTTCGGTGTCAGAATTCAGTGGCTTCCTCCATAGAGAGATAGCCCGCCGTGAGGATCTCGTCGATGCGATCCTGTCGACCCGTCAGCCTGAGCCATCCGCACAGTACCTCCAGCCCGGTCGCGGCACGGTATTCCGCCACGTTTGCGCTTTTCGGCACCGAGCCGCAATGACTGTTGCGCCCGCGCTTCCAGACTGCCGTCTCTTCCTCGCTGAGCATGGGAAGCAATACCGTCACCGCCGCCGCTTGCGCCGTAGCCTTGACGTAACAGAGCGCCGCCTTGTTCAGTCTGCCCGAACCGCACACGCCTTTTGCGAGCAATCGCTCCCTTACCCACAGCTCGATCACCGCATCACCCAGATACGCCAGATCCGCCGTCTTCATCTGCTCGACTTCCATCTCCACCTCACAGAACATCTTTCCCCTATTGTACCACCTTTCCCCCCGAATGTCAATAGTTTTTTGAAATCGGGGGAGGTATCGAAAACCATTTCCGTATACCCCGACGGGAAAGGCTGGGTTAACCGCCTCGACTATCCGTACTCGCAAACCGAAAAGATGAGAAAAATCCCCTTTCGCGGGATTCGCAAAAGGGGATTTTGTTGAACCGTAATGATTACTGTTCTCCGGCACTGGGGTCCTCGGGAGCGGAGGGATCTGCGGGAGTTTCGGTAGAACCGGCAGGTTCCTCACTGTTGTCAGTAGCTTCGCTATTCTCCGCATCATCGCCGGTTGCGGGCTCTTCATTGGTAGAAGGCTCTGTTTCGCTACCGCCGGTAGTAGTGGTAGATGCAGTGGTAGTGGTAACAACGGTGGTGGTAGCGCTGGAATTAAACGCATCATCCAGATTGCTGTCAGAATCGCCGTAGTTGGGACGTGCCGATTCGGGCTGTACGATGTACATGGTGATGACCAGAGCCGCGAAGACGAGACACAGGATCAGGGTGATCCGATTCAGCTTACGGTCGATCGCCTTACCCTTGGACTTTCCGAAGAAAGCCTCTGCTCCGCCGGATACAACTCCGGACTGACGTGCGTTCTTACTACTCTGCAGCAGGACTGCTCCAATGATTGCAATGGCTACCAGAATCAGCAACACACCTAAAATTACGCTAAGTACTTCCATATTTAGTTCCTCCATGATTGGTTGTCCGGTTGAAGCTCCGGCAGCTTAATTTCGTCCGCACGGGCGGATCGATAAGCGGCACAGCCGCGTTGCCTGTAACAGGGTCTGGGTCGGGAATGATCTTTGGGCATCGTTTCCGATAACGGATACGGATAGTCGAAGCGAGTTGCTCGGCCTCTCCCATCGTGGTATACGGAAATGATATTCGATGTCTCCCCCGATTCCAAAAAATGGTGGGCCATCAGGGACTCGAACCCCGGACCAACCGGTTATGAGCCGGTAGCTCTGACCAACTGAGCTAATGGCCCCAATAATTTGTTCAAGGCAGAGATTAGTATAGCATATAAATTTACGTTTGTCAAGTCAAATATTCGATTTTTTCTTGACAAATGGGAAAAAAAATATTATTATATAGGAAAGCGGGATGTAAAATTCCCGGAATTATGGGAGGTCGTTATGGTAAACGAAATTTATTCGGTCAGTCTGGAATCCATTATCAAGGAAATGGGACTGACTGTGCTGTATATGCCCGAGGACAAAGAGGTTCTCATCACTTGCAAGGACTTAAACCGTCCCGGTCTGCCTCTGGCGGGCTTTTACGATCATTTTGAGCCGCAGCGCATCCAGGTCATCGGCAATGTGGAATGGCGGTATCTGGAGAATCTGCCCGCCGACGAATGCGTGCGGCGCAAGCACGATTTTTACGCTACCCGCCCTGCCGCCGTGGTCTTTACCAGAGGCAAGATAGAGACGGACGAAGGTCTGGCGTTTGCGGAGCAGTACGGCGTGCCGGTGCTGTCCACATTACAGGCAACATCGGAGTTTGAGGCAAACCTCATCAGCTCGCTGAGCGTTGCGCTGGCACCCCGCATCACCCGCCACGGCGTGTTCGTGGAAGTGTACGGCGAAGGTATCCTCATCCTGGGTGACAGCGGTATTGGTAAGTCGGAGACCGCTATCGAGCTGGTCAAGCGCGGACACCGTCTGATCGCCGACGACGCGGTAGAGATCAAGAAGGTCTCCAATAAGACGCTGGTCGGCACCGCTCCCGAGATCATCCGCCATTATATCGAGCTACGCGGCATCGGCATCGTAGATGTGCGCCGCATTTTCGGTATGGGCTCGGTCAAGATGACCGAAAAGATCGACCTGATCGTAGAGCTGGAGCCCTGGAAGGACAATAAGGATTACGACCGCTTCGGTCTGGAAACCGAATTTGCCGATATTATGGGCATCAAGATCCCCAAACTCACGATTCCCATTACGCCCGGCCGAAATCTGGCAGTGATCCTGGAGATCGCCGCGATGAACCACCGTCAGAAAAAGATGGGCTATAATACCGCGGAGGAGTTCAACAAGCGGCTGATGGAGTCCTTCCAGTAAGGAGTGCGCCGTGCAATATAAGCCCCATCGTATATTAAGACCGCTGATCATCGTCTGCTTTCCTCTGCTGGTGATCGCCCTGATCTTCTGGATCCTCGCCTATTTGGAGGTGGGTCCCAACGGAGTCAATCAGCTGGGTATGCTGGTCTTTCTCGTGGCACTGGTCTATCTGCTGGTGCGCTACGCACTGACCGAGTTTGTCTATCAGCTATCGGAGGAGGGGAATATCTTCACCGTCACCAAGGTGGGCGGCAAGCTCCCCCGTACCGTGGCGGACATCCGTCTCTCCCGCGGCGACCGCATCGTCCGCTACGAGAAGGATTCCCGTAAGAAGGAGGGAATCGGGCGGTTGGAGAACTACTGCGTCTCCCTTTTCCCCGAGGAAAGCTGGCTCTTTCTCACCCATATTGACGGTAAAAAGGTCGGTCTGCGGCTGGAATGCCGCGAGGACGTCGCCAACAGGATCGCCCGTCGGATCGAATCGCTCCCCGAGGAGGACGAGGAATGAGCTCTCTGTTTTTGCGGATCTTCCTCCCCTCGGCAAAGGGGGATTATGCCTCTCCCTCCGTCCGCGCCAAAGCGGGTGCACTGGCAGGAGGCGTGGGCATCTGCACCAATCTGCTCCTTGCCGCCGGAAAGTTCGTGATGGGTGCCGTCAGCGGCAGTATCTCCATCACCGCCGACGCCGCTAACAACCTCACCGACGCCGGCAGTTCTCTGCTGACACTGGCGGGGTTCCGTCTCGCCGCCAAGCCCGCCGACAAAAAGCACCCTTTCGGACACGCCCGCTATGAATATCTTACCGGACTTGCACTGTCCTTTCTGATCCTGCTGGTAGGAGTTTCCTTTCTGAAGGAATCGGTGACCAGTTTCTTTTCCGATTCGGGAACGGTGATCGGCAACATTTTGTTGATCATTCTTGCCGCTTCCATCGCCGTCAAGCTGTGGATGTGGCGGTTTTACCGAGGGATCGCCGCGCTGATCGACTCGGGAACCCTGCGCGCCGCCGCCACGGACAGTCTCAGCGACTCGATCATGACCGCCGTCGTGTTGGCAGGTGCGCTCATCCGCCGATTTGCGGATGTTGAAATCGACGGAGCGGTAGGATGCGCCGTTGCCGCGTTCATTATATTCAGCGGCATCCGGCTGGTGCTGGAGACCTCCTCTCCTCTGCTGGGCACCGCCCCCGATCCTACGCTGGTCCATCGGCTGAAGGAGATGATCCTTGCCTATCCCGGGATCATCGGCGCCCACGATCTGGTAATCCACAGCTACGGCGCGGGCAAGGTGTTCGCCACCCTTCACGCAGAGGTGGACGCCCACACCGATCTTTCTGAGACCCATGACCTGATCGACAATATCGAGTCGGAGATAGGCACCGCGCTGGGTCTGGATCTGGTCATCCACATGGATCCGGTGACGCTGGACGATCCCAAGCTGGACGCTATGCACGCCGAGATCGAGACGATCATCCGGCAGATTTCCCCTAAACTCCGCCATCACGATTTTCGGGTGGTGTTTGGTCCCACCCACGACAATATCCTCTTTGACGTGGTGGTGCCCACCGGTTTCCCTCTCCCCGATAGCGAACTGATCTATCTGCTGGACAGCTCCATCAAGCGGGTCTATCCAAACGCCGTACCGAAGGTGCGGGTGGATCACGATTACGCCGATTTTTTGGAAGAATGATAGATAAAACACATACGACCTGCGAAAATCGCAGGTCGTATGTGTTTTGGGGAGTTAATCGGGGCCGCTTTATCTGATCGATCCCGGTGTTAGTTATTCTTTGACAATATCCCCGTCGGTACAATGGATGGTGTATCCGTCGGTGCCGCTGTCCCACCAGCCGTCGGTTTTCGAAAAGGCTTCCCACTGGGCTTTGGTGCCGCCGTAGTGGATGTCGGTCAGTCCGTCGCAATTGGCAAACGCATTTCCGTCCATCCATTGGATGCTGGCCGGGATCGTTACACTGACGATTCCGGAGCACATGGCAAATGCATTGTCGCTGATGCCGATCAGACCTTCGGGGAGGGTGATTTCGGTCAGTCCCGTGCATTTCTCAAAGGCATAGGAGTTGATCTTCGTCACACTGTCGGGGATCGTAATTTCGGTCAGAGAGGTGCATTCGGTAAATCCTCCGATCTCGGTTACGCTGCTGCCCAAGGTCACCTTAGCCAGACCGGAGCAGTAGGCAAAGGCACTGACAGAGGTTACGCCGTTTCCGATCGTTGCCTCGACCAGTCCGGTGCAATACATGAAGACATCCGTTCCCAGAGTAGTCACCTGATCGGGAATGTTTATTTTGGTGAGCGAGGTGCAATTGGCAAACGCAAAACCTTCAATGGTCGTTACGCCTTTACCGAGGTCCACATCTGCCAGAGAACTGCAATCGTAAAATGCATGCGAACCGATCGTAGTTACGCTGTCGGGAATCGAAACGCGCACCAGTGCACTACACCCCATGAACGCTTTGGAACCGATCGTGGTCAGACCTTCGCCCAGCGTCACGTTGCTCAGCGCAGAGCATTTCTCAAAGGTGGTCTCGTTGATTGCGGTCACGCTGTCAGGGATGATCACACCGTCCAGAGCGGTACAACCGTAGAATGCCCGAAGACCGATATCGGTCAGACCTTCGCGAAGTTCTACCTTGGTCAAAGAGGTACACTCCGCAAAAGCACTGACGTCTATCTTGGTCACGCTGTCGGGGATAGAGACGCTGTATAGATTGGTACAACGCGAAAATGCTGCCGTTTCAATCTGCGTCACGCTATCGGGAATGATTACACTGCCGATCTCGGTTTGGCCGCTAAACGCCGTGTAGCCAACCGCAATAACGGGCTTTCCTTCGTAGGTGCTCGGGATCACGATATTATAATCCTTACAGGAGCCAATGCCTGTGACCACATAGCTTTCGCCGTCAATACTGTCGGTAAATTGCAATCCTTGGCTGGGAGCAGGCTCCTCTGCGCCGCAGTGCTTACACTCACTGCTTTCATATTTGTGCGTGATGGTTTCAACAGGGCGAGTCTCTTCGCTGCCGCAGGAGCAGGTGCGCTTCTTCTCGCCGCGCTCCGTGCAGGTGGATGCCTGCGAGACGGTCCACTCGCCGTATTCGTGGGGGTGATCGGTATTATCGGTGGAGTCGCCCGTAGTGGAACCGTCACCGTCGGAATCGTTGCCTTTTCCGTCATCGTCCGAATTGTTCTTGTCGCCGGAGGAGGATCCGGGCTTGTTTTCGCCCTTTTCGGACACGCTGCTCTCGCCGCCGGAGGCACCGTCCTCGCTGCCGCATCCCGCTAAGCAGGACAGCGTAAGTGAACAGGTCATAATAGCCGCAAGAATCACTTTGATCGTTTTGTTTTTCATCGCATTCTTCCTTTCATATTTGCTTTACGCATTGATCAAATTATATCACTATTCATAAATTTTGTCAATATTCTTCCATTTACGGTGAGGCATCCCGAGTGCTGCCCCTACCGGGTTGGGAGGATTTACCCTTGCATCTCGTCCAAGGTTAGCTCAAACGCAGGCAAAAACTCGGCGAGGAAGATCTCCAACTCGGGGATTTTCCGCTTTTTCAGCGCCTCGAAGGTGGTCTTTTTAGCGTCGGCGAACTCGGTGTTGCCGCACTTGACCTCCTCCACGCACTTGATGTACGCCGCCAGCTTGTCCGCCGCCTTCACGATGCGGTGGATATCCTCGGGCAGCTCCTCTTTGAGCAGAGGGGCGTAATCCTCTCTGAGATCCTCGGGCAGATGGGACAGGAGGGTCAGCGCCGCCTGCTCCTCGATCACGGCGTAGCTCTTCCGCAGTTCGGGGGAGTTGTACTTGATCGGCGTGGGCATATCACCGGTGTAGACCTCCGTGCCGTCGTGGTAGAGCGCAGCAACGGCGACCTTTCCCAGGTCATAGTCCCTCCCCAGTCGCTTGTTGCCGATGAGGGCGAGGGCGTGGGCGAGCATCGCCACCTGCGCCGAGTGTTCGGCAAGGGTCTCGTCTGCCACGTTGCGCATGAGCCCCCACCGTTTGATGTATTTTTGTCTGAAAATCAGAGCGAAAAAGCTGTTTTGCATAGGTTACTCCTTTTCTTGGGGAACTTCTTGAAAGAAGTTCCCCAAACCCCTCAAGAACTTCAATTAAGCCCAATTGCTACGCAATTTGGCGGGATTTGATAAAGTCTGTCCCATATTGTAGCACACAGGGACAACATTTGTCAAGTCTCTATTCAATGCATCCCTGCCTGCGCGGCAAGAATTTGCCGCGCTTTTACGAAGTTTTTCGGAGGGGTTGGGAACCCTTTTACCAAAAAGGGTTCCCAAAAAACTTGACATCGCCCCGCAAATATGCTACAATAAATCAAATACACTGCAAGGACGGTACCCCTATGAAAGTGGAACTGCTTACATACACTCCCGACGCAGACAAGCTGGTGGCTGCCGCCGCCAAGCTCTGCTACGCCAAAAGCGACATCGATTCCCTGATGGATAAGCTTACCCCCGAAAAGGTAGCGGATTTTCTGAAGCTGCTGGGCGATCTCGGTCACGAGTCCCCCGTGGAGCACGCCAGCTTCACCTTCGGCATTGAGGGCGTTTCCCGCACCCTTCTCGCTCAGCTCACCCGTCACCGCATCGCCTCCTACTCTGTGCAAAGTCAGCGTTATGTGGAGAAATCGGGCTTTGAGTACATCATGCCTCCCGAAATCGCCGCCATCCCCGAGGCAAAGGCGATCTTCGAGGAAGAGATGCGCCGTGATGCCGAGGCATACGACAAGCTCCGCGCTATCCTGAAGGAGAAGCACAAAGCCCGTCTCATCACCGAGGGCAAGTCGGAAGCCGACGCCGAAAAAGCCGCCGGCAAGCTGGCCAACGAGGACGCCCGCTTCGTGCTCCCCAACGCCTGTGACACCCGCATCATTATGACCATGAACACCCGCTCCCTCTACAATTTCTTCGCCCTGCGCTGCTGCACCCGCGCACAGTGGGAGATCCGTGAGCTGGCCACCAAGATGCTCCGTCTGGTGAAAGCCGCCGCTCCGCTCCTCTTCGCCGCCGCAGGACCCTCCTGCGTCAGCGGTCCCTGCCCTGAAGGCACCATGTGCTGCGGCAAAACCTTGGAAGTACGAAAGAAATTTAAGGAAATGTGATCGGGCTCCGCCCGAACCCGCCAAGGGACTTCTTGAAAGAAGTCCCTTGGATCCCCAAGAACTTTTATTTAAGCCGACAAATACTTGTCGGCTCGGGTATAGCTATTTTGAAAGGATCTTATTATGAAAAAAGCATTATCCTGTACGCTGATTCTTGCGTCCCTGCTCTGCACTGCGGGATGCGGCGGCGACACCCCTGCCGCTA